>JAAYKH010000029.1 GCA_012522475.1 Chloroflexota bacterium | reverse complement strand
TTGATCGAAAAAGATACTTACACCATCAACGAGTACACCGCCAAAATCCGTCATGAACTCAACTTCATGGATTACGTCCCGCTGATCTTCATCAGCGCGTTAACAGGTCAAAGAGCAGAGCGCGTACTCCCCCTCGCCCTCCAGGTTCAGGAAGAACGCTTGGTACGCATTTCTACATCACAAATCAACCGGGTTGTCCAAGCCGCCCAGGATCGCCACCCTGCGCCGTCAAGAACAGGTCGCTCCCTTCGGATTTACTACGGAACCCAGGTGAGAAACGATCCGCCCACGTTCATGTTGTATGTTAACAACCCTGAATATGCCCATTTCACCTATCTGCGTTACCTTGAAAACCAAATCCGGAAAGAATATCCATTCATCGGGACGCCCATTCGCCTGGTGCTTAAGAAACGACGGGAATGACTGACCTTTCATATCGAGATACGCTATAATTTAAAATATTGCGAACGCACAATTATTTAAAGACAGTTTAGAAAAGATTATTCATGTTAGACGACATTAACACCGAACAAATTTCCGCCACCCCAACCCAGCGATCCGAATCCAAGTCAAAACGCTCCGGTTGTTTCGGGTTCTTAATTGACGCGGTTGAGACGATCCTGCTGGCACTGGTACTCTTCCTGGCCATCAATGCCCTTTCCGCCAGGGTGCGCGTAGAAAATGTCAGCATGCAGCCAACCCTTAAGCCAGGTGAATTTCTCCTGGTTAATCGGGTAGCCTATAAATTTGGGAAACCTTCCATAGGCGACATCATCGTTTTCCATGCACCCGGTGCAAATGATATGGACTATATCAAACGGGTCATCGGATTGCCGGGTGATCAGGTTCGCATCTCGGACGGCATTGTTTATGTCAATAATCAACCGCTTTACGAACCGTATATTGCCGAGGCGCCCCGTTATTCTGGTACTTGGGATATCCCGCCTAATGAATACTTCGTTCTTGGGGATAACCGCAACAATTCCAGCGACTCTCATATGTGGGGGTTTGTCCCTCACAATGATATTGTCGGCCGGGCATTGCTGATTTACTGGCCACTCTCAGAGGCGGCTATTTTACGAAGCTCAGATATCGTCATGGCTTTTCAATGAAAAACAGCCTCACCCCCTATCGAAAAAACAAAATAGGCAAACTGTCGCCCACAACACCTTCCCAAAACAAAGTTTGGTGATAAAATCATCGCCAAGGATTGATTTGACATATGCGTTTGACTGAGAACCTTGAAACTCATGCTTGCCAGAAATGCCAGGGGGGACGCAAGCACTTACAGACCATTACACTGATGACCTGGCTCGGCGACGATCTGATTACCGTCCCCGATTTTCCGGCTTGGGTTTGTGACCTGTGCGGTCATCGGTTATACGATTCCCACGCATTAGCCCAATTAAGTCTGCTCCTTAACCCAGAAGCAGGCACACCCATTCAGCGTACTCTGAACGACTCACACAAAAATCTGCCTGCCAATTTATCCCCATTAGCTTAATTAATAAAATTAAAGCTTCAGCACACCTTTTTCACTTTTCCTCCGATTTTCAGGGAGGTTAAAGTCTTTTACGGCCTCCACAACAAATTTAACCGTCTGATTTATAGCTTTGTCAATAAGAGAAAAACAGCATCAGGGCAGATAATGCGCTCTGTCTCATTCACAAACGGCGAGAGGCCTTTGAAAATAATGTTTAGTCTATTTGCAATGTTTTCTCATTTCAAGCAAATTAATTGACTAATCGCAATCTGCATGCTATCATTAACATTGTTATTATCCTATTTATTTTGCACTTTAAAAGGAGTTATTATTCATGTCTATTGACCTTATCTCTCGTATTGTCGGCTTTATTGTTTTTGGATCCGTTGGTGGTTTTTTCGGGGGGCATCTGGGGGTACTGCTTGAGCATAGCCTATCCATGCAACCCCAACCCGTTATCGTTTATTACATTATTTCAACGGTTCTCTTCGCTATCTTGGGTTTCATCATTGCACCCTGGATTTCTGTCAAACCGATAAATGCCTTACGAAAAAACTTAAGTGATTTATCAGCCCAAACCCTGGTTTTTGGAATTTTTGGCCTGGTTGTCGGACTGGTTTTATCCGCCCTGCTGGCCTACCCTTTGTCCCTGCTGGGCCGTCCTTTCGGCAACATTCTGCCTGTGGTTACGACAATCGTCTTTGGCTACCTGGGAGTGATTACCTTCGTCTCGCGCCAAAAAGAATTGCGCAGTTTTTTGCGGATTGGTGGTCGTGGACAAGGCAGTGAAGAGCGATCAAAACGAACCAGCAGCACCGGTGAAAGATGCCAAATCCTGGTAGATACCAGCACCATCATCGATGGGCGAATTTATGACATTGCCCGCACGGGCTTCCTGCCCGGAGAATTGCTCATTCCCCGCTTTGTACTCAATGAATTACAATATGTCAGCGATTCTGCAGACAACCTGCGTCGCCAGCGCGGCCGACGAGGCATGGAAGTCCTGTCCGAATTGCAGAAAGACTCAAATATCCCGGTCACCATCAGCGATTTAGACGTAGAAGGTGTGCGCGAAGTTGACGATCGCCTGGTGGTTTTGGCCCGTCAACTGAATTGCCCGATCCTGACCAACGACTACAATCTTAACCGCATTGCAGAACTGCAAGGCGTAAAAGTATTGAACATTAACGAACTGGCGAATGCCGTCAAAGCTATTCTTTTGCCCGGCGAATCTTTAGAAATGGCGATTATTCAAGAGGGCAAAGAGTACGGTCAGGGTGTTGGCTACATGGAGGATGGCACCATGGTGGTAGTGGAAGATGGCAATAACTATATTGGCAAAACCATCAAAATTACCGTTACAAAAGTTCTTCAGACAGCAGCTGGCAGAATGATCTTCGCCAAACCCGATTAATCATCTGCAACGTTTGCAATTTTTCTCACAGGAGTCAGGCAATCATGCCCTTACGAATTTATAACACACTTACCCGCAAGAAATCGGAGTTCGAGCCCATTCAAGCCGGAAAAGTTAGTATATATGTATGTGGCCCAACTGTTTACGATAGCGCCCATGTCGGACATGCCATGTCGGCCCTAGTATTTGATATTGTGCGCCGTTACCTGATTTACCGTGGTTATGATGTGGACTACGTAATGAACTTCACTGACGTCGATGACAAAATTATCGATCGGGCGAATCGTTTAGGCGTCGATCCGTTTGAGCTGGCTGAAAAGTACATCGAGGAGTTCAAGCAAAACCTGCGCGAGCTCAATATTCTGCCAGCGTCGGAACATCCCCGTGCTTCCCAGGAGATCGATGCTATCATTAAGATGGTCAGTCAGCTGATTGAAAAAGGCTCTGCTTACGAAGTTGATGGTGATGTTTATTTCCGGGTTGAAACCATACGGGACTACGGCAAACTCTCCGGGCGAAAATTGGAGGAAATGAACGCGGGTAGCCGTATCCGTGTCGATAAACGCAAAGAAAACCCCATGGATTTCGCCGTGTGGAAAAAAGCTAAACCCGGTGAACCCGCCTGGGACAGCCCCTGGGGGGCCGGCCGTCCAGGCTGGCATATTGAGTGCTCCGCCATGAATCTCAGTCATTTCGGCCCACAGATCGACATCCATGGCGGTGGGAACGACCTGATCTTTCCCCACCATGAGAATGAGATCGCCCAAACCGAAGCTATTACCGGGAAGCCCTTTGCCCGCTACTGGATGCATAATGGCATGCTCCAGCTCAAAGGTGAAAAAATGTCCAAATCCACCGGAAACCTGGTGCCGATCAATGATTTTTTAAACGATCATCCCGGCGATGTGATTCGCCTGCTTGTACTCAGTTCCTACTACCGCAGCCCACTCACCTTTAACAGCGAGGTAATTGAAGCCAATCAGCGCGCGCTTGACCGCTTGCTTTCCGGACTGCGTCCCGCGCTGCCCAATGCCGTCGGCGCACCAGAAGCAGTCCTTTCGGAGCTGGCTGAACAAATCAAAATCACACAGCAGGGCTTCACCGCGTCTATGGATGAGGATTTCAATACCGCTGGCGCTCTTGGTCACATTTTCGAACTGGTCAGGGCAGTCAATCAGGCCCGCTCTGAACAGGCTAGCGATGACCAATTGGCACCGGCACAGGCTGCGCTTAAAACACTGACCGATGTGCTCGGACTGGAACTTAAACCCCCCGAGCTAACCACCACTGGCGCAGACGCGTTTGTTGATCTTTTAGTGGCCTTACGCAAAGACCTGCGTGACCAGAAGCTTTACCAACTCTCGGACTACGTGCGCGATGAACTTCTCAAGTTGAATGTGATCATCGAAGATACCCCACAAGGCTCAACCTGGCGGTGGGAGTAATCCTTGGGTGAATGGATCACGGGTCGCAACCCGATCTACGAGGTTTTACGCTCAAAGCGGCGCCAGATCAACCGCCTATGGATCGCCGAAGATGCCCAGCTCAGCGGCCGCCTGGTTGAAATTATCCAGTTAGCCCAAAGTCAGCGCGTCCTGATTGAAAAGATCAGACGCACCGATCTTGATGGAATTGATCGTAATCATCAAGGCGCGGCGCTCAGTACAGGCGCTTATCCTTATTCCGATCTGGGAAGTATCATTCACACTGCCGAAAAGCGTTGTGAACCACTATTTGTTCTACTTTTAGACCAGGTGCAAGATCCTCAAAATTTAGGCACCCTGTTGCGCTCTGCAGAAGCCTTTGGTGTGCATGGCGTGATCTTACCCCTGGCTCGAGCTGCTGCGGTCACCCCGGCGGTTGTCAATGCCTCTTCTGGGGCTACAGAGCTGCTCCAGATTGCTCAGCACAACCTGGCTCAGGCGATAGACCAGCTCAAGCAGGCCGGCGGTTGGATCATCGGGCTGGAAGACTCGCCCGCAGCGCAACCCCCAGAAAAGGTGGATCTACGCGGCGCTATCGGTCTGGTGATTGGCAACGAAGCCATCGGCCTGCGCCGATTGGTAAGAGGAAAATGCGACCTGCTCATGCGGCTGCCCATGCAGGGCCAGATCGATTCACTCAACGCTGCCGTCGCCGGTTCGATTGCTCTCTACCTTGCGCGCCAGGCACGGCGTTCAGCCGATTAAAGCAACGAAACATTTATTAAGAATCTAAAGGGCAGGTTGTAAGAAGTAAGTTTTCCTTCTACCCTCCTTTGTATCGAGTTTCATGGTCATCTCCACCATCCTACCCATTAATCATAAAAAGGACGGTCAGTGAACTGCGGACCGTCCTTTTTGAAAAACTCATTTCAAGTTCTAATTCCTATCCTTCAGCGCGGATCACAGTCTCCCCACCCATCAGCGGGCGCAGCACCTCCGGGATGACAATCGATCCATCGGCTTGCTGATAATTTTCCAAGACTGCAATCAAGGTGCGCGGCAAGCCCAACCCCGAGCCGTTCAGCGTGTGCACAAATTGGGTGTTCTTTCCATCCGTCGGTCGGTAACGCAAGCCCGAGCGGCGTGCCTGAAAATCGCCCACATTTGAGATCGACGAGACTTCCAGCCATTCTTTGCAACCTGGCGCCCACATCTCAATATCATAGGTCTTGTGCGAGCCAAACCCCAAATCTCCGGTGGATTGTAACATCATCCGGTAGGGCAAGCCCAACAGGGCCGCCGTTTCTTCAGCATCGCTAACCATGCGGTCGTGTTCTGCCGGCGAATCTTCCAGTCGGCAGAAGGTATACAATTCCACCTTATCAAATTGAAAACCGCGTTTGATGCCGCGCACATCCCGTCCGGCGCTGGCTTTTTCCCTTCTAAAACAAGCTGTATAAGCTGTATACCGCAGAGGAAGCTGGGCCTCATCCAGGATTTCATCCATATGCAATCCAGTCAACGGCACCTCTGCCGTGGGGATCATCCATAAATCCTCCTCGTGATCCTTATACAGATTGTCTTCAAATTTTGGCAGCTGCCCTGCCCCATATAGAATCTCGCCTCGGACCATAAACGGTGGATATTTTTCCAGGTAGCCTTGTTTGACGTGCAGATCAACCATCCAATAGATCAACGCCCGTTGCAAACGTGCCCCGAGCCCACTGAGGACATAAAAGCGCGATCCAGCCAGTTTTACACCGCGCTCAAAATCAATAATACCCAATTCAGGCCCCAAATCCCAATGCGGTTTGGGTTCAAAATCAAATTCTGGCAGCTCACCGACTGTACGGACGACCACATTATCACTGTCATCCACACCCACGGGGACATCAGGGTCAGGGATATTGGGCAGCTCGGAAACCAGCGCATTCAACTCGACCTCAACCGCCTTCAAGTCTGCGTCAATTGCATCGATGTTATCGCCTAATTGGCGCATCTCGTCGATCTTCGCCTGGCGCTCAACCTGATCTTTCATCTTTGCGATGTCTTTTGATACCACATTGCGCTCGGCGCGCTTCTCCTCAACACCCTGGATCAACTGGCGCCGCTGTTCATCCAGCGTTAAAATTTTATCCACCGGGGAGGGGTCCATATGGCGCTTAACCAGCGCCTCACGCACACGTTCCGGTTCCTCCCGAATCAATCTCATGTCTAACATTCAGCCTTATCCTCCGGATATTATTGGTCTGCCCTGATTTTACCTTAATATACCAATTGCATTGGCATTACAATCCCCGACCGAAAAATCGTCATTAACACCTGACCTGCGCTCGTTCATCAATAAAAATTGTGCCAGTTTTCCTAAAACATTCTGAGCATTGATTACTTTCTTGTTATAAGAGGCTGGTATAATTTGGTGGATTAGACATGGAAAAGATCTGGTCACAAATCTAATTATCGGACAACCAGGAACGCTTCAGTCAGGCATACAAACTCCTTGATCGTCGTTCATCTCTGATCACAGACTCATGACCAAATTCCATCTACTCAGGCAAATTCGTTCCAAATCAATACCCTATAAAGAGGAGAATCATGTCATCCAAATCTCAAGCAAAATCTATCACAAAAACATCAGCGACCATCGGATTTATCATTTTATCCATCACAGTGACCATACTGCTCGTTAACGCCGTTCGTCAATCTTTTCCAATACATCCAGCAGCAGGCATAGCAGTTGTTCTTATTGCCATCGGTACTTATTTCACCATTTACAAAGAGGCAAACACACTCCTCAAGACTGATCTTGCGCCGGCTGATTTTTCAACAAAACTCTATGAGTTTATCGCTGTTTTTGTTGGCAGTATTCTTAGTTTCTATCTAAACAATAACCTGAGTTTAGGTTTGGTAGTTGGATCTGCCCTGGTCGGCCTTGTGGCCTACCTGGTTGTTCCAAAATACGCCGTGCCAATGTATTGCGGATCTTTTGCAGGTATGTCTTCTGCTGCCTTATTCCCCACCTATACAGGAATTATCATTGCCAGCGCCCTTGCAGGCTTGGTATACGTCCTTTGTCGAGATGTTTTCGGTGGGTTCGGCGGGAAATTAGGCGCGATGGGTTTCATCAGTGTTGTCGTCACCGGGTTAATCCTGGGTAGAGAATTCGTCCCCTCATCAATTCCGTCATTGAACACCAGCCTTTGGCTAATCGTCGCTGCGTTGATCGCTGCGCCGCTAACCTTCTACCTCAACAACCATCTCGGTAAAGGCCCTGTCCTTGCCTCTTCGGTTGTTGGCCTGGTCGGCGGGTTAGTTTTGCCGGTACTGGTTCCAGAGATTGGCACCCCCCTTGGCGTGGTGGTGATCTGCGCCAGTTTCGCCGGCATGTCCAATCAGATTCGCTGTCCGAAGTTCTGGCATATGCTAGTTGCCGGTCTGTTTACCGGGTTTCTTTTCGTACTCAGCATGCCACTGCTGGGCGGGTGTGGTGGAAAATTGGGCACGACAGCTTTCACTTCCATCATGTCTGCTGCAGGATTGGTGAATCTCGTCACACAACAGCGTAAATAAGCTGGTTGCTTACGTCTCAATCAACGTAATTAATCCCAATTACACGCCACCCATCCCGGTCAAATCAAATCAGGATGGGTGGCTTACAGAGACCATCACACTCTGCAAACATTGGGTCGCCAGCATATCACAAACGCGGCAAGAATTCCCTTTTTAAGCAAACAAGCTATAATAATCCCATTATGCGATTAAACACGCAATGGCTAATCATGGTGGTTCTGTCTCTTACCGTGGCATTACTGATTCCGGCCACCACCGCTCACGCACAATCTGGTTCAGCCTCAGATTTGATCAACGCTGTCAACCAGTTACGACAAAGCCTGGGTTTAGACGCTTATGTGGTCGACAGCTACCTGATGAGTTTTGCACAAAGCCACAGCGATTATATGGCTTCACTGGGTCAGTGGACCCACACCCGCGCCGATGGGACCACATCTAACGATTATGGCATTAAAGAAAACGTTGCTATGGGCAACAATATGTCTGTCCAGCACACTGTCAACTCAATTTGGTCCGATTATATCCACTGGCAAACAATGACAGCCTATGCCTCTGGTAAAGTCGGCGCCGGCGTTGCCACCGTTAACGGTGTTGTTTATTACACGCTCAACGTCCTGCCGGGTGATACCGCAATCAAACAACCTTCTACCGATAGCAGCGGCGTCGGTGCACAGGCAGGCGAAACTGAGCCCAGCAGCCTGCTGGTTGCTGCTCAACAAGTCATCACCGCCACGCCAAATGCGGATGGCAGCGTGATCCATACGGTTCGTTATGGTGAGACACTCTGGGTGATTTCCGAAGCTTACGAGGTACCGATTGATCAAATCCTGACCAATTCCGGATTAAGCCTGGGGACTACTCTGGTCAACGAGGGGCAGGAATTGATCATCATTCCACCGGCAGACCCAACCGCAACGCCAACCATCACCAATACACCCACACCGATAACACCCACCCCTACCCTGCCGCGTCCAACCATGACCCCTTTTCCAACGCGCACACCCATGCCCACCCCCACACCCACCTCACCGCCATCTGCGCTGCATAAGGCCCTCAGCGATGGTAAAAGCTTTGGTTTAGGGTTGATTTTGACCAGCGGCTTGGGTTTAATTACCGTCATTTACCTGGGTTTTATCAAAAAACGGTAACTTTTCGCAGTTTTTGCTTGACAAAATTGAAAAATATATGATAAACTCGATTTATTAATCAAATAGCCTGCAGATAAGACCCTCTGGACAGAATTTTATCAGAAAGGAAAGCGCACGCATGAGCACAGTCTTTTTCAACAATCCCCTGCTTCGGTTTCGTTCCGTCGACCCCGCCGGACGTGATCACCCTTTCGCGGAGTGCGCCTGTTATTAATTAGCCTTAACTAAACCAGTTATTTGGCCACGGGTAAGCTCCAAATCCCGTGGCTTTTTTATTTTCAACCCCAAGTAAAAAACCAAAAAAGCCAAAACGTCACAAGCCACGGGTTGATCGTCAAACTGCTGGCTTTTTGGATTTTGAAAATAAATGGAAAAGGAAAGAGAAACGTTGCATAGCTCGATAATCGTACATAAGCAACCTATTATGGCTGAACAGAGCCAATCAACACCAACCGGAAACAAAAGTGGAGAAGCAATGAAAATCACTCAAAACGCCATTCACCTGCGCCCTTTTACCCTGGCAGATGCACAAGAGGTTACCAAGCTCTTCAATGCCTGTTCACAGGCACTTTTCGGCCACGATACCTATGATCTGGATCGTATGATTAACGACTGGAAAACGCCGGGGCTCAATCTGGAAGAAGTGGCGCGTGTTTTAGAATGTGAACAGGGGAAGATCATTGGCTATATAGAGGTCTGGGACACTACCAGCCCGCATGTCACCAAATTCGTATGGGGGATGATGCACCCCGAGCATTGGGATGACGGTCTGTATCATAACATATTAACCTGGGCTGAAACCTGTTCCAGGGAACGCCTCTCGCTGGCACCAGAAGGCACCCGGGTGACGATGTCACAGGGCGTCGCCAATAAAGACATGCGCCGAAAAAAGTGTCTGGAATCCTACGGGTACCAGGTCGTCAGGCATTATTACCGAATGGAAATTGAACTGGAAGATGGCCGTGAAGTGATCCACACCCCTGAAGGGATTGAGATTATACCAATTGATCTCGAGGCTGAATTCAAAACCGCCATCCTGGCCATGGAAGATGGCTTCAAAGATCATTGGGGGCGTGTCGACCGGCCTATTGATGCCGTCTTACAAGAATGGGAGCATTACATCCATCATGATAAGGATTTTGACCCCAACCTCTGGTTTTTAGCAAAATCGAAAGACGAGATTGTGGGTGTTTGCCGATGTGAATCAAAAATCGTTGAAGACTCGGAAATGGGCTGGGTGTCTCAATTATGTGTCCGACAGCCGTGGCGGCGTCAGGGCCTGGGTAAAGCCTTATTGCTAACCGCGTTCAAAGCCTTACACCAACATGGCAAAAAACGGGTCGGTCTGGAAGTTGATGCCTCAAGCCCGACCAACGCGACACGCCTGTATGAAAAAGCAGGCATGCAGATCGCCAGGCAATCCGATATATATGAATTTGAGTTGCGCCCTGGAAAACGTTTAGGATATACCTGAACAAAACCGAACAATGAGCCCATAATATAATCGCAACATTCAGGAAATTAAAACAACATGGAAACAATTAAATCGATAAATCAGACTGACACAAAACAACGCATGCTTTCCAACACGCTGATCGTTTTTATGGTGGCGATGGTGTTGGCGAATATTGCCTCTGAGATGTACATAACCATGCTGCCCCTCTATATGCGTTACCTGGGTGCAGATGTGGCTCAAATTGGTATGTTCTTCACCATTTCGCAAATTATCCCTCTGGTTTTGCAGGTGCTGGGTGGGTGGGTCTCCGATACCATCGGGCGGTTGCGAAGCGTAGCCCTGGGCAGCCTGATCGGCCTGGGCACCTTTATCAGCCCGATCTTTATTCCAACCTGGCAATGGCTTTACCTGACGGAAAGTTTAAACGCGATGACGCGCTCACTGGTTGGCCCCAGTTTTGGCGCTTTCATTGCTGAAGAGACCAGTGAAGAATATCGCAGCAGAGTTTATGGCATCACCGATACCATCTACACCGTTGTGACAGTGATCGGGCCGCCACTGGCGGGATGGCTGGCAGATACCTATGGCTTCCGGGTCATGTTGGCTGTTGCAGCAGCGATTTATGTCTGTGCAACCATCATCCGGGTTATTCTGGCCAGGATCACCGCAACCCAGCATTCAGAAATCAAGCAAGAAAGACTCTCGCTGAAATCCTTAAAGTTCAATTTCAAAACAATCTACGGCTTGGCTGTGGCAGGCGGTGTACTCACCTGGCTGTTATTGACCGACGGTGTTCGTGATATCGCCTTTTCCTTATCTTTCCGCCTGATGCCGGTCTATTTGGAAGACATCGCCGGGCTCAATTTACAGCAAATCGGTTGGTTGACCTCTTTT
This sequence comes from Chloroflexota bacterium, assembly GCA_012522475.1. Classification (GTDB taxonomy): domain Bacteria; phylum Chloroflexota; class Anaerolineae; order Anaerolineales; family Anaerolineaceae; genus Brevifilum. Next base: position 97,703 of record JAAYKH010000029.1, on the reverse strand, counting down.
TTTGGCATCGCTATGATGGTGACCACCATTCCTGCAGGTTGGTTTGCCGACAAATTCAGCGAACGAGCCGCCATCGCACTGGGGTTTGTGCTGGAATTTGTGGCGCTGGTGCTGATGATCAATGTGGAGACTTTTATTGGCTTTGTGGTAGCTTGGGTTATTTTTGGGGTGGGCGTGGGGCTGCTTTCCCCGGCCTATCAATCGTTGCTCAGCAAAGTACTTCCAGAAAAGCTGCTGGGCACCGGGTTTGGTCTGATCCACGCCAGCCTGGGCATTTTCTCACTTCCTGCGCCGGCTATCGGCTCCTTTCTGTGGAAGTCCATCAGCCCACAAGCACCCTTTTACATCACAGCCATTTTTGCCCTTATCACCGTGATCCCGGCCTGGTTAAAATTTAAACTGAACGCACATGATTTGGAACGCGCGGCCCGGGCCAATGGGAATGATCAAGGCGGTGTAGATTGAGCAAGCCTTATTGGTTTTATCCGCAGGGCTGGGCACAGCAGGCTGGGCGGACGCTATCATCTGGGTGAGTTTTGTTTCCCAAACAAAGTGAGGCTTGTACCCAGCCCGGGTGCTTTGTTCAACCCTACTTGCAAAAGGCGTACACCGCCCAGCCCTGCAAAAAATTTTTAGATTATTTCATGAAAGAAATGGATAGCACAATTATGAAAAGCATCAAATTTACACTCAAATCTCCACCTAAAATCGACGGTCTCAGTTTTCGCAAATTCGCAGGAGAAATTGATTTTCCAGACATGCTGAAGATTGTCGAAGCCGTTGCAAAAGCTGATCATCAAGAAACCAGTGATACTCTGGCTGATCTCAAGCACAGCTATACCCACCTGACCAACTGCGACCCTGAACAGGATATGATCTTTGCTGAAGTTAACGGCGAACCGGTAGCCTATTCACGGGTTAGCTGGTGGCAGGAAGAAGATCCGCTCTGCCGCATCTACTGCTATTTCGTCAATATCCACCCGGTTTGGCGTGAAAAAGGAATCGAAACTGCCCTGATCACCTGGTGCGAAGCACGGCTGAAAGAAATCGCAGATAGCCATCCCCTGGTTATCCCGCGGTTTTTTCAGATCGAAAGCAATGAGTTCAAACCAGAGTTCAACGACCTGTTAGCATCACTGGGCTATGCCCCTGTACGTTACTTCATCGAAATGGTCCGCTCACTTGAAGATTTTCCCAGCGCCGAGTTGCCCCCGGATGTTGACGTACGTCCGGTGGCCAAAGACCAGGAACGAAAGGTTTGGGAAGCTTCGTGTGAAGCATTTCGAGACCATTGGGGATTTGCCAAGCAAGACGACGAGCATTACCAGCGGTATATCAGCTCAAAATACTTTCAACCGGAGCTATGGCAGGTCGCCTGGAATGATGATACCGTTGTCGCCAGCGTGCTCAACTATATTGATCACGACTATAACGAGAAGAACCAGCGCCTGCGCGGGTGGACAGAGGACATCTCCACCCACAGGGCATGGCGAAAACGGGGCCTCGCCCGGGCGCTGATCGTGCGCTCCATGCATATGCACAAAGCACTGGGGATGACAGAGGTCGGTCTGGGTGTCGACACTGATAGCCCTACCGGCGCCCAAAAACTTTATCAAAACTTGGGTTATCAGAAGGAGAAGACTTTTATCACGTATCGAAAGCCAATGCAATAGTGGGTTGATTGTATTAGATGGAACGGCATCGCCCGAAGCACCACCCCGTTCTTTTCCTGGCTGTGATCATGGTAAAATCAATTTCGTTGTTCACACCACGGGTTATTTAAAACGATGCGCACACCATTGAATCGGAATACTAAACTCTTTTTATTATCCACGCTGCTTTACGGATTCTCCTTCAGTGTGTGGGAGTTGTTTTTCAATCTCTTTATCCTCTCATTGGGGTTTACGAATGACGCCCTCGGCTTGATCCGTTCTTCCACCCCGTTGGCAGCATTGTTGCTGGGCTTGCCGTTGGGGCTCTTCTCCGATCGGTTCGGTCGGCGGGGGAGCATGTTAATCGGCCTGAGCATAGGGCTGCTGGGCATGTTCATGCAAATTTGGCAGCCCACCCTGATATTGAATTTTGTATTTGGCTTTATTCAGGGTGCTGGTTTTATGCTCTACCGCGTTTCTCAACCGCCGTTTATGATGGCCTGCAGTAAAAAAGAAAGCCAAGCCGTTGTCTTTGGCTTAAATTTTGCCCTGCAAACTGCGGCCAGCGCAATCGGCCACCTGGCGGCAGGATACGCCCCCGGATTGCTCGAACGCTGGCTGGGTATTGTTCAAGACACACCGATGTCTTACCGATGGGTCATCACAGCGGGCATTCTTCTGGCTGCCACCAGCCTGATCCCAATGTTCTTCATCAAAGAAGGTAAAGCAAACTCAGAAACCAGTCAGCCACGGCTGCCTTTGAACAAAATTATCCGCAACCTTACTGCCCGGCCAATCGTTCGGCAGCTGGTGGTCATCAACCTGATCCAGGGTTTTGGGGCAGCCTTACTCATTCCTTACTTGAATGTGTTTCTGCGCGGCAAGTTTAATATCAGCGATGATTTATTGGGTTTAATCTTCAGTCTGACGTCCCTGTTTGTCTTCCTTGGGGCGGTGATCGCGCCTTGGCTTGTCAGGGTAACTCGCAGCCGCATCATCCCCACGGTAGTCACACAAAGCTTCAGCCTGGTGTTCTTGTTCATTCTAGGTTTTACACCGCTCCAGTGGTTGGCCGTGATTGGCTTGCTGTTCAGAACCGTGCTCATGCAAATGTCCATGCCTTTACTAGACAATTTTGCCATGCTGGCCAGTGATCCTGAAGAACAGGGGCTCATTGCCAGTGTCCCGGTTGTCGGATGGCAAGCCGGACAGGTTGTCGGCTTCTTTTTATCCGGTTTGATCCAAACCCGGTTTGGGTTTGAGCCAATTTTTATTGTCACCGGTCTGCTATATATCATCACCATTTTTCTCGTCTGGTTACACTTTCGCCCTATTGAAAGGGAGTTGTCCCTTGGCGTTTGAGCAAAAAGCAATCACCTATGGCATCGTGGCAGATACCCACATCCCTGACCGTGTAAAAAACCTGCCCAAAACCGTCCTGTCCGGGCTGATGGATGCCCACGTCGATGTCATCTTACACGCTGGCGATGCCTGCAGTATGCAAGTTGTCCACACCCTTGAAGAAATCGCCCCGGTGAAAATCGTCCAGGGGAATCGCGACTGGTTGTTGGGCCTGCCGTTTCCCAAACACATCTCTTTTTCAACGTTCGGCGTCAACATCACCCTGACCCACAGTCACCGCTCAATTTGGCATTACCTCCTCGACAAATGGAATCTCCTTCGTTATGGCTACTGTTTTGAGCGTTATTGGCAACTCCTGGCCCAGGATTTTCCCTTTGCAGATGTAATCATCTTTGGTCATACCCATCGTCAAGTTATTCAATGTATTGAGGGCCAATTATTTTTTAACCCCGGCGTTGCTTACCCATGTAAGCACAATCGCTATCATCCGCAATTCGGCGTCCTCAAGGTCACACCCGAAGGGGAACTTCTCACATCCTGCTATTGAAACCAGGCTAAAGAACCAGAACCAAAAACTGGCCTATATGATCCTCGCACACCGGCATTATCCGATACAATACAAGTAATTCTCCACCGGGTAGGAACCCCGGAGGACTGCAAGACTTAGCCCATCTAACAAAAGGAGCCAGCATCGTTGATTACCTCAACCAGCAATCCCAAGATAAAACTGGTACGCGCACTGCAAACTCAGTCGCGCAAACGTAAACAGGAAAATTCTTGTGTCGTTGAAGGCGTACGCCTGATTGAAGAAGCTATCGCCGCCAGCTGGCCGCTGGAATTCATTTTATATGACCAAACCCTTTCTGATCGGGGTAAATTGCTGCTGGCTTCCCTTGAATCCTCAGCCCAGGTTGAGGTGCTTGAAACTTCGACGAGGATCATGGGCACAATGAGTGACACTGAAACGCCTCAGGGCATCCTGGCGGTACTGAAAACCCACGCATTTCCTTTGCCAAAAGCCCCCACGTTTATCGTCCTGGCAGACCAGGTGCGCAATCCTGGCAATTTGGGCACGATACTGAGGACGGCAGAAGCAACCGGCGTCGAGAGTGTGATTTTAACCCCGGGAACCGTGGACGCCTTCTCACCCAAAGTCCTGAGGGCAGGGATGGGCGCCCATTTTCACCTGCCCATCCAAGCACTGGCCTGGCATGAAATCCACCGCTACCTCAAAGGAACCCCAGTTTACCTGGCCTCTTCAGATGCAGGCACACCATTATGGGAAACCAACCTGACAGACGCCTGTGTTTTGCTGATTGGGGGTGAGGCTTTTGGCGCCAGCCCATTGGGTGAAGAATTCGCCACCCATCGGGTTACCATTCCTATGACAGGGCGAACAGAATCCCTCAACGCTGCTGTTGCGGCTGCTATTCTGATGGCTGAGGTCATGCGGCAAAGAAATACCATCCGAAAGGACAACTGATGCGCATCCGATCAATCACCTGTTTTATTCATCCACGCTGGCCCATCAGTGAGCTTATCTTTCAAAAGGCGGGCCTGTTTGCGCAGATGGCCAAACAATCCTTTGAAAATGAGGGGTACACCGTCCAAACGATCCGGATGGCCACACCCCCTTTTTCAAAGTTCCTCACAAAACAAGACTACGCACAAGCAAGCGCCCACATCGCTGTGATGGCCCACAGTGAGGGCTTTGAATACGTCTCTCTGGGCCCGGCGCTGACAGACCAGCTGGAAAGCTATGCCGTTATTCCTGAGCTGCTGGGGCTTTCTGGCAACCTGTTCTTCAGCGGACACCTGACCACGCCGCATACCGAGATCAACCTGCCTGCCGTGCGCGCCTGCGCGGAGGTGATCCCCCAGACGGCCCAGTTAGAAGCCAACGGCTTTGCCAACCTGCGTTTTGCCGCGCTGGCCAACGTCCCCCCCTGGGCGCCCTTCTTCCCGGCAGCCTATCACCAGGGAAGCACGTCCGCCTTTTCGCTGGCTTTAGAAGCGGCAGACCTGGCGGTGAGCGCTTTCACTGAAGCCCGCTCGCTAGAAGAAGCGCGCCAGAACCTGGTCACCAGGATTGAAACCCATGCCCAGGCCTTGCAAAAGGTCGCTCAACGCCTGGGGGATGCTTACCAAGTTGAATTCAAAGGCCTTGACTTCACCCTGGCCCCTTTCCCGCAGCTGGACAAATCCATCGGACATGCCCTGGAACGCCTGGGGCTGCCGGCAGTGGGCCTCCCTGGCAGCCTGGCAGCCGCTGCCTTCCTGACCGACACCCTCGACCGGGCAACGTTCAAGCGCACCGGGTTCAACAGCCTGATGATGCCCCTGCTGGAAGATGCCACTCTGGCGGCGCGCGGCGCGCAGGGTGTGCTCAGTGTTTACGATCTATTGCTCTATTCCGCCGTGTGCGGCACCGGGCTGGATACGATCCCGCTACCCGGGGATGCAAGCGTCGACCAGCTCTACGCCGTTCTGCTTGACCTGGCTGCCCTGGCTTTGCGTTTAGATAAACCCCTTACCGCCCGGTTGATACCTGTACCCGGGCTGCAAGCTGGCGACGAAACCGATTTCGATTTCGAGTTTTTTGCTAACAGCAAGGTTCTGGCACTACATGCAGAACCGTTGACGGGTTTGCTGGTAGGCGAGGGAAACATTCCGCTTAATCGGAGGGGTAACAACCAGCCCATGCATTAAAAAACCCCATAATTACAAATATTTCAATCCTGATAATAATTTTTCTTGTCAGCGTACCTGTTTAAAATTCACCAAAATCAGGTTTTTCTGGCAATCCTGGAAGGTTTGCAAAGGGTAGGCCAGTGAATAGGGAACGTCATCATCATCCACAAGCTGGATCAATAGCGCACCCCGACTGTTGACCACTAAATTCTCCAGCAAGAACTCATACCCCGATTCCCCATAAACTGACGCTGCCCCCGTCACCGCCACCTGCTCAATCAGGTAGCCTTTCAATTCACCCGAGAGGTGCAGCCTCAGCCCTTTCACAGCCCGATCCTGCAAATCCCACACCTGGCCAGCAATCACCAGGTAGTCACAGCCCAATGAGGGTCTGAGCAGGTCGCTGCTAATCGCCTCTGGCTCACCAATTAAGATAAAGGGAAAGGTTTCCAGGGTTGGTGATGGCGTGGCCGTCGGGGTGTGGCTGGGGGCAAACGTGCCTGTCGCTGCTGATGTCTGTGTAATCGTTGGCACAACGGTAATTTCCTGCTTGGCCGGCAAGATGGCAAGCGAGGTTGGGATCAGCGTTGGCTTTGTTTCGTTATCTGTATAAGGCCCCAGACCTAAAATCAACATGAACAACCAGATCATGCCCCCCAGAAGCGCCAGCAAAAACAGGCTTCCCAGAAAACCCAGTTTTTTAGGGGGTTGAGGACGACGCGGCGTCGCCATTGAAGGCACCGGCTTTGGTTCACGCCGCCTGGCCTGGCTGCGAGGATACTGGGTGGGGGAACGGCTGGACATATCAGTCGATGAGTACCTCGATAACACTGGTTGCCCGGTGCTCATCCAGCCAATCAAACAGCGCCTGCCGCGTTAATGTAATTCTGGCATCCGCACTCAAGGGGCGCACTTCCCGGTCGATTACCAAAACGATATGATAACCAATCTCCGATTCGATAATATCCGTATAACTGCCGACAGTCAGGTCGAAAACGGCCTCTTCCACAATTGGAATCAACAGATATCCTCGGGGTACCCAGCCGAGATAACCACCGGTTTCCGGGCTAAATTCAAAGGCCACCTCCTCAAAAGGCGCATCTGCATTGAGTTTCCCCAACGCCCGTTTGGCGCCTTCCGCGGTAAGGGCCAGCACTTGCCGAAGTTCAACCTGATCAACTGCCTCTGGGATAGTATCCGCAATCCTTTCATGTTGATTCGCCACGAGCATCTGTAAGTGTAAGCTTTCTAACAATTCATCTTGGGTGTATCCCCAGGCTGCCATCCATCCGTCTAGATCAACTTCTTCAGCCAATTGTTCCAGGCGCGCCTGCACCTCGGCATCGCTGAACTCAATCCCTGCTTCACGTGCACCCTGCGCCAATAAAACCTGGTCTATCAAGTCATTTAACACGGTTTCACGGGCATCAGCCTGGTCTGGGTCTTCAACCCCCAAGGCTTCCTGAGCGATTAAATAACGTTCAACCTCCCGTTCAAAGCCTATCAGTGAAATCCTTTCCCCATTCACAATCGCTACTGCCGGCAGAGGCGTCATCGTGGGCTCTGGCAGCGTTGGTGTCACCGACACCTCGGTTGCCAAATCCGCAACTGGTGACTCCATCACTTCAGGGCCGTTTGGGTTGAGTTTGGTACAGGCTGTTAGGGCAATTATTAAAATTAATTGCCAGAATAATTGCTGGTTGGTTTTTCGCTTTACTCCACGCATGCAAACCATTATACCAGTGCTGAAGAATTATTAAAACCCCATGCACCCTCCCTAACCATTTTTACTTCGCGACATAACTCTGCAGGAGGACGGCGGTGAAGAACCCTTTGCCTGCTGACGTGAGATAGATTTAAAGCCCCTTTTCCGCAGGAAAGGGGCTTGGGGATCGATGCACTAATCGCCGGGCAGGTAAGTTAATCCGCCATTCACAATTCACCATACACCAATGATGCAAACAAAAACAGGCTGCTCCATCTGGAGCAGCCTGTTATGTGGTTAGATGTTAATCGGCTTAGTAGCCCATGCCCATTCCGCCACCACCGCCTGGGGGCATTGGTGGTTCTGGTTCGGGGATATCTGTGATCAGGGCTTCAGTGGTCAGAATCATGGCAGCAATAGATGCCGCATTTTCCAAAGCGCCGCGTGTCACCTTAGCAGGGTCGATCACGCCGCCCTTGACCATGTCGCCATATTCCTCGGCTAAGACATCGTATCCAATGCTGGTATTCTTTTCTTTAGCCTGCGCCTGGCGGACGTGTTCAACGATCACCGATCCGTCATGTCCAGCATTCTCAGCGATTTTGCGCATCGGGATTTCCAAAGCGTCGCGTACAATCCGGACGCCAATCTGAGCATCGTCGCTGTCCATCTTCAGGTCTTCAATGGCCTTCATGGCATTGATCAATGCCACACCGCCGCCGGGAACGATGCCTTCTTCAACAGCCGCACGGGTTGCTGAAAGCGCATCTTCCACACGGTGTTTCTTTTCCTTCAACTCGGTCTCAGTGGCTGCACCAACACGGATAATGGCAACGCCACCCGAAAGTTTAGCCAGTCGTTCTTGCAGTTTTTCTCGATCATAATCGCTGGTTGTGTTTTCGATCTCAACACGAATCTGCTCAATACGACCTTTGATTTCGCTGGCATCACCCTTACCGCCTACAATCGTGGTATCTTCTTTTGTGCTGACAATTTTCTCTGCCTGACCAAGGTCGTTGATTGTGACGGTCTCCAGTTTGCGGCCAGTTTCCTCAGAAATCACTGTCGCGCCGGTTTAAATTGCAATATCCTGCAGCATAGCTTTGCGGCGATCGCCAAATCCAGGGGCTTTGATGCCGAGCACATTTAACATGCCCCGCAGCTTGTTGAGCACCAGCGTTGCCAGGGCTTCACCATCGATATCTTCGGCAATGATCAGCAGTTCGCGCTTGCCAACCTGTACCAGTTTTTCCAGCAGGGGGACGATGTCTGCTGCTGCAGAAATTTTCTTGTCATACACGAGGACATAAGGTTCCTCAATCGAAGCTTCCATAGCCTCGGGATCGGTAATGAAATAGGGTGAGATGTAACCGCGATCAAACTGCATACCCTCAACATATTCAGTTTCAAATTCGAGGCCGCGTGATTCCTCAACCGTAATAACGCCGTCTTTACCAACTTTGTCCATTACCTCAGCAATCAAGTCGCCAATTTCACGATCCTGGGCTGAAATTGAAGCCACGTTGGCAATTTCTCCCTTGGTGGTGATCCCAATCGCTTGCTCGCCAATAGCGTCTGCCACAGCTTTAGAGGCTGCTTCAATGCCGCGTTTTAGCAGCATGGGGTTGGCGCCGGCGGCAAGGTTCTTAAGACCATCGGAAACAATGGCATGTGCCAGCACCGTGGATGTGGTTGTGCCATCACCAGCGATGTCATTTGTCTTGGTGGCAGCTTCTTTAAGTAACTGGGCACCCATATTTTCAAAGGGATCTTCCAGTTCAATTTCTTTTGCAACGGTCACGCCGTCATGGGTAATGGTCGGAGAGCCAAATTTGCGATCTAAGGCAATATTCCGCCCCTTGGGGCCGAGTGTTGTCACAACAGATTTCGCAACAATATCAATACCAGCCTTCAAAGACCGGCGTGCTTCTTCCGAAAAAATAATTTGTTTAGCCATTATTAATTACTCCTTGGATTCCTAACGTTCACTAGTTAATTTTGGCGAGAATATCGCTTTCCCGCATGATCAACAGTTTTTTACCATCGTACTTTACTTCTGTTCCGGAATATTTCGCAAACAAAACATGGTCACCCTCTTTAACTTCTAAGGGGACATGCACACCTTCATCATTGCGCTCACCCGGTCCAACAGCCAAAACAACACCCTTTTGGGGTTTCTCTTTGGCAGTTTCAGGAAGCACGATGCCTCCAGCAGTAATTTCTTCTTCCTCAATGGGTTCAACCACCAGCCGGTTACCCAAAGGTTGGATTGAGATTGCCATAAGTTCCTCCATTAAATTATTTTGTTGGTTATTATTCATTTGTTAGCACTCTCGTAACGAGAGTGCTAACACCCAACTATCTTACCTTTCTTCAAATCGCTCGTCAAGGGTCGTTTAGACAATTCTTACAAAAGTTTTACAAAGCCAAAATTGGTTATTCTTCTGGTGCTTCGCTTGTCGATTGCTCGGTTTGCAGCTCATCAGTTTCATTATCCGCTGCATCATCATCTACTGCGTCATCCCCCGTTTCATCCTGATACATTAATCCCATACTATAAGAACAGATTTCCTCTCCGGCACGCACAATGCTCATCACCGTCGGGTCTTCTGCGTACTTATCGCGTATCTGGGTAAAGATCACCATTGCCCGATCGCACTTATCATCTCCCTGCCGGTGTAAACCTGCTAACACAGAGCCATAAGTGAAATAATTCACAATAGTGCTCCCAGAAAGAGGCAAGCCCTCCACAGAGACCATCGGATCCACCTCCGGGTTACATTTCCGAACCTCACAACTGACCTCGGCACTGCAGCCCTCTATCGAGCACTGCAACGCTGGAATGGCGCCCTCGTAATTGCGCGATTTATGATAAATTACCCCTAACTGACCATAAACACTGGGGTTCGCAGGCGTAAAGCTGAGCGCCTGTTGTACGTTCAGGGCAGCTGCAAAGAACTCGCCATCCTGAGCATAGGTGTTGGCAATCGCCAGGTAGGGCGTGGGGTCCTTAATGCCTAACTGCTGGTTCAGGTTAGCCGCCCTGGCAAAGTTCTCCAGGGCCTGGTCATACAGCTGAAGATGCCGATAGATTCTGCCCACAGCGATATAAAGGTAGGTGTAATTCGGCATGATCTCAATCGCTTGTTTATAAGACTGGATCGAAAGATTATATTCGCCCAGAGTCTCATATGTGAAGGCCATGATCCGGTGCACATCCATCAGATTTGGATCGCGTTCCACAGCTTGTTGAATGTACTGGTAAGCCTGATTCCACTTTTTTTGGCTGACCAAAACTTCAGCATAGTAAGCCAGCGCGAGGGTGTTGGTGCTATCAATTTGTAAGGCCATTAAGGCCTCAGCTTCGGCGCGGTTCAACAAATCTTCTTCAGTTGCTGCATCCACTAAAAATGGGTTGGCATTCCAATCCAGCACAAACGCACGAATTGCCAGCACGTCGCTATTTTCGGGGTCAATTTCCTTGGCGCGGTCAATCGATTCCAGCGCTTCAGCCAGCCGCTGCGAACGGTCAGCATCGGTGGTGCTTAATGCCGAGGAATAGGTCTGAATACGCGCCAACTCCGCAAAAATTTCTGAATTGTCAGGGTCAAGAAGCGCAGCACGCTTCAGCGCGTTTATAGCAGCCTCCAGATTGCCGGCATCAAAATGCGACTTACCCTCGTTGACAAAGGAATCTGAAGTGCGGGTGGGTGTTGGCGTGGGTAAAAACAGCGGTTGCACATCGCCCTTGCCAATGCTGGTCAACAACGTGATAAAGAAAACAATCAACACCACCAATGCAAGCACGCGGTAAGGGTTAGATTTCTTGCGGACACGCCGAAAGTGGGGATCTCTACCTTGTAAATACATAATTTATACCAGGTTGACTAACTGACTAATCTTTTTCTTCCAGGTCTGTTTCAGCTTCTACAGAACCGTTATCAAAGGTTTCGTCGTTGACTGGCGTGGGCGTCGGTGGGTTTTCCTGGAATTCCTGGCACACTTCTATGATTATTTCTGCATTGTAAACCGCTGTGATGTCATCAGGAACTGTTTGAAGCATGGCCTGCGCCACCTGAACAGCTTCGTTGCAACGGTTTACCCGGGCGAGCGCCAGGCCATACCGGCTGTAGAATTCCATCACTGTCATGGAATAGCTCAAAGGCAACCCTTCAACCCTTTCGCCGCTACTGGTAACACCGCCACGAACTGCCAGCTGCAGGGATTCGATAGCCTGGTTATATTGCAAGTTACGAAAATACATCGAACCCAGGTTGCCGTGCAGCCTGGGGTTGGTAGGGTCGTCATTAACGGCTTGTTCCGCATATTGTACAGCTTTTGCAAACTCACCAATTCGGGAATAAACCCGGGAAATGTACCAGTTCGGGTCAGGGTCAGAGGGGTTTAAAGAATACGCTTTAGTAAATTGGCGAATGGCTAGATCATACTCCTCAACCGTAAAATAGTTCCTGCCCAGGGCCATATGCACCTCAGCGATTGTATCGTTCAGCTCAACAGCAATGAGTAATTGCTCAATCGCTTCTTCATAGTTGCCGGTAACCTCCAGCACATAACCGCGTGCCCAGCGGACTTCCAAAATCTGCGAGTCGATGGCCATCGCTTCCTGAGAATGCTCAATTGCCCGCTCCAGGGTGTTGATTTCGCCCAGGTCGTTTGCCACCCGTCTGGCCAGGATATTCGCATAAATAGCGTGGGCAAAAGCATTCATCGGATCAAGCCCTAAAGCAGTGCGCACATCCGCTTCAGCCTCCAAATACTCTCCTAAATAACCCTTTGCCCAGGCAAGCAGCGAATAGGCATAGGGCCGGGTATTATCCAGCAGCAAGGCGTTTTCCGCGTTAACCCGAGCTGCTTCATACTCACTGCTATAAAGCTGTAATTTCGCTAGGGCAAGGTAATTAGATACCTCCTGCGGGTTTGCTTTGATGGCCGCCTCATAAGATGCTTTTGCCATACCTATCCGGCCCTCGGCCAGGTAGCTTTCCGCTTCCTCTGAATAAGAGGCCGGGTCTCGGGTAGGCGTTGGTGTTGGCACAAAGGGCGGCGGCATTGCAGGGATTACATTGGTATTTAAATAAATTAAGAATCCAATCCCTGCCAGTAAAAACAAAATCAACCAGGGGTTAGACCGCCGCCTGCGTTTTTTCATCGACCAATTACTGCCGCGTAAATGCATATGAAGAATCATAGACCCGCCTCAACATTCCGTCAAGCAAAGCTGAATTAGGAATTTTCAGGTCTAAGTCAAAAACTCGCGAAATAAGCGATTTGTGTATATTGGCATTAGTAGGTAAACATGCTTCTCGACAACTGAAAAACCAGATTTCTATTTTAATTATGGTTAACGACAATCTGGCAAATACGTTTTTCACGTAGGCAACATTACCCCAAGGCTGCACCAAAACCACTCAAGAATACTACAATCACGCCCAAAACAATGTTGATAAACAATAACATCATATATGTTTTTTGTTCCTGTTGGTTAAATTTTTCAATCTTGCGGCCAAGAATAAAACCTCGGTAAATACCAACAGCCATCATAAAAAAGATTACCAAGTGCTTGGTGGAAATCAATGTGTTATAAAGTGATTGAAAGTTCAAAAATCCAGTATGATGAGCAGATTGTCTGCTCAACAATAAACCAGTGACCCATAAAATTCCAAAGCTGATCAAACCCACAATTCTGAGCTTGGATTGATAGGCTATTAATAACTTTCTCATCAAACTCGGCTCATCATTAGCCTTCTTAACCGCGGGCAAGAACGCAAACCCTGTGGTCAGGATCCCGCCAATCCAGAATGCTGTAAATAGATCATGTAATGATCTGATCATCCCAAATATCAATTGCTTTTGCATTGTTCCTCCAAAATCTAATTGGTTTTATCAACACTATATCATCTGGAGAAAAAATCTTCTTCGACATAAGTCGAACAATAAAACTGGTGAATGGGGAATATATGAAGAGTTGATCTCAGCCATGAGCAATCTTTTCTAAACCCTTTCGATCCACAACAGTGATTTTGTCTCTTTGAATCTCGATCAGACCGTCTCTGACAAATTTCTGCAGGTTACGGTTTACCACATCCAATACGGTTCCCAGACGAGCGGCAATTTCAGTTTGCGTAACCCACATCTGCCTATCCCAAACGTTATCTTCAGTCTGCAATAATAAAAAGCGGGCAAGACGCACGTCAACTGTATGGAATGATAAATCCCCAATCTGTTCAAGTAAATTTTGAATTCTTACCGCCATACTCTCAATCACTGCCCGGGAAAATTTTGGGTTGGTTTTTAATAATTGTTCAACATAGCTTTGAAGCAAATAGAAAACTTGACCTTCTACCATAGCTATTACTGAGACTGCATTTTCAACCTTTGAAAACACTGCAAGTTCGTTGATCAACTCACCTGGACCAATAAACCTCAAAGTTGTTTGCCGGCCGTCTACTGCTATCTTTTCAGCTTTAAACCAACCCTCAATTACAAAAAATAGTTTGTCTGATGTTTCTCCCTGAAGATATAATATAGCGCCTTTATTGATGAGTTGAGTGCGTACATGAGGAGCTATCTGTAATAATTCTTTTTCTGAGAGCATCTCTAACAAAGGGTACTTTGATAAAAATTCTGGGGTTATATTCATTTTTTATTTGTTTAATGGAAGCAGGTGTGATGTGCGTTCACATACAATGGTTTTCAAAGCGGCTTACCTACCTTTTCTAGTGGGCAATTGGCTGGCAGCATCTCGATCCAGCAGCCAGAGCAAATCGCCATCTGTTGGGGAAACATATTGGATGGGTTTTTGTGCCGGGTCATAGGGCCCATCAAATACGTCTGCCAGCGTTGCTGCCTTTGATTCACCGCTGACCAGTACGATTATCTGGCGGGCGGCATTAATCGCATTTTTTGTTAGGGTCAATCGCCAAAATAATTGCGAGGGCACCTGGTGGGCAATAAACCACCGGTGTTCTTCATTCAAAGCTGCCGTCTGTGGGAACAGCGACGCCGTATGCCCGTCCGAGCCCATCCCCAGCAGGATCAAGTCAAACCTGGGCCAGGCACTATTAAAAAAAGCCCTCAGCGTTTCTTCATAATCCCAGGCCGCTGTTATAGCATCAGTTTCTGTTCGCAGGCGATGAATATTTTCTTCTGGAAGAGCGACTTTTGAGAATAAATGCTCCTGAACCATGCGGAAGTTAGACATGGGGTCATCTGGTAAAACATGGCGTTCATCCCCAAAAAACAGGTGAATATCTTCCCATTGGAGTTTTTCTTGAAGATCCGGTTCCGCCAGCCCGGCGTAAACCAACTGGGGAGTACTGCCGCCTGAGAGGGCCGCTGAAAACCGTCCCCTGGCTTGGATGGCCTCCTGGGCCAGGGTGACAAACAAATCAATGGCCACACGGGCCAAGGTTGATGGGTCGGGAAATATCTCGATCGATGGCATTATTATTTAGGTCCGTCTCTCATCCTAAAGACTTTCTTAATGCGTTAAATTTTTCTTTCTGCGATTCAGTCAGACCTTTAGGCACTTGCACTTCGACCTTGGCCAAAAGATCACCGCGTTGGTCGGACTTGCCCAGTTTCGGCATGCCCAGTCCCGTCAGCCGAAATACCTTCCCAGAATCAGTCTCGGGTGGAATGGTCAACTTGACAGATTTATCCAGGGCGTTTACAGTCACCTCTCCGCCCAGCAAGGCTGTAAAGAAATCCACCGGCAAGTCAATTCGCAGGTGGTCGCCCTCACGTTTAAACCTTGCATGTGGTTGCAGATTAATTTTCAAAAATAAATCGCCTGCACCTGATGCACCCACACTGCCCTGCCCGCTGAGACGAATCTTGGATCCCGTTTTCACGCCGGGTGGAATAGCTGCTTCAATACGCCGACCGTCCTCAAAGGTCAGCAAACGCGTTGTGCCATGAAAGGCTTCTTCAAGCGTAATCTCAACCGCATGTTCAATATCCTGGCCGCGCTGTATACGCTGATAGGGCGTTTGCCCGGCTGGCCGCCTGGCAGCTCTTGCACCCGCCACACCACCGAACAGGGTTTCAAAAAAATCGGAAAAACCCCCGAAGCCGCCCATGCCTCCGCCAAACATTTGCTCAAACTCTTCCTGGGTAACGGTCCGATATTGGGCACCGCCACGCTGGCCCTGAGCAGCCCACTGAGACCAATCAAAGTCTTCGGCACGTCCGCCTGTTTGCTGATAGTGCTTCCATTGCGACCCAAATCGATCGTACTTTTCTCGTTTTTCATCGTCCGAAAGCACCTGATAGGCTTCGTTGATATCTTTAAATTTCTCTTCTGCATTGGGGTCATCCGGATTTACATCCGGGTGGTATTCACGCGCCAGTTTACGGTAAGCTTTTTTAATCTCGTCTTGGTTCGCGTTTTTACCCACATTTAATATTTTATAATAATCTCGATACTCCATTTAGCATTCCTTCCAATGCCAGTGATGGCTTAATTCTAGGCGCTGTTTATCAAAAAGATATTAGATTCATCCATGGGGTGCTCTTATAGCCAATCGCCAACGCTCCATCCTCAAACAGGTTGCACGGATTTCTTTGCATCTTGCAAGCCGATATTGGGAGTTCTACCCTCAGCCAATCTCCGGGTCAAATTCTCCCCGGTAGTCTTTTGGTAATAGCGCAGCAATTTTAGTCATGATTAAGTGGCCAGCAGCTTTAATTTCCTCGCGGGTTGGTCGTTTTGGGTTATCCGCGTTAAGCGGTCCGAACACTGTTCCAATTTGTGTTAAAACACCGAGCCGGCGTTTCTTTTCTGTGATGGTTTTAAATAGCTGCCACTGATTATCACTCACTGTGCCCATAGGGAGGATCGGCGCGCCGGTGCGCAGCGCCATATATGCCGCACCCGGTAAAGCTGCTCTTAGCGGCCCAGTATGAACATGCCCCTCAGGGTAAATCACCAGCACGCCCTTTTGTGCCAGGATAGCTTCCGCAGCCTGTAGCGCTTCAAGATTAGGCGCGCCCTGTTTAATTTTAAGCGTCTGCCAGGCATTGGGAAATAACCGCATCAGCTTGGGGGCATTTGGCATCACCAGGTCTCCAATAAACTCCAGCGGCCAACGGGTGCTGTGAATGGGTGCCACGGTATCTAAAAAATGAAAATGATTGCCTACCACCAACAAAGGCCCCTGGGCTGGAAGATTCTCCCGGCCTTTGACTTCCCAGCGAGTCAGCAGGCTGCTCGCAACACCGATCCCGGTCTTCAAAGTCCATCGGATAAGACGTCGTCGCGGCCATGGATATTTTTTCTCCAGAGCTATTTTTGTTTGGTTATTTGTGTCATTCACGGTCGGTAAACTCCTGATGATCAGTGCCTTTCCAGTGATAGATTTAATCACCTTTGGTTAAAAAGCTACTTTTCATTATATCCAATTTGTCTGGGCGAAAAAACCGCCCTTAAAAATGGATGTGCACTAATTTACTCACAATCAAGATTAAGTTCAACAAGCCAAACCGCTCAAGGAGAGCATAATGCACGGCGTTAGCGTTCAAAATAAAATTATGTTTTGGATATCGGCTGTCGATTCAACGATAAAATTTGCACCGGTACGTTCAAGCTCTTTCTGACTGCCAAAGCCGCACAAAACCCCGATCGTTTGCGCGCCGGCTGATTTTCCAGCCCTCATATCCACAATCGTGTCGCCGATCATGACACATGCCGCGGGTTCAAGCCCAATTTGCCTGGCGGCAAAGATCACCGGGTCAGGAAAGGGCTTTGTATGGGTACAGGTTTGTGATGTGACAACCACATCGAAGTATTTCAAAAGGTCAAAATGCTCTAAAAAATGCCGGGTTGATCGCTCGTCACGTGCACTGACCACAGCCATGGGAAGGCGCCCATGAAAATAATCCAGCATCGGTATCACCTCAGGGATAATCCAAAACCGCTCATTGGCGGCAATTTCTTCGTTTCGGCTACGGGTAAAGCGATCATAAACACGTGACAAAATGCCGTCGAGGTGAAGTCGATCAGCTAAATGATAGAAGAAATTTGCCGGCGTCTCCATTGCCATCACAATCGCACGGGCAAGATGTTCAATGTCTTTATCTTTATGGGACCCAATCAAAGGTTTAATCATTTTCTCAAGTCGGTGAACCATGCGATCATCCGTATCACTCAAGGTGCCATCGACGTCAAATAACAGCCCCTTCACACGGGCAACGTCAAAATGATGCATGAGTTTAATCTCATTTTGGTTCATTTCAACACTTCAAAAACAGTTTCTGCCAGGGTTTCATCGGGTGCAATCATCCACAATGTACGTTCACCCTCTTGAAAAAGGACAATGATTCCTTCCAGCCCAATCCAGGTGGGCTGCCCTCCAGCATCTTGAGGGGCTTCCTCCCACCGCAAATCGGCATAGTGTGCCACAGCCGTCATGAATTCATCCGCATCTTGAACAGAATCCCAAACCATATCGAGAATAAAAAGTATCTCGTCGTTAACTTCATTTAGATAGAAAGCATAGGCATCTCCGCCCCAACCTTCAGCTGCGTCGCTCGCCTGGCTGTTGGAAAGCCGATAATCTGCTTCATAAGGTTGGCTGAGGATCAAATAAGTCGACCATTCACCCATTACATTTTCAACAAGCAGTGACCAGTCATCACCTAAAACCGTTTCCAGGTTGGGCAAGGAAACCAATTGGGGAACATCCCACGGGTAACGCTCTGGATGTAGGATCTGTTCGGTTGAAACAGGTGGGTTTCGGTAAGCAGCATCTATCGCAGAAAACCCATCTTGTGTATAAAGAAACTCGACAAAAGCAAGGCCCTGATCATAAGGGAATAGCAAATCTTGTTGAAAGAAAGGCGGTGCATCATCAAACACCTGGCTGTCATAATTATTACTCATCCGAAAGACATCTTTCTGATCTTTACGGGTTGCATGGTTTGTGAACCACAAGTATTCCGTCAACGAAGCATCACCTTCAATCAGAGCCTGGATCGCGGCACAACGCTCGGAATCTTCGTCGCAAGCCTCCTCCGTGATACCCAGGCCGTCATCCAATCCATACGTTTGATCCTGTAAAACATGCGTGAACTCATGGGCATAGGTCATTTTCTCAAAGCCATTGAACGCCACACCACTGACAAGGTAAATCTCTTTGGTTTCACGATCATAAAAACCGGCGATTTGTTCAGTATACAACGCGTGATAAAAACTCCGTAATTCAAAATCCTCCGGGATTAACCCCAGCAGAGAAAGGATCAAAGCGTCCTGTCGGGCGTCTTCATCTGAATATTCAGCAAAAAATTCATTTACAACAATTTCCTGAAGCATTTCAGGGGATAATAAAACCTTAGGGACCTCATCCACAAGAGCCAATCCCCGCAATTGGCTGACATTGACCTCAATTTCCTGCATCTCCACAGCGACATTTTCAGGCAGCACCGTCTCTCCCAGGAATTCGGTGCCTGTCAGGGGTTTGAACGTATCCGTAAAAGTTGATGCATCGATCTTGTCAAAATCAATGGGCCACAACACTGAAACCAGAGCGCCGCCAACCATGATCAAAGATAAGCACATACACGTGATAAGCACAACGACAGCACAGCTAATGATAATTTTTTTGGTCGTATCTGTTTTCATATTCGCCCTATTTTTAGTTTTAATTATGCCTGTGTAAGTTTACACTGACCGGTCAAGATATTCAACATAAGCCAAATTTTTTTGAACAACATCTTGTCCCCCATTGAAATAAAAAATCCCCATCCGGGGCGCTTTACGCATTCACCGTTGTTAAAAAGACAAATTATGCCCTCAAAATATACCCGACACCGCGCTCTGTGCGGATTAATTGTGGATTGCGAGGGTCCTCCTCAATCGCCTGGCGCAACCAGCTGATGTGGACATCTAACGTCCGCGTGTCGCCGGTATATTCTGTCTCCCAAATTTCGGTAAACAAAGGATCCCTCTCTACAACTTTACCGTTGTTTTCCATTAACATTCGAAGGATTTTCACCAGCCGGGGGGTCAGTTTGGTTTGACGGCCATTACAGGTAACAAGCTGAGTCAGTGTGTTCAACTCAATTGGTCCAACCTGCACGATATGTTTCTGATCCGTGGGATGAAACGCACGGAGGCGATTGATCAATTTTTGAATTGTGAACGGAAGGCGCAGTACCAGGTTTGCGTCCGTACTATCAGGAAGCGAAATATCTTTTTCAACGATCAGGATAATCGGGAGGATATCATCCGAGATCCTGAAGGATTGGCAAATGCGGACACCGCTGGTTCTCAGAGAGGCAGCGTCAACAACAACCACATGAGGACGGACAACATCCAGGAGCTCCAGGCCAGCACTACCGCTGGAAGCTTTGTTGACTTGGTATCCTTTTTCACGCAGTTCTGCACTGAAAGGCAAGTAATTACCCCGACCACCTTCTATGATCAGAATCACGACCCCATCACTACGTTGCAAAATCTTATCCTTCCTGAACCGGTTGCCAGCTGCTCAGTTTAGATACAACCAGATCTTTGATGTGTTCTACTGATGATTATATCAATAACGACGAACAACGGCACTCGTTTTATTTTTTCTTAATTTCGGTTCCCGAGATGCTGCATTCAACCCTGATAAAAAGAACCATGCCTGCCAACAATGCATTAAATTTAGTACATCGCATTTCCCAATCTTTTCTGGTTGGCTGATTACTTTCGATTATACTCGAAAACCTTAAAAATTCGAGTGGGTTTAAACCGGATTCAGTTGCGTCTTATTATCGCCCGTGTTAGAATTAATTTCATCTTGGGTACTGCAGGAGAATCTCATGTCAAAAATGATTGAGGTCGAGATCGATAGCGTTCGCGTCAGTTTGACCAACCAACAACGCATTGTTATCTTGAAACAAGTTAATCGAGAACGCTATTTGCCAATTTGGATCGGCCTCTACGAAGCTGAAGCGATTACTATTGCTTTGCAAAGCATCCAGATCGCCAGGCCACAAACCCATGACTTGTTTAAGACCTTAATCCAATCCCTGAACGCCAAGCTGATCCAGGTCGAAGTGAGCTCGCTTTCCGATGATGTTTTTTATGGCAACCTCGTCATCGAGGTGGATGGCAACCGCAAGTATGTCGATTGTCGCCCATCCGACGCTTTGGCCCTGGCCGTACGCATGCATGCGCCAATTATGGTTGCGGAAGACGTGATGGAACAGGCCGGTATCGTTCCGGAAGAGGATATTTCTGATCAGGACGCTGCCGAATTAGATGCCCGTTTCAGTTCTGAAATTGAAGCTGGCGATCTGGATGTTTTTGAAGATTTCCTACAGGATTTTGACCTCGATGATTTCGGGTCAGACGAAGAAGACACATAATCTGGCTCAAGACAATCAAAAACCTCGCCGGGCGATTTCAGTAGATAGTGGATCCCGGTTTTTTACACCGTAGAGACCAGCCAGCCCTTCAAATTATAAAAATTGGATTAATACTCATGAATGATGATCTGAATTTCAGCGATGATTCCTTTTCTGAAGTGCTAACCCAGCCAAGCAGTCGTGAGGCTGAAGAGGCCCTGATTGGGGCGGTATTAATCAATCCGGAAGTTTATCTTGAGGTCGCTCAGTTTCTTAATCCCGAGGATTTTTTCCTTGAGCGAAACCGTTGGGTTTGGGAGAGTTTTAAGCATCTCAGTGAAACCCGCCAACCCGTTGACCTGGTGACCGTCACCGAAGCACTTTTGAACAGAGATCAGCTGGATGAAATCGGCGGGCAGGGGTATCTGATCTCGCTGATCAACCAATCGCCCAATGCCTATCACGCTGAATCTTATGGCCGCATTATCGAACAGAATGCTATTCGGCGTCGCATGCTTCAAGCGGCCAACGAGATCGCCCGCCTGGCTTATACCCAGAATCAAGCCATCGATCATGTTGTCGATGAAGCAGAAAAAGTAATCTTCAATGTCAGCGAACGCCGCATTAAACGTGATCTCGTTCCCATCAGTGAGGTCGTCCATGAATATTACGACCGGATCGATGAGCTGGGAAAAAGGCCAGATGACATCCTGGGAGTGCCCACAGGCTTGATTGACATCGACAACCTGCTGGGCGGGTTGCAGAAATCTGACCTCCTGATAGTTGCCGGCCGACCGGGCACGGGAAAAACCGGTTTCTTGCTCGGCACCATGCGCAATGCTGGGCTGGTGCACAAGAAACATGTCGCCATGTTTTCAATGGAAATGTCAAATGAACAGCTTCTACAGCGCATGATCGCCATGGATACGCGCATTGATACCCAGCGCCTGCGCACAGGGCGGCTCAACGACAATGAATGGGATGTATTTTTCCAGGCCCTTGAATCCTACGACCGAGCGATGATCTTTCTGGATGACACTCCCGCCATCACACCCCTGGCGCTGCGCACAAAATGCCGTCGATTACATCTTGAGTTTGGTCTTGACCTGATTATCGTTGACTATCTGCAGCTCATGAGCGGTGATTCGCATACCGATAACCGCGTTCAGGAGGTTTCGAATATCTCCAGAAATCTTAAGGTGCTGGCCAGGGAGTTAAATGTTCCCGTCCTGACAGCAGCCCAGCTTTCCCGCGCAGTCGAGCTTCGCACCGATAAAAAACCCCAGCTTTCCGACCTGCGAGAATCCGGATCGCTAGAGCAAGATGCAGACATCGTCATGTTTATCGATCGAGACCCCGTTAGCGAAGAGCTGGGTAAGAAAAACGAAGCCCGGATGATTGTTGCCAAACATCGTAATGGACCCACGCACCCGGGGATTGGCCTCGTTTTCATCGAGGAACTTGCAAAATTTGAAAATGCTGCTCGCGGCCCAGATCGGGGATATTAACTATGGGACATCACGCTGCCGCTTCTTTCAGTGGTTTTCCGGATAATCCCGAATCATCAATCCGTCTGCCGTTGAGTTTCTTCACCCAGACCTTGGGACAAATCGATGATTTTAATCAGTTACGTTTGTTGCTGTACATTTTTTGGCATGCAGAACAACAACCTGGTCAGGTACATTACTTCCGCTGGGAAGATCTGTGTTCCGACCCGACATTAATCCAAATGCTCAGCGACGAAGAAGGCCTTTCAGTAGCACTAAACAGTTTACTAACCCAGGAATTGGTTCTAAAAGCGGACATCGAATGGATGGCAGAGACCTATTACTTTCTTAACACGCCCCAGGGGAGGGCAGCTGTCCTGGCCATTGAAAATGGCGTATGGCATACCACACAACAGCAGCACCAACCCGCCCATCTACCGCAGCAAACCCCCAACATCTTCCAACTCTATGAAGAAAACATCGGCGTGATGACGCCCATGCTGGCGGAAATCCTCAAAGACGACGAAAAAACCTACCCGCCAGAGTGGATCAGAGAGGCCATTCAAATTGCCGTTGCCCGCAATGTGCGCACCTGGAATTATGTTCAGGGAATTTTAAAACGTTGGCACAAAGAAGGATATAAAAATGAGCAAAATCGAAGACACGGTTCGCAAGATCCGGAAGAATATCGAAGAAGCTGGCTCAAACGAGACTGACTTGCCTGAAGCCGGGGGTGATATTCGCCAGGTTAAATTTCCTGGCAAGCCAGATTGCCCAATTTGCGGCGGTATTGGTTATTTACGTCGCGACCTTCCGATTGAGCACCCTGATTTTGGTAAAATGGTGCCCTGTTCCTGTCGTGCCGATGAAATCGCCCAATCGGTAAAAGCCCGTTTGTTTCGCATGAGCAGCCTGGAGGCTTTGTTTAATCTTCGTTTTGATAATTTTGAAAAACGAGGATACATTGGCCTGGCCAAACACCAGGCTGATTCCCTCGAAAACGCCTACAACCAGGCGTTGAACTTTGCCAAAAACCGTCAGGGCTGGTTGCTAATGCTCGGCCGTTACGGTTGTGGGAAAACCCATCTGGCAGCCGCCATTGCCAATCACGCCATTGAAGCAGGTATTTCAACCCTGTTTATCACAGCTCCCGACCTGCTCGATTGGCTACGCTTTGCCTATTCCGGCGGAGAACTGAGTTTCGAGGAACGTTTCGAAGAAATCCGTGAAATCCCCCTGCTCATCCTGGACGACTTTGGCACCCAAAATGCCACCCCCTGGGCGCAGGAGAAAATTTACCAGATTATCAACCACCGCTATGTCAATCAGCTTCCTACCGTGATCACCAGCAACATCCTGATCAACGATTTTGAGGGGCGGATCCGCTCCCGAATCCAGGATCCCAACTTGGTGACCGTGGTGAAGATCCTGGCGCCTGACTATCGCAACCCGACCGACGATATTGGGCATCCGGAGCTTTCGACGCTCAGCCTGCACAGCCGGCAGACCTTTGGCAATTTCAGCCTGCGTAAAAATGAACGTTTGCCCGCCCAGAGCTTAAAGGATTTACAACATGCTTTTGAAACTGCCCACCAGTTTGCTGAACATCCTCGTGGCTGGCTAGTGCTGACCGGACCCTACGGCAGCGGGAAGACTCACCTGGCAGCAGCCATCGGGAATTTCCAGGCCGGGCTGGGTTTTCCACCCCTGATGGTCAGCGTCCCCGATCTGCTGGATCACCTGCGGGCGACCTTCAGCCCTACCAGTTCGATTTCGTTAGACAGACGCTTTGAAGAGGTGCGTACCACCCGCTTACTGATCCTTGATGACCTTGGCACCCAATCCGCCACCCCTTGGGCGCGCGAGAAAATTTATCAGCTGTTCAATTATCGCTACAATGCCGAACTACCCACGGTTATTACCACCGCATGCACTGAAGAAGAGCTGGATCCCCGCTTGTTGAGTCGTATGCAAGACACGCGTTTGTGCAAGATTGTCGTGATCCCGGTGCCAGCTTTTCGCGGCAGTTAAATCTTTTTCTATTTAGATAACACCTGAAACCCTAACCCCTAACGGGTCATTATTATTGGGATGGTTTTTCTCACCCTTTTCTCCGGCCGGCGTAATCCCCGCGGGTTATTCTTGCTCTGCCTGGGGGTAGGATTTCATTCCGACCGGCTTCAATTCTCGAAACCCGGTCGGGGCTCCGCTGGAGAAGTATCACCGCTAAAATCACAATCCCACCCCCAATCCATTGTTGCAGGCTCAGGGATTCGTGCAAAAACAGCACCCCCAACAGGATGTTCAACACAGGTTGGATTGTAATAATAATTGACCCGCGCGCTGCAGTCAACAAACCCAGGCCAATGTTCATGGCAAAAATTGGTATCAGGGTGCCAATAATTGAAAGTGCTATCAACAACGCCCACCCCTGAATTGACCCCGGTGTGTGCACACCCAAGAAGGGGATCATGAAAAAGCCAGCCAGCATGGCACCTGTAAACACAAAGGTTGTCCCTATCAAATGATCGCCAGCCGCTCTAAATACTTTCTCACTCAAGACCATATAGGCTGCCACAACACAGGCGTTTGCCACGGTAATCAATAAACCGACCGGGTCAACAGAGAACACAGAGCCAAATTCAAAAGAGGTCAGAAATAAACCGACCATTGTCAGCGGTAAACCGATCCAAAATAATCGCGGCACTGCCCCGCCGCTCAATAATGCGTACAGGATGACCAGTGATGGATAAATAAAAAAGATAATGATATAGATCGAGGAGGGAAGCCGCTGCAAAGCAAATACTGCGGAAAAATTCGCTGCTGAATAAATCCCACCCAGCGCTAAAAATCGCCAGAGGGATTTGAGGCTGGCAGGTTTGGGCTTTTTCTTGAGAAGCAGAATCAACCAGAGCGCCGGGGCACCTATCGTAAATCGCCAGATGGCAACATCCTGAGGCTGTAAATTCGTCGCCATTGGAATTATTTTCATTAACAAGACAGCAAACGCCAGCCCAAAAGCGGCAATCAGCATGGCAATAACACCGATCTGTTTTTTATTCATCCAGTATGCTCCAGTTTAATAACAGGGTTCATTATACTGATAACTTGCGTGAAAAAAACTGGTTTTCTACTTGGCTCACTTTTGTTTGGTTAATAAAGTTCTTATTTGATTAATTGTGACCATGATAGTATTATAGGATTAAGTTCAGGCCCTCCCCCAGGGGGAGGGGTAGGAGAGACATAATGACACATGACCATAGTGACAGCATTCAACGCTTAAAAATTGTCGAAGGTCACATTCGCGGCATTCAACGCATGCTTGAAAAAGATCAGTATTGCATTGACATCATTCGGCAGATCCAGGCGGTCGGTGCAGCCCTGAACAAAATCAGCACCAGCCTGCTCGATCAGCATCTGAATACTTGCTTACTGAGTGCGATTCAAAGCGATGACCTCGTTGAGCAAAAACGAGTGCTGAATGAAATCACCGAAGTGTTCGAAACATCACAAAAAATTTAACCATCAAAAGGAGCTTCATTAACATGAAAACAGTCACCTATTTAGTCCCTAACATTTCTTGCAAACATTGTACCCACGCTATCAAGATGGAATTGTCTGAAATTGAAGGCGTTTCCTCAGTGGATGCCGATGTTCAAACCCGGCTGGTCAACATTTCTTTTGATGACCCGGCCACAGAGCAACAGCTGAAAGACTTGCTGGCCGAGATCAACTACCCCGTAGCCGAGTAAAGCCATGCCCAATCAGAAACATCTTACCCTGCCCGTTTTGGGTATGACCTGCGCTAACTGTGTTGCCTCAGTTGAGCGCAATCTTAAAAAAGTTGATGGGGTCGAATCGGCCAATGTTAACCTCTCTTCAGAGCGCGCTGCAGTCACTTACGATCCGGACAAAGCCAATTTAGATGACCTCATCAAGCGCGTTCAGGGTGCTGGCTATCAGGTTGCTATGGGAGAAGCATCACTCGAGATTAAGAACCTGAGCGATGCTTCCGATGTGCGCCGGTTAGAAAAAGTTCTGAATGCACAGGAAGGGGTCATCGAAGCACAAGTCAGCCTGGCTTCTGAAAAAGCATTGATCAAATACGTCCCAACGGTGGTCAGCCAAAATGAGTTACGGCAGATCGTTAAATCCGTTGGATTTGACCTGCTAGAAGCAGATCTCCAACTGGATGATGCAGAAGCCAGGGCGCGTAAAGATGAAATTGCCCAGCAAAAACGCATGTTGACCCTGGGGTTGATCTTCACCGTCCCGCTGTTCATCCTCTCTATGGGTCGCGATTTAGGACTTTTACCCTTGTCCCTGGCCAATCACCCCATGCTCAATTTTCTCTTCTGGGCATTGGCTACGCCGGTTCAATTCTATGTAGGCTGGCAATATTACGTCAACGGTTTCAAATCTCTGCGTAATGGCTCAGCCAATATGGATGTTTTGGTGGCGCTGGGAACATCTGCAGCATATTTTTACTCCATACCAATCACCCTCGGAATGATCCCCGGGCACGTCTATTTTGAAACCTCAGCGGTGATTATCACCCTAGTTAAATTAGGCAAATACCTGGAAGCCAAAGCCAAGGGTGGCGCCAGCGACGCAATTCGCAAATTAATGGACTTGCGCCCACGTAAAGCATACGTAATCCGCGATGGTATTGAGGTCGAAATCAACGTTGACGAAGTAGAAGTCGGCGATGTGGTTCTCGTTCACCCCGGGGAAAAGATCCCGGTTGATGGTGTGGTGGTGGACGGCCGCTCCACTGTGGATGAATCGATGCTGACCGGCGAATCGATGCCCGTTGAAAAAATGCCTGGCGAGCAGCTCATCGGCGGCACAATCAATAAACTGGGTTTATTAAAATTTGAAGCCACAAAAATTGGTAAGGAAACTGTTTTAGCGCAGATCATCAAATTAGTTGAGGAAGCCCAAACCAGTAAGGCTCCCATCCAAAACCTGGCAGACAAGATCTCAGCCATCTTTGTGCCCATTGTGATCGGCATCGCTGCGATCTCCTTCTTGATCTGGTACTTTTTCATCCCACTTGGGCCTACCGCTGAAGTGAGCTTATTCGCCCGCGCGCTGATCAATACCGTGGCGGTCCTGGTCATCGCCTGTCCCTGTGCTATGGGCCTAGCGACGCCCACAGCCGTAATGGTAGGCACCGGTAGGGGCGCAGAACTGGGAATCCTGATCAAAAATAGTGAAAGCCTTGAGCGTGCTGGCCAAATTACGACCGTGGTTCTCGATAAAACCGGCACGATCACCCGTGGACAACCTGCTGTGACCCGGGTCCTTTTAACAGAACACGACACCAGCGAAGATGAGATCATCCGCCTGGTGGCATCGGTCGAGCAGGGCAGCGAACACCCTCTGGGTGAGGCCATCACGGCAGAGGCGAATGCCCGGGGGTTCTCCCTCAGTGAGCCGTTGGGGTTCTCTGCGATTGCCGGGCACGGCGTTCAAGCCGAAGTTGAAGGTCACCAGGTTCTGGTAGGCAATCGCCGCCTGATGCATTCCAAGGGCATTCAGGTTGACACTATTGAAAATGACATTCGGGAACTTGAAGAGGACGGGAACACGGCAATTCTCGTCTCTGTTGATGAGAAATTGGCCGCGGTGATTGGCGTTGCCGACACCATCAAAGAGGGCTCTCAGGCCGCGATTGACACCTTGCATGCGATGGGGTTACAGGTCGCCATGGTCACCGGTGACAACACCCGCACAGCCAATGCCATTGCAAGGCAGATCAACATCGATACCGTGCTGGCCGAAGTTTTACCCGGTGACAAGGCCGCCGAGATTAAGAAGCTGCAGGCCGCAGGTCAGACAGTTGCCATGGTCGGTGACGGTATTAACGATGCGCCAGCCCTGGCCCAGGCAGATATTGGCATCGCCATTGGCACCGGCACGGATGTTGCCATGGCCTCAGCCCCGGTCGTCTTGATCAGCGGTGATTTGCGCGGCGTGCCAAAAGCCATTGCACTTTCACGTAAAACCCTCAAAACCATCAAACAAAACTTGTTCTGGGCGTTCTTTTACAACATCATCCTGATTCCAACAGCGGCGATGGGTTTGTTCAACCCCATGTTTGCAGCTGGCGCAATGTCCTTCAGCAGTATTTTTGTTGTCACCAACAGCCTAAGGCTGAAACATTTTAGTGACACAGCCTGAGTTGAAATTTACCTTTACAAGGGTTTACCAATGCGAGCCAAAAGAAAACAACGTGCTTTCCTCCCCATAGCTCTCTTTGCAGCCGTTCTGGTTTTAACGATCGGTTCAATCGCCCTAGCACAACGTTTACGCCAGGCAAAGATTGCCAACCCCGGTGAATACACTGCCTCCGATCAAATCCCGCGGGTAACGGCTGCTGAAGCCTATCAAGCCGCAGTCAAAGGTGAGGCTGTATTGATCGATACCCGCACGCCGGATCAATTCAAGACCCTGCACATCAACGGCGCTATCAACCTCCCGCTTGGTGAGGTAGCAACTCGATTAACCGAATTGGACCCGCACACCTGGTACATCACCTATTGCACCTGACCAGCGGAAGAAACCAGTGCCCGGGCGGCGCTTATTATGCTGCAAAATGGTTTTTCCAGGGTAAACCCGATTTCAGGCGGCTTTGAAGCCTGGATCGATGCGGGCTTACCTGTATCCCCCTGAGGTTAAGCACCCCACCAAGCAGATTTCAAATTGATCACGCACTGAAATTTCAAGCCTACCAAATCAAAACACCAAGGGGCTATCCCAATGGGGTAGCCCCTTGATTTATCTTAATAGAAAGTTTTAAAAACTTACGGTTGGCTGATAGAAAAGTAATCCACTTCGACCAGGATGGGAAGCACATCAAAGGATGAAACCCCAAAACCAACCTGGCCTTCGCGCAAATTATACTTTTTATCCACAAATTCTTTTTCTAAAATGCCATTAATGTACAAAGCAAGCTGATTACCCTGACAAACAGCGGTATAAACATTCACGTCCCTGCCCTGGTGAACGTTTTTAGAGCCGCCGCTGGCTAAGTTAATATAGCCGCCATCTAGCTCGGAATAAATCAAAATATCATACAACCCACCATTGGAAACATTGAATTCATACCAGCCAAAACGATCACTATAATTACAGATTAGGCTGACGTTATTGGTGTTCTTTGCCAGGTTTTCCGCGTAAATTTCAACGGCGACATCAGAATAATAAAATTCTTCATAGAGCACGTACACATATTGATTTCTGCCTTGAAGATAAAAAACAAGGCGTCCGTAATCGGTATACAGGTCCATCAGGTTTTCATCGCCGTTCATCAAAAAATAAGAATAGCTGGAAAGGTCGCCATCAAACTCCTCGATATAATAAGCCTGCGCTTCAGTAAACTCGGGGTCATCTTCCAGTGGCGTTTCCACTTCAAACGGTGCTGCTTCAGTTGGCTGTACCTGCCGGTTAGGAGATTTTATTTCCTCAGGGGTTTCAACCACTTCAACAATAGGTTCAGTCACAATATCTACGGGCTCTTCTGTTGGCACAGCAATGGTTGGGTCAGGCGTTTTTGAAGTTCCACAAGCAATACTTACCAGTAAAAAAAAGCCGACAAACAAGAATATCATTTTTAAGTTTAAACGATGCATTTTTTTCCTTTCTTAAAGTTAACGGGGTGTCCTGGATGGATTACGCCAAAGCAACTTTCTTTCATGTAAAGACCATTCAACGCAACAAATACTCAAAAAATATTGTCGCTTATTAGATAAATTATATCATCAGTACAATATTATTTGAACCGGCAATCGCAACTCAATTTCATTTTGGAATTGCCCTGCGCGCCAACCGGTCAACCCTTTCATTGTGAGTATGACCCGCATGCGCCCGCACCCAGTACCAGTGTATCTCGTGTCGAGCGATTTCTTCATCCAACTGCATCCACAAATCAACGTTGGCCAATTTTCCACCCTTACGCCGCCAGTTGCGGCGTTTCCAATTAGGCAACCATTCGGTTATTCCTTTTTTCAGGTATTCTGAATCGGTGAACAGGGTCACCTGGCAAGGCTCGTTGAGTGCACGCAGCGCTTCTAATGCTGCCTGCAGTTCCATCCGGTTGTTGGTGGTGTCCTTTGCCCCACCTGAAAGTTCTTTTTCATGGTTTCCATAGCGCAAAAGCGCCCCCCAGCCTCCTGGCCCCGGGTTGCCCTGGCAGGCGCCATCGGTATAAATAGTCACTGCGGGTTTAACAGCCATCATTGCGATGAATCTATCAAATCCAGAATCAAAGCGTCCAGTTGCGCCAGGTAGGAACTCACATCGCCGTTTTCATCCTGTAAAATTCGGTTAGCGGCATCCTGCAATGGCCATTGCGCCAAACCCCACGCCTCCGAAACAGGCAGGACATTGGCAGTGTCAACCAGTGCTGTCCCTTGTTCCCACTGAGGATAATCTGTTTTGAATTTAGTCAATAATTCCAAAGCCGATTCTCGAACTGGCAGGGTGAACAGACTCTCCACAAGTTTTGCCTGCGCCTCTGGCGCCAACAAGTATTTAATAAACAACCAGGCCGCCAACTCATTTTCCGGGGCACCTGCCATAATGAATAATTCCGGGCCTTCAACCAAGATTTGTTCACCCGCTGGGCCCGGAAATCCGATC
Organism: Chloroflexota bacterium; assembly: GCA_012522475.1. Taxonomy (GTDB): domain Bacteria; phylum Chloroflexota; class Anaerolineae; order Anaerolineales; family Anaerolineaceae; genus Brevifilum. The sequence goes on along the minus strand of JAAYKH010000029.1, from coordinate 66,810 downwards.
ACAGTCCAATCATCTTCATTGCCAGCGGTCTCCATCCAACCCATCTGAGTTGGGATCTGATCTAACTGCCCGGCGTAGAGTAATGCGAGCCGATCGGCAAAATACGCTTGGTGATTTGGGTTCAACGCAAACCAGATGCAACCCTGGTTTTTTATCTCCCAAAGATAGCCAAAGGCATCTCTCCCTGCCAGGTTGTTAAACAGGGGCTCTTCACCTTTAGAAAACGTTCCCCCAAAGGCATAATACCAGCTGACCAGCACCCTGGCGTCGAGGTTGATCACCCACCCTCCGGTACCGCCCTTGGCTGCGTCCTGCCAGTTAGTAAAAGTTGCCTCACAATTTTGTGTTCTGAAAGCATCCAAATCATGGGGTGCTTCTGGAAATCCCAATGCCTGCCCCCAGGAGCGATTGTAAAACAACACCGTTGCCTGCGGTGCAAAGGGCAGCGTAGACACCTGGTCTTCAGCATCAAAAGATGTCAGGAACACAGGTGTGAAATCTTCGCGCTCCTCTAAACTGAACCCCCAATCGGGGTGGTTAAAATAGGCGTGTAAGTTCACTGCTGGCTTCCCGTTCATCAGTTCAGAGCGCAAATAAGCTGGCACAGCAATAACGGTGGGTAAATCATCATCTGGTAGCTGCATCACAGAATTGACCAAAGCTGTTTCGCCCCCATGTGGATACGCCTGCACATGGATGCCCCAAGGATTGGTCTTCGTAAATTCACGCGCAAGCCTTTCCAGCATTTCTGCTTTTTCACCAACCCAGGGATGCGCAAAACGGACAATGACCCCCGCCAATTCGTCAGGGTCAACATCCATCGCCGCTAAGATTGGGGTTGATGTGGCGGTGGGCGTTTTAGGTGCTGGGGTGGCCGTGTGGACAAGTGTGTTAACTTGGATTTGGGTCGAGGTTGGCTCTGCAATCTCAGGAAAAACATTTGGGGAACAACTGGCAAGCACGAAAAGCACCAGCAGCATGCAGGCCAGTCCATTTTTCCGTAGATATTGAAGACGGTCTTGCATTGGCGTTCTCATTGGAGAATGATCAGTGGAACGGGTATAAAAATCAACAGGAAGATCACCAGCGCGATTATACCCAGAATTTGGTGTTTTCGGTCAATGCGTGTGATCTGATCCAGGGGTTCAGCATAGCGTCGACCCGTAAAAAAGATCAAGCCCGCCCAAAGCCACCAGCCTCGCCAGGCGAATCCCATGACGAGCAACGCACCCAGGACAAAGGGGAGGGTTTTTTGAGCCCGCTCTTTACCCAGCAGCATTGAAAGGATATGTCCCCCATCCAGTTGCCCAGCCGGGATTAAATTGAGCGCTGTGACGAACAAGCCCGCCCAGCCTGCCCAGGCAACCGGGTGAATTTGAACATCTAACCCACCTAAGGGCAGCGGCTGGCTGGTAAAGAAATACTTTAACCAGAAAAACACGGGCGATACCACTCCGAACGTAGCAGGCTGGGGCAGCAATTTGCCAAATGTAATATATTTTGCAAAGAGATAAAGCAGCGAATTTCCCTCCAGGAAGAGGGCCGCACCCTCGGGCAACACTGCAGCAATTTCACCGACCGTTGATAAGTTCAGCCCAATCATCAAAACTGGGATGGTTACCAGCAACCCGGCCAGCGGGCCGGCGATACCGATTTCAAGCATATGTTTCCTGTTTTTTGGAACCGCTTTCATACTGATAAAAGCTCCCATGGTGCCAAAAACGCTGAAGGGGAAGGGAATAAAATAGGGTAAGGTCACCTTTACCCCTCGCGCCCGTCCGACGAGATAATGCCCAAACTCATGTGCAGTTAAAATTCCTAGCAAACTGACCGTAAAAGGCCAGCCCTGCAAAAGGAATCTCACCAAACCGTTCAATGAAGTGAACATTTGAGCGTCAACCTCCAAAGTGCTGAATTGAGCGCCCGTAAACAACACGCTGATGAACGTCAGAACAAACAGGAGGATGTTGACCCAAATCGGTCCGAGCTTTGCTTCTGGCCGTTTATGCAGGACCAGGATGACCTGGTTATCTTTGTTTTTTCGAAACAGGGGGAAAAAGCCCAGTGGATCTAAAGCAGTCGAAAGCTGATCATAAGCGGTCTCACTATCCGCTGCCCGTAGAAGGCCCTCATATCGGACAAAGTACCCTTGCTGAGCTCCGCCGGTGGTCACACTGAGAATATTGAAGTGCTGATTTACAATCTGGGTGATATCCTGGGTATCTACCGGTAATATTTCCATTGTTTCATCTGGCATGGTTTTTTCCAATCTGTGCTATTTTTGGTGCTTGCCGTCCAGTTAATGAGTTAATTAGACCATTAATTGCCTGGAATGAAAATATGGATATGCATCCTTCCCACGACCCATGTGCTAAAATCCAAAACATGGCTGGACGATTTAAAGTCAAACAGTATCTGCATCGGGGTTGGCAGCTCCTCCGCATTGCCGTGCTGGTGGTGATATTGTCTTTTATCTTGGGCGGTTCAATCATCCCCGCAACCGGGTTGACCGTGCAGGTGCGCGGTTTTACCCGCGGGAATGAGTTTAACTTTGCCACCTGGACACTGGAAGCCATCGGCGCAAAACTCCTCAGCTGGGGGTTAAGTGTTGATCGGTTCCTCACGCCTGAAGCACAATCAGACCTGGTGCTGAACTATCTGGCGCAGGTTCAACAAGTTAATGGATTGAACGCTGAAATTATAGTCATCTATACAAATCCCAACATCCCCGATCCCGAACAGGTCAGTCAGACCCTGCGAATTGCCCTCGATACCGAGATGTCCCGGTTGAATTCCCTGGCGCCAATGGCTGAGGCTGTTCTCCAAGCCCAGTTAATGGCTGTGATTCAAGAAAGCAGCCTTAGCTTTCTAGGACAAGCCCTTCCGCCCTCACTTTATCAGGTCAGTGATATCCCCCAATCCCTGGTGGTTTCTCCTCGCACCGAAATCCGCCAGGTATTCGAGGTATCGCTCACCCCGTCCATCAGTCTCGCTTTCAAAGATCAACTGGAAACTGCCATTTTCTCAAAACTCGATCATGCCGCCCTGGTCGTCCCCATCGGCGGGATCGGCACCTATCCAACGATGGTGATGCAAACCACCGACCTGGTCTGGCTGACGGATACCATCGCCCACGAGTGGGTCCACAACTTCCTCAGCCTGCGGCCGTTAGGAATCAACTATTTTACCAACGAAGCGCTGCGCACGATCAATGAAACCACAGCCTCACTGGCTGGCCAGGAACTGGGCTTCTTGGTGTTGGAAAAATACTATCCCGAATTTCTGCCAGCTTCCGCCGTGCCATTGCATACCAAGATGGCATCCTCACCTATTGAGGATATTTCGCAGGAAGAAATTTTTAATTTTCAAGCTGAGATTCACAAAACACGGGTGGAAGCCGACCGTTTACTGGCTAAGGGTGATGTTGCAGGCGCCGAAGCCTATATGGAAGCCCGTCGTCTGACCTTTTGGGAAAACGGCTACCCCATTCGCAAGCTGAACCAGGCTTATTTTGCCTTTTATGGCGCTTACAGTACGGAGGTTGAAGGTGGTGCAGCCGGAGAAGACCCGGTTGGCCCCGCTGTGCAGGCCTTGCGTGCGCGTTACCCTGAATTAGCGGACTTTCTCAACGCGATTTCCCGCGTTACCTCTTACGATGCCCTGTTGAAACTGCTGGAACCATAATTTCAATCATCAAAATCTGAAAAGCTTCCTCCCAAATCCGGCATATCCCGCTCAATTTGTTCAGGGTCTTCCCCTTTTTCTAGGCGCGAGACAACTTCATCAAATTCGGGACCAGTGTCCTCACCCAACTCATTTCCCATTTTTCGCATTAACCGGCCAAGGGCTTGAGGGTCATCTTCAAGACCGGCCAGTTGAGTTGGGTCTACCAGATCATCAATCCGTCGGTCTTCAGATTTCGCAATGCGCACCCTGCCGATCCGCCGTTGAACCTGGTCGCTGCCGCAGTTTGGGCAGATGACCCTGGTTCGTTCATATTCAGCATAGGTCAGGTAACACTCGAAACGAGTTTTGCAGGATTTACAATGATAATCATAGGTGGGCATTGGCATTTCTCCGGTTCATGTTCTAAAATAGATTATAACCAAGGACTGGTTTTTATCCAGCAGGGTTAAAAGGATGCCAGGATTTTGATAAAGATGTTAAACACAGTTTGATGGGAATTATTTATGGAAATCCATTTTAAAATAAAACAACCACAGCACACGTCTCTGCTGATTGTTATCTCCGGTCCTTCTGGAATCGGTAAAGACACCGTCGTTCAGGGTTTACAAAAAAGAAATTTGCCCTTTCATTTTGTAATCACCGCCACCACCCGTCAACCGCGGGAAAACGAGGTGCCCGGTGAGGATTATTTCTTTTACACCAAGGAGACGTTTGAAGCAATGATTGCAGCAGGCGAATTCCTTGAACACGCCTGGGTTTATTCAGATTATAAGGGCGTACCAAAAGTCCAGGTCAGGGAAGCGCTGGATTCAGGGAAAGATGTGGTCATGCGTCTGGATTTTCAGGGGGCAAAAACTGTGCGTGAATTAAGCCCAGATGCCGTCCTGATCTTCCTGACCGCCAGCAACAACGAGGAATGGATCCAGCGTTTGAAAGGTCGGCGCAGCGAATCAGAAGAGGAGTTGGCTCTGCGCATCCAAACCGCCAAACAAGAATATGATTCCCTGGATATTTTCGATTATATTGTCGTTAACGAGGACGGGAAACTGGAACGCACGTTGGATATCATTGAAGACATCATCACAGCAGAACATCACCGCGTCCACCCCAGAAGAGTACAACTATGATCCACGAGACGCCGCCTTCAGGCGAAGAACAACAACGCCAGGTTGTACGGGTGCAGATGCCCGATCGCAAGCCGGTAGTAACCATCATCCTGGTGGCAATCACCGTGGGTGTATTCATATTGCAGCATCTGCTCCTGATGGCAACCGGCATAGATTTTATCGGCCTTTTTGGCAAAAAAGTTAACGAAGCGATCATGCAAGGCCAGGTGTGGCGTCTGTTGACACCGGCGTTATTGCATGGCGGCATCCTTCATCTTGTCATGAACATGTATGCGCTGTTCATCATCGGCAGCCGGCTGGAACGTTTTTATGGCCCAAAGCGGTTTTTATTGTTGTATGTCCTTTCGGCGTTTGCTGGTAATGTGTTTTCTTTTGTCTTCACACCGGCCCCCTCATTGGGTGCATCTACCGCGATTTTCGGGATCTTTGCTGCAGAAGGCATTCTTATCTATCAAAACCGCCGGTTATTCGGTCAAATGCGCACTCGCCAGGCGATCACAAACCTGGCTCTGATTTTGACGATGAACCTGGCTTTCGGCTTTATAGCCAGCGTTATGATCGACAACATGGGGCATATTGGCGGCTTGCTGGGCGGAATTTTCTTTGCCTGGAAAGCCGGCCCGATCTTGAAACTGGTGGGTGCTCCGCCCTATTTCAGCGTAGCTGACAGCCGGGAACGCAAAGACGTCCTTGCGGCCAGTCTGGTGGTTTTTATCGGTTTTATTATCATCGCGTTAATTCCCTTTCTCAAAACCTGACTTTTACCAGGTTGAAGCAGGAGAATAAACTGTTAAGCACAAAACACTCCTCGGAACGCCGAGGAGCGTTTTTTATTGTTTCGCCAATACCAATTTATTCGATGGTAAATAAATCGCCTTGAGTTGTTCCCTGAACTTCCGGGTAGAACATTTGCCAGGCATGGGCGGGCAGCACCTGGTAAGTACCGCGTTGGTAGGGCAATAAATTATAGGTTAGTAAATACGTGCCCGCGGGCACATAATCTGCTGTCCACAACACAAAATCGTCATAAAACTTCGGTTGGTTAAAATGCCACCATCCCCAACCCTGCGCAAAAGGCGCAGTCGGGTCAAATAGCCCATCTAAATTTTCTGAAAGCGTCGGCGATGTCAACAGTCGCGGATTGATAATTTCCGTGCCAGCCGGAATAAAGTCCTCAATCATCAGGTTGTACATGCTGTTTGGCAGGTTGATCGTCAGGACAACGGTGATGAATTGAGGTTCAGCATCCGTGTTGAGGGAAATTGAGTCAATTGGCACGCATCCATCAGCTGCCGGACAGCCCTCACCCGCCAGGTAGTAAGCGCGTTGCAGGTTGATTCCACGGTTAATTGCTGGCGCAGAATCCGCGGGTTGATAAGTGTGAAGGTCTACCCGGTAATACAAGATGCCCGCGCCTTCATCTCTTTGAATTAAAAGCGTATTAGGTGAATCTGCGTACAGGGTTTCAATGGGGGTCTTTGTGCTAACCATTTCGGCAGATTCAGGGCCTGCGCTCTGGCCTTTAGCTATTAAAGAATCGTTTAAAACTGCCTTGAAGGCATAATCGGCCTGGTAGTAACCAGCTCCCTTAATTGCTTGAGCAACTGCCATTGACACCCAGGAAGATTCAAAGCTGGAAGCCCATATGCCGCGCGAATCGCGATGGCTCATCAGGTAACCCAACGCCAGGGGCAGGCTGGTTGACGCCGGGTCAAGCTGCGCCAATGCAAACATGACGGCAGCGGTGTTGAACACAGGCGTTCCGGGCAACATCCACGCCGAGTGTTCGCTCTCCCAATGCACACCCGTGGCGGAGCGAATGGCCCTGGCTTCAATATCAGCGACCAACGTGCTTAATCGAGGGGATCTGCCGCTTTGTTCTTTCAATGTCAAAGCCAGTAAGCCCAGCGCCCAGGGGCTCAATTCCGTTCGGCGGGTGTAAAGGCTGTCAATTGTCGGGCTTAGGTTGAAATCGTAATCCCGAAGAGCATAAACCAAGAAGGCGATTTCATCCAGCTTCCACGCAGATTCAACTTCGCCGGGAGATGCAATCTGGAAAATCAAATAGTCTCTTGCCCAATCAACGATATACTCACCAATTCCAAAACCAGCTTGATTAGCCAACTCCAATCCCAACAACACATACGCAGTAATAAACGGGTTGGATTGTTGCTCCTCATAATTGGAACTTCCCCACCACGACCAGCCGCCATCATAATTCTGAATTGACAACAACCGATTGATATCCGAGCTGGCTGCATTTTCCAAAGACGACCCCAATGGGGTTGTGTCGAGGTCAAGTTCCTGTAAAACCAGGTAGACATTCAGGTTGGCCAGCAAACGTGCGAGCACCGAAATCGTATCCCCATAGGGAGGTTCTTCAAGCGCTTCCAACCCTTCCACCAGGCTGGTCAACAGCGATGGATTCATCACCAAAACCAGTTCGCCAGAGAGTGGATCGCTTGCGATTGGCAAACTAACCAATTCAAGCCGCTCACCCGCTTCAGATAGCTGACCGGCTGTACTGAAGGTGGCGGGCATTGCATAACGTTTAACCTGCAGATCGCCCCATATTGGGGCGCTGGCATCGGAATAATTACCAGCCACAGCCTGAAAGACAAGATTAACAGAGTCAACACTTTCCACCTTTCCCCACCAAACAACCCGATAACTCTGACCTGGCTCCATTGTCATCTGTTGAGAAGGGTTCGTATCGATTAAAGTAAATCCGGTTGCCACCAGGGTCACATCCGCTTTAAGTGTTTCAGTAGTGTTGTTATGCACAATCGCAGCCATCTCCACCAGGTCGCCATCCACCAGGAAACGTGGCGTCACTGGCCGAATCATGAGAGGTTTTTGAGTCTGAACCTCAACCTCGGCCTGCCCCACAAGGTAGTCTTCAGTCAGACCGCGCACCTCAACAACCCATGTGGTCAAGCTGTCAGGCAGGGGAATTGTCAGTTGGGCGGTACCGTCCACAGCCGTGACCACGCTGGCCTGCCAGAAGGCGGTATCCGGGAAGTCTTCCCTGATGTCAAAGTCAACCATGCCATCATCCCCACCGCCTAATCCACCAGCCTCTAATGGCAGAATTGAAAGCTGCCTGGCATAGGAAAATAGAGACAAACTGGTTTGTACAGAAAGTGGAGTTTCCCGGTACAACCCATCGATAATCGATTGTGTGTTGGGCGGTACCAGTGCGAGCAAGGCTTTGTCCACAACGGCCACCGAAAATTCACCCTGGATTGGGTCGCCAGCCTGGTCTGTAATTTCCATCCTCAGGGTCACCCGCTCACCCGGCACTGTCAGTTCAGGAACAGCTTTCAGGTCGATATTCAAGGCTTTACTGGCGCTTGAAACAGGAAGCTTTACTGTTCCCTGTCGATAATTCGGTCTGCCATTCTCATCTTTTCCAAGAAGAATGGCTGAGATATATAAATTGGGAATCGATTCATCCGTAATCGGTACGGATACGGTGGTTCCTGAATCGGGCATTTCCAACACCTGGCTGGTCAGGACTGAACCCCGTTCAACCGTTACGATGGCTTTTGCGCCCTGGGCAAATGGATTGGGGATGAAAATATGCGCGTCCTGACCGGGTTGATATTCATTTTGATCAGGTATGATGTCAATCTGGTTATACAAGGACTGTGGCCAAAGCGCTCCGCTCTCACCGCTTACCCAAACCAGCACCTGGGTCAGGGCGTTACCCGCTTTTAAAGTCAGGCGGTACGTGCCGGGATCTGGTGGGGTAAAACTGACCCGCGCTTTGCCTTCCTGGTTGCTAACCGGGCTGGCACCGCCAACCAGGTTGGTGACTTCCACATATTCATAGGGCGTTTCCGGGTTGCCGGTCGCTTTCACATCCCAATAAATCGACTCGAAGGTCGCCTCGAGGTTTACACCGCTTACAGGCGCTTGATTCCAATCCACAGTTAAAATTGAAAAATTAAATAAGGAGTTAGCATTACCAAAATACGAATCGGGTTTCAATCCAATATAAAATTTCTCCGGATGAACCAGAAACGAATCGGTACTGCTCACCAAGAAGCCACTTTCATCCATCAGTGTCACTTCTAAACTATATTTTTCTAACCCTCCTGGGATGGATTTCTCCTTGTCAAAATCAGTGCCAGAAAAGGTCAGCGAAGCCAGACCTTCCCCATCAGTAACCCCATCACCATAGGTAACCATAACCCCCAACGGGAAAAAGCCCAAAGAAAAGGGTGTCTGCCAATAATCCGGTAACGGGCCAACCTGGTAACCTGGCACGATAAACTCAACATTTTTACGGTAGAGCGTCCATGAAAAGTTCAATCCGCCTGCAGGTAAACCAAAATAATAATCAGCCCGGGTTTGTGCAAAGGCTTTTCCGCCAGACAGAAGCACTTCATCTTTAAACTTGACGGATAAATCAATTTCAGGTTTGCGATAGGTTGCCACATCGAAATACAAAGTTTTAATCAATGTATCATCAACAGAGACTTCAATCCAATAGTATCCTGTCGGTGCATCCGCAGGCAGGTCCACGGAACCGACTGCGGTTCCAAACCGACTCAACACCAGGCGTTCCTGAAAAAGCGTTGCCGATCGGCCCACCATACCGGGGTCGCCATGCACGCTGAGCGTAACTGCGTCAAGGCCGGGTGAAGCTGGCAGTCCATCTTCCCTGGAAAAAACAAGGGTCTTGAAATAAATCGTATCGCCAGGGCGATAAATTGGGCGGTCAGTATAAATATAAGCGTCCATCAATTCGGGCAAAGGGTTCACGTCGATGCCCTGCTCGTAAAGCAAATAACCCTCTTGCCAAGAGGAAATGGAAAAGCCAAAATCTGGCGCATCAGGCGTTCCAACGACTGAGAAATAGGTAGAGAATGAATCTTCCAATCGTTCCAATTCAGCCACAAACTGACCGTCAACATCCAGATGACCCCTGTGCAGGAGCTCGCCCTCATCGTTGTACACTGAAATTGGGGCACCTTCCAATGGACTGAAATCATCCACATGCGTTGCCCAGACAAATATCTGTTCCGGAGACACCTTCATTACCAGGTTGTTTTCACTCACAACTAAAAAGTATTTCTGGTAGTGTTCGTGGTCTTCAGTTGAGATATCCGGGGTTTGCAGCCCCAAATAGTAGAAACCAGGGGACAAAGGTCCGCCCCGATAGGTCAACGGCAGGGTGGCAACTTCACGCTGATTACTGGTCAGGTTCAGTTGATGCGTTGCCACCTCTCTGACCTCCGGCAGGAAGATTTCTCGATACAGGTAATTATCTGGATTCAGTAATGTAATCAGATCTTCCAGGCTGATCGGTGCTATTTCCACGGAAACGGTGCGGATATTCGTTGCCTGCAGAATCAATTCCGATACCGATGCTGGTACGAAGACCAGGTTGTAACTGACATAACGGCTGGCAATCTTTAAAGAAGGTTCAGCAGGCGGTGTCGTAAACGTAATCTCAAAGGGTGCCGCCAGTTTTCCACCCCAAATATCTTTTAATCCCGGGTCTAATGTCAGGGTAAAGATGGTTTTAGGTTGAAAAAACCCGTTTACCATCAGGGTACTTTCGTCCGAATAGGTATAAAACCGGGCCCCGGTAACCTCCGGTTTAAGTTTGATATATTCATCCATTGTCTCAGGATCTGGCGGAGCAGTAAATTCAAGCATGTATTGACCAAAGCCAGCATAATAGGATTCAAATTGCGGCGCAACACCTGTATTGACGGCAAAGTCAGGGTATGTTTGCCGGATCGTCTCAAATTCAGCAAGTGCCTGTAAACCACCAGCGGAACGTGTTTCCGACCCCAGGCGAATAGTGTAGGTTGTATCCCTGGAAAGATGTCTTGCTGGCGTGAACACGAGGTGACGGTCATTCTGCTCCCACTCAAAACTTCCCGGAACAGGCGATCCATTCTGATCTGTCAGGCTGAAATTCTCCTCCACGCTTTCAACATCCATACGCAGATTAAAGACCATTTCCACCGGCCCATCCAGACTGAGAAGCTCGTCCGATATGGGCAAAACCTTGATAATCTCCGGTTGTTTGGTTGTAAAACTGTATTCAATGGTTTGAGTTGGCGACAATGCAGCACCAGAAGTAGCCACTAAGCTTTCATTCAACTGTATTGTGTAGGTTGTGTTGCCATCCATGCCGGGGTCTGGCGTAAACACATAGGTGCTGGCATTTAACCATGCCCCTGAACCAGGTACAAACGGTGTCAAGGAGAACCCCGGTTCTACGTTGATGTTTTCACTTAAAGACACCACGGGCTGGTTGAAGGCCACAAAAATGACACTTTCCGGGTCCACATCCTGTGTACCCTCATCAGGCATCACCTGAACAGCTGTCAGGAGGTCGGCCACCTGAAAACTTAATGCAACGGGTTCAAGAAAATTTTTCTGATTAACGGCTTGTGCGCTGGTATCGATGGTCAATCCCAAACGACTACCAGGTTCTAATTTCTGGTCCGGAGAAAACGTCAATATTTGAGAATCTTCCCAATCAAACCGTCCACTGATGCGCGGTTCAAAGTGCAAGGCAGCTTCTACGGCGCTATGATCCATCGCCTGGTTAAAATAAAGCGTGATGGATTCATGCAAACCAATCACGCTGGCAGGCAAAGGTCTGACTTCTACCAATGCAGGCGGTAAATCAGAGCGTGGCTCCCGGGTTGGCGTCAGCATCGGATGTTCGTTCAGGTCGTCAACAACTTCAGTGGTAACTTCGGACTGCGTTTGCCAGGGCAAACGACACCCCGCAACCAAGCTGGAGATCATAATGATCGTAAAAATAATCTGGAATCTGTGATGGGTCTTTCGCGATATTTTTGGATTATCCACAAAGCACTCCTTGTTAAATCCTGAAGGTTTCTATTCCAATTTATTAAATGGAAACAGGTTTCCCGCTGGCATGTGGAATAAAACGAACTTAACAACAATTATAAAGCAAAAGAAATAGCTGTGAAAATCAACTCACAAAAAGAACGCTCAATTCGAGAACAGGCTTTGAAGGGTTTCTAATAATGGCGCGGTAAAATCTTGGATCACAAGGTCTGCTTGTTCCAACTCTTCTGGAGGGTGAGTTGTTGAAACTGCAATACAGGTCATACCTGCACGCTGTGCTCCGACAACACCAGCAATCGCATCTTCAATGACCAGGCAATTCTTCGGAGGAACGCCCAGAGTATCTGCCGCAAGGAGAAAGACATCCGGGTGTGGCTTAGCTGGCAAATCATCTCCGGAAACAAGTGTGTCAAAATAGTTTTCCAAATTCATGATTTCCAGCATGGTATTAATGTTTTCCATCGGTGCTGAAGATGCAATCGCCTGACGATAATTTAACCTCTGTGCATCGTTCAGCCAAGTTTCTACGCCCGGAATGAGTGTGATCCAATCGGCAGCAATTTGCCGAAATAAACTTTCTTTTTCATCAATAATTTTGATCATCAAATCGTTATCGGGCTCAAAACCAAGTAAAGCCGTTAACAAGCTGGCACTCTTCCGCCCAAAATTTTCAACAAATGCAGATCGATCAAACTCAATCCCATGTTTAATCAGGGCCTTCTCCCAGGTGTATATATGACAGGCACTGGTATCAACAATGGTGCCGTCCAGATCCCACAAAATTGCGCGAGTTTTTATCATGAAATTATGCTCTCCTTTGATCAAGACCTAAATTATACTCTATGCAATTTTTACTATATCAGCAATTTATTAATCCGCAGAAATAATTTGGCAAAAAGCCCCTCTCAATCTGGTATATGGTATACTTCTGCAACTAATCTTTAGAAAGAAGTAGGCGATGAAAGAAGCACTCAGTATTAGTATTGGTTCGTCAACTCGCAATAAATCGGTCGTCGTCAACCTGCTGGGGGAAGACGTGCGTATTAGCCGGATTGCAACTGATGGTGATATGAAAGCTGCTCGGGAAAAATTCCGCGATCTGGACGGCAAGGTTGATGCGTTTGGGGTTGGCGGCACAGATTTAGGTTTTTACTTTGATGAAAAATGGTATCCCCTTCACTCGGTACTGCCGATGGTGCAGGATGTTCGCAAAACCCCGGTGGTAGATGGATTAGGTCTGAAAAACACCCTTGAAACACAGTCCGCCAGCATATTAGAAACTGAAATCGGTGATTATCTTGATCAAATCGGGCGCACAGTCCTGGTGATGACGGGGGTTGACCGTTACGGCTTGCTGCGCTCATTTGTCGACGCAGGTTATCAGTGTATGTTTGGCGATGTCCTCTTTTCACTGGGCATGCCATTCCCTTTGAACAGTGAACGTAGCCTTAAACGCGCCCTGATCACACTGATCCCAATCGTCGGTCGTCTGCCTTTTGAGTGGGTCTATCCAACGGGTGAAAAACAACACCAGCGAAAACCAAAATATCCCTGGGCATTTCAGCGGGCGAGCGTCATCGCCGGCGACAGCCATTACATCACCCGTTATATGCCAGACAGCCTTGAAGGCAAAGTGGTTGTAACCAATACCACCACCCCCAATGATGTGGACTTGTTTACAAAGGCTGGCGTGAAATATCTGATGACCACCACGCCCGTTTATGAAGGGCGCTCGTTCGGCACCAACATGATGGAAGCGGCCCTGCTGGCAGTCAGCGGTTACAAACAAAAAGTTGATTACCGCTACCATCAGCCATATTTTAAGATGATGGCAGAGTTAGTGAAGTCCGTAGGTTTAAAACCAGAACTGCGGGCATTAAATTGATCATGCTTGATGCTGTTATCCTGGCCGGGGGCAAGCTGGGCATTGACGACACACTTTACCACGAAAGCCCGCATGGCTCTCGCAGTTTGATCGAATTTCACGGAAAACCGATGGCACAATGGGTCATCGATGCACTGGACAAGGCTGCCTCGGTAGCCGATTTGTACCTGATCGGGGTGCCCGCAGATCGCGGCCTTAAGGCGGTGAAACCCCTACATTTCCTGCCAGATCAGAGCGAAATGGTCGAGAACATCCGTTATGGGGTCCTTCAATCTCATCAAGATCATCCAGACCGGCAAAAAGCATTGATCGTATCGACAGATATTCCTGCCGTAGAACCGTACATGATCGACTGGTTAGCTGGCCAGGTCGCTGATGACCCACAGCAACTGCTCTACTACAATGTTATTCAAAAAGAGACCATGGAAGCACGCTTTCCCAATGCCAACCGCTCCTATGTTCATTTCAAAGATATTTCTGTCTGTGGCGGTGACCTGAATGCGGTTGATAAGAACATTTTTTCTGCCGAGCGGCCAGTCTGGAAAAAGCTGAGTGACGCCAGAAAAACACCCCTCAAACAAGCCGGCCTGATCGGGATTGATACCCTCCTGCTGGTTGCTTTACGCCTGATCACCCTGGAGACAACCGTCAAAAGGGTGTGCAAAAGACTTGATTTAGACGCCAAGGCACTCGTCTGCCCATACGCTGAAATGGGCATGGACGCCGATAAACCTCACCAGCTGGCAATTTTGCGACAGCACCTGCAGGGGGTGCTGTGAAATACTGGAAGAGTCAACTGCTCAAATTAGACGCAAAACTATCCAAAGCTTTACGAATCAACCCGCAACGTAAAGTGCTCACATTGCTTTTAAAAATTTTTGCCCATTCCGCCGATTCCTGGTTCTGTCTGGCAGGTTTATTAATTGCCTGGTTGCTCAGCAAGGGGGAATGGCGTCAGCGGCTTCTCTTTGTTTCAGTTGGCCTGGTAATCATGGCTGCGGCAGTCATTCTGCTTAAATTTTCCATTCGACGACCGCGCCCGGAAGGTGAGTGGGGACAAATCTATCGCATTACGGACCCGCATTCCTTCCCAAGCGGGCATGCTGCCCGTTCAACCACTCTGGTTGTGCTGGCATTTGCCTTCGCACCACCCTGGTTTGCAATTGCTGTGTTAATTTGGGCGCCGTGGGTTGGCATCTCACGCGTGGCACTGGGCGTGCATTACTTTTCCGACGTTGTCGCGGGTTGGCTGACGGGGGTCGTGATGGGCATCATCGCCGTCGCGCTGCACCCCTATATCTTACAGGTTTTTCAATTCATGCTTTGAATGAGCGGTTAATCCAACGATTTAACCATATAAGCTGTCCCCATTTCGTAACCCCTTTCAACATAATACGCTCGAGTGCCCACCGCGGCAATTACCGCCATTCTCTGGTAGCCTGCCTTCCGGGCGATCTCTTCTGCTGCGAGGATCAATTGGGTACCCAAACCGCTGTGTTGCGCCACGCCGGAGCGTTCCTCGCCCAACGCTAAAGATTGCCCATACACATGCACTTCGCGGATGATCGCTGCTCCCGCCAAATCAGTCATGCTCGTGAAATGGGTATCTTCGGGTAAGGATAACCGCAAAAAACCGGCCAGATGATCATCCGGGGTATCGTAGGATAGAAAATGTTCTTCCGCATGAGCGGGGTGATACACCAGGTCGTGCAGGTCGAGTTTTTCTGTGCTCACGCGTTTTTTGCGGATTTCTCGGCAGCGGATGCACTCGCACCGGGTGCCGCGCCGCCTCATTTCTTGCTGAATGTCCTGACGTAAACTGGTGTTCTTATTGCCAGCAACCACATAAGTAGAGGGTATATCCCGGATGACACGATTGATCCGGCAATAGCGGGGAACGGTGGTTTTAATATCCGCAATCAGGTCCAGCAGCGTTTCCTCTGGGTAGGGCTGATAGTCCCCTTTAAGCCAGCGTTGATACAATTCCGTGCCCTCTAAAAGCTGACAGGGGTAAATTTTGATCTCATCTGGACAGTAAGTACCATTGCCCCATAAGCGTAAGAAATCTTCACGATCACTTTCCGGTGCTGCCCCCAAGAGGTTTGGCATCCAGTGCAATACAACCTTAAACCCTGCTGCCCGCAGCAACGCCGTAGCTTCCAGGGTTTGCTGCGCCGTGTGTCCGCGCTGATTAAGCCGCAGGATCCGATCATCCAAACTCTGCGCGCCCAGCTGGACTTTGGTCACACCCAGATGGCGATACCAGGGCAACGACTCCTGCTCAACCAGGTCGGGTCGGGTTTCAATCACCAAACCCACATTGCGGTGTGCCGCGTGAACGTTGATCGTTTGCGCTTCCTCAAGCGACTGGGAATCCTGCTCCACCCCGGGTTCGCCTGCATTCATCGCATCAAAACAGCGTTGAACAAACCAGGCCTGATAATCCTTGGGGTAAGCACAAAAGCTGCCCCCTAAAATCAATAGCTCAATTTTATCCGTGGGGTGACCAACGGCAGCCAGGGCTTTAATCCGGTTGCTGGTTTGCAAATAGGGGTCAAATTGGTTTTGAACGCCGCGCTTTGCGCCGGGTTCCTCGCTCAGATAGCTTTGAGGCAGCTGATCTTCCTGCGGACAAAAAATACATTCCCCCGGGCAGGGGTGAAAATTTGTCAAAACGGTCACCGTGGTCACACCGGAAAGGGTCCGTGTTGGTTTCATACGAATTTTTGCCAGCAAGGTTTCGTCTTCAGGCCATGCGCCGCTTTCCACCATGTGTGTGTAAACCGCTACTAAAGCGTGTTTGGGAACGAAACCACCCCCTTCCGGTTTGGGGTGTTCACGCTGGGCTGTATGCAGGTCTTCCCCGGCTTTGACAGCTTTCAAGATTTGGCGTGCCAAGTCCAGCTCTGCCTGAGTATAATCTCGTTTTTTCTTCCAACTTTCTGCTTTCATCAGCATTAATTGTACTCAGTAAATATTCACCGGGCAAAACTATACCAAAGCTGCTCTTGAAAGACCGTCAGCGATACCAAGTTGATATCTTGATTGTTGGGAGCTGAATCCAAGCTAAGCCCCCTTGCAACCCTGAACGATTGGTCAACGCAAAATAAAGCTGCGAGCTGACGACCGACCTTTAATTACCAGTATAATCAACACAGGCAATTATTAATCATCTGGAGCGATTGAATGAAACGCTGGGGTTGTTACACCCTGATTAGATCGATATTTGGGGTCCTTGATTGGTTTTATCTGGACTGGTTGTCCCATGGATTTGGCCCGAACCCAGCTTGAATAAAGCAAATTTATAGAAATACGATTATGGACCCAAATATACAAGCGAGGTTGCTCGCCATCAACGATCATTTTTATCAACAGCACTCGGAGTCATTCAGTACAACCCGACACCAGGTCCAGCCGGGCGTGCGCCGCATCGCTCAAAAAATTCTACCCAAGGCCAGCGTTGTTGATGTCGGCTGTGGCAACGGCACCCTGGCAAGGCATTTGATAGCAAAGGGTTTTTCAGGGCAATACCTCGGCGTTGACCTGAGCGCCGGCTTACTCGCTGATGCCCAACGTCTGCTGAACCAGCCACCGTCCGGGGCGTTTTCATTCCAGTTGATCGACCTGGCTGAGCTGGGTTGGCAAAAGTTTCTTTCCCCGACAAATTACGATTATCTGGTTGCGTTCGCCGTGCTACACCACCTGCCAGGCGCTGAACTGCGCGCTCAAACCATCCAGGCCTTCAGAAAATTAATCGCTCCTCACGGACTGGTCGCAGTATCCGTATGGCAGTGGCAGAATAGCGCTCGTCTCCGGGCGCGCATTTTGCCCTGGTCAACTGTAGAACTTGAACCAGGTGATGTTGACGAAGGGGATGTTTTGCTGGACTGGCGTGCCGGCGAATCACCTGGCATACGCTACATTCATACTTTCACAGAAAACAGCCTGGGTGAACTAGCTGTCAGAGGCGGGTTCAAAGTTTGTGAAACTTTTTATTCTGATGGAAGAAATGACAGGCTCGCGTTGTATCAGGTTTGGCAACCAAATTAAAAATAAAAAAAGCCAACGGGCTCAGGCTCACTGTCTTTTTTATTAACAGAAAATCATTGATTATCCTAAACCAACGTCCAAAATCATCATAATGGCAAATCCAAGCATGACCCCTATTGTGGGGATATCGGAATGCCCCTCACATTTTGTGGCGGGAATCAACTCCTCTGCCACCACGTAGATCATCGCGCCAGCTGCAAACGCCAGGGCATAAGGTAAAAACGATCGCATCAGCATCGTCAGGGCTGCGCCAATCACTCCCGCAATTGGTTCCACCGCTCCTGAAAGCTGTCCATAGAAAAATGCCTTGCCGCGCGGCCAACCTTCGCGTCGTAACGGCGCTGATACAGCCAGCCCTTCCGGAAAGTTCTGCAAGCCAATCCCCACAGCCAGAGCAATAGCACTGGCGATACCGGCCCCATCAATGCCGGCCGCAGCCGCACCAAAAGCAACACCAACAGCCAGACCTTCTGGGATATTGTGCAGGGTGATCGCCGTAATCAGCAAAACGCTGCGCTGCCAGGAGGATTTTAAGCCCTCTGCTTCGCTCATCTCCAAACCCATGTGCAGGTGGGGGAGGAGCTTATCCACCAGAAACAAAAACCCGCCGCCCAAAAGAAACCCAACAGCTGCTGGAAACCAGATCGGCACCGGCAGACCGTGTGAAAGCTCGATCGCGGGTTCCAGTAACGACCAAAAACTGGCCGCAATCATCACGCCCGAAGCAAGGCCTAATAAACCATCCAGAATCCTTTGATCAATATCCTTGGTCAAAAATATCAGAGAGGCCCCTAATGCCGTCACAAACCATGTAAACAATGTGGCTAAAAGCGCCTGAATAATGGGCGAAAATTGTTCTAAAAATGCAATCATGTCCGATAGTTACCTTTCTGTTCAATTCTTCTTACTCACATCCCAGGTTGGGATATTTTATCTTTAATTTATAAACACCTAAATTTATCAACGACAAATACTTGGTGTGATCATGCCATCTCAGACTAAGCGGTACCTGGCAGGTTATTCCCGGCACAAACGAGTTTGAGCCCCAAACATCTATCGATTACCCTGCCACAATCTTCACCATAAGCTGGTTATTTAAAAAGCGTTGTGAGTTGATGACCCTGTGAAACATAAAGCGCCTGCTTCTTCACACAAAACTAGGGCGAACGCATCCAAAACAAATTGATCAGGAGGTGGGCATTAACACCGCACCCTGCCAGGGCCCCAGTTGCCCTTTGCGCACATGTCCTTCTTCGATCACCGCACCCTGGCCCCCCAACAGGTCCTCGAAGACAACCCCATCATTGAAAAATGATTCAACCGGCAGGTTCAGATCCCAGGGCGCATCACCGGCGTTAATTAACACCAACAACCGCTCGTCCTGTAAATGGCGGAGGTAAGCCAGACACCGCCCCTCAGCAAATATCGGTGTATATTCACCACTGCACAAAGCTGCATGCTTCAAGCGCAGATGGGTATAGGTTTTAATGGCATTACGCAGCTCATGATCCCAATGATTTTCATCCCAGGGGAAAGGTCCCCGGCAATCAGGGTCACGTCCACCCATCATGCCAATCTCATCACCGTAATAAATACAGGGTGCGCCGGGATACGTCATTTGAAATAGGCTTGCCAACCGGTAAGCTGCTTTCTTGCCGCTGACCATGCTTAAAAAGCGCGGCATATCGTGACTATCCAAAAGGTTAAGCTGCGCCAATGCGTTTTCAGGGGGATAAATTTCCAGCAGTTGTTTTGTACGGTGGGCGAAAGCCGCTGCATCCAATTCAGGAACTTCTGTAAGTCCCATCATTCCAGAGATCATCGCTTCATCCCGGCTGCCAGCACCAAAAAATCCCACGCAAGCGGCACTGAATTGATAATTCATCACGCCATCAAACATATCTCCTTGCAGCCATTCCTGGGCTTCCGAAGGAATTTCACCTACCAGATAGGCATCAGGATTGGGTTCTTTGGTCACCGCCCGGAATTGACGCCAGAATGATTCATCCTTAATTTCAAAGGGTACGTCCAACCGCCAGCCGTCGGCGCCTTTTTCAATCCAGTAACGGGCAACACCAAACAAAAATTCTCGCACACGGGGGTTGTTCGTATTAAATTGTGGCAGGGCAGGCAGATTCCACCAGGCAGAATAATTGGGTTTCCCCTGGTAAGCATTCATCGGGTAACCATAAACGATGAACCAATCCAGGTAGGGGGATTTTTCTCCATTTTCCAGAATATGGTGGAATTGAAAAAAGCCACGGCTGGCGTGATTGAACACACCATCCAAGATCAGGTGCATTCCTCGCCGGTGTACTTCATCAAGCAGCGTAAAATAAGCTTCGTTGCCACCTAAAATAGGGTCTACCTGGTAGTAATCATAGGTATGATAGCGATGATTCGCCGCAGAAGCAAAGATCGGATTGAAATAAAGCGCAGTAATGCCAAGGTCTTGTAAATAATCCAATTTCTCATACACGC
Source organism: Chloroflexota bacterium (assembly GCA_012522475.1). GTDB lineage: Bacteria > Chloroflexota > Anaerolineae > Anaerolineales > Anaerolineaceae > Brevifilum. Next base: position 46,734 of record JAAYKH010000029.1, on the reverse strand, counting down.
CCAGCAGATCGCCGCCCTTGAAACCAAAGTGGGTCACCGGGTAGTCCCAGGGCTCAAGAAAAGTCGGTTTCTCTATATGTTCAGACTTAGCAAAACGGTCCGGAAAAATTTGGTAAAAGATCGCATTTTTAACCCAGCCGGGTGTATCGGTGATATCAGTTATCAATTTCTATTTTGCTCCTCAGTAGTCTTTATAAGTCCATCAAATTCTACCCTCAATGGTATCAGAGTGAAAACAAAATAAATTTTCTACTGGCGGATGGAATATAGCCTGGGCTTCGTCTCATTATTCAAATATTTTCTTCATCTCATGCCAAGGTCCGAATTGTTAAACCAAATCCTCTTTTATAAAAAATTCCTTCCCAAACGGATTGACAATCCTGGCTTTGGTCATTATCCTTATAGATGGGAGTGGTTAGGTCCCGGTGGGCCTCCCGGTCTTCAAAATCGGTGTCGGGTCGCGTTGCGAGCCGTGGTGGGTTCGACTCCCATCCATTCCCGTTTCACTAAAGACCTTCTTCGCGCAAGGTCTTTAGTGTCATTTAGCACAGAATCACCAGCTTTATCGGGGTTAGTAACAAATAGTAAGATTAATTAATAGGATAAAAAAGATGTGTTTTACAAGCGCGGTTTATGGGTCTACTGCTTCTGCAACAAGCTAACCGGATCGTCGCTCCTCCGTTGCCAGTTCCTGCCGATACAGCCACCCGCCAGCTGAGACAAGACCAGCCATGATCCATTCATACGGCATGGCAAAAGAGTCCGTACTGAAACCCTCCAGTAGAAAAGCCAGTATAAATAGTTGACCAGCCAGCCCGATAATACGTAGCTCTGGTGAATTACTACGACGGGTTAACCCGGCGCTGCGCCACAAAATATACAGCCAGACCAGGAAAATTGTTAAACCGATAAAACCGGTTTCTGCCAGCAGACGTACCCATAAGTTTTTTGCGTTTGGAATACTGTTTGCTCGATAAATCAGATCACGTATCTCGTAAGATTGAAACCCAGCACCATGCATCCGATCGTAAAAATAAAACCCAGCGTTCCCCAAGCCCACGCCAAAGGGATAATCGGCAAATATCTCCCATCCGCCAAGCCAATAAATCATCCGTTCAAAAAAAGCCAGATCACGTGCCCGGTATATCAAGTCAGTCGTTGACATCGAAAACACATCCAATTTCTTGAACGCGTTTTTTGTCAACAGCGCGTAGCGATAATCCCAACGACTGGCCAGTTCAGCGTAACCCATTAACGCACTGGCAGCCAAACCTATCATTGTAGCCAAGATCAAAATAGCCAGGACAATTTTCACCCCCAACAGATATTTGGTATGCTTTTTTCGCCTTTTAAGGTACCCGCCGATCATATTTCGATGAAGTTGAATTAATAACAACAGCGCCAGGTAAGCAAGCGAAGCCAACAGCGCCACCAGTCCGATCCGGGGTGAACTGGCGCCAAATACGAGCAAGCCTGCAACCAGTAAAAGGTCTTCAATGGTTAAAAACCATAATCGAAACTTGTATAAAGACAGCCTCTGAAAGGATGCAGCCATCCAAATTGGTAAAAACAACAGGTTGAACTGTCTTACAAACCAGGACGGTTCATAAGCAAAACCAACGACCCGGGTTGTGTCGATCATGCTGGGCGATTGAACAGCAAGCATATCTCGCACCCTATGCATGAATATTGATATTTCTTTTATATTAAGTTGTGAACGGAAGATTAAAACCTCTAAACCGATCCAAATAAATACAAACAGGGCGGAAATATTGCCAAGTGATAACAGCTTTCGCAAGGTGGCCAGGTCACGCGGGAAAGCAGAAAACAATAAATAAAAATTTAACCCGATTGCAACAGAGAAAAAAGCCCGTAAGCTCTGATCAAAGAAATCTCGACCACAGGCATAATAACCGTTGAGAAAGAAGCCCAGTCCGGTGACGAGTATTGCTACCAGGATGAAATACAGGTAAGGAATCGTTTCGCCTGGAAGCGTTCCTCGATCAATCAAAAATGGCACCATCCAAATAAATACCAATAGCGCCAGGGGAATAGCCGAAAAAGGTGCCACAATTGCGCCCAGCAAATGGGTAATGGGTGGAAAGCTGGTCAATGGCAGCCCAAGCATTACCAGAAACCACAACAAGGAAACCGCGATGCGATAAGCTGAATGCTTGGATAACGAAGAGAGCATCCTCAGCCCTCCTTATTTTTATGGGTTATGTAGCGACCAGAAAAATCCACCAGGATAATGCCACCAGCCAACCCCACCAGCATTCCCGCTACAATCAGGTTTGCTCGCGAATGATAAATTGGCTTTACGGGCAACTCGGCTTCGGAAACCAGGTCGATGATCACAAAGGATTCAGCCTCTCCAGATTCTTGAGCTTCTCTCAGGGCTTGCATCCCAACATCAGTCCAGTAATTGACAATCGCCTGGGCAATTTCAGGATCCTGGTGCCGGTAACGCAGTTGCCAGCGGCCTAAAAACCGCTGAATTTGTTGATCCTCCCAAAAGGTTTCCTGATTTAAATTATTATCAAGCGTGTTGGCAAATTGATAGGCTTGCTTCCACGTAGAAAGAAGAACACGTTCAACAACCTGTAAAGCAAGGTCTTCATCATACTGGGTGAAGATCACCGGGGTATCATATTGACCGACTAAATTCTCAAAATTAATTTGTGTAAAATCAATGCTGGCATGAATCGTCGCCTCCGCCTGGAATTTGGGCGGACGAATCAATGAAACCAGGAGGCCAATTAAACCACCGAGGGTGGCAATTAGAACAATTTTCCACCATGCTGTTAATAAACGTTTGAAAGTGATGATCGGGTCCAAAACATCCTGCATCGGAATATCCTTCCTAGCTCAGCATATAAAACATGCACGCTAAACAGGTCAATTATATCGTACCTTAACCAATGAGTCTCAAGCCTGCCTGTTGAAAACAACCACCTGTTCTTAACGAACAATTAATCAGGGGATGTCAAATCCACAGAAATGCGGTAAATTTATACCACAACTTCGGAATGATGCCCTCATCGAGTCTCAGCTAAGCAATTATTCTATGCGAAACAAATCTTCACGCCTGCCCGTTTTTCTCACCATTCTGTTAGTTTTGTCCTTATGCTGTTTATGTATCTCACTCATAATTTTCGTCAGCGGCTCAGCCCTCCTAGCACAGTCTGACCCGCCGCCGTTGAATACGTTAGCCGCCATCGAACATCCTCAGGCCAACCTCGTACAACCCACCCTGGTTGTTAACACGCCAATCGCTCAAATTACTCTCTCACCGATGCCAGCAATTGAGGAAAATGTCAACACCCTGGAAACGCTTAAAGAAGAAAATGTTCCCATTAACGACCCCATCACTCTGGCAGTGCGTCTGGGCGGAAAAAGCGCGATCCCCCGAACCTTGCCCGATCTCAACGCGCCCTATCAGGTCGGGGATTCAAAGACTTTTTGGGTCACCAATGTTGACAGCCGTGAGAATTTCCAGATAACCGCAACGGTCCGTTACCTTGGTGAGCATACTTATTTCTGGATTGAAAATAGCGTCGATTATGATCCAGCAGACCTGGTATTGCTGGGAGATGCCTTTGATCAGGGGATCTACCCCACAACCCGCGCCTTCTTTGGGAGTGAATGGTCACCCGGCGTCGACCATGACCCGAGGATACATATCCTCTATGCGGGCAAATTGGGCGAATCTCTGGCTGGCTACTATTCATCTGCTGATCAGCTCCATCCAGAAGCGCACGCTTTTTCCAATGCCCACGAAATGTTCTTAATCAATGCCGACAACGTTCGGCTGTGGCATAAGAGCGCTTACAGCACCCTGGCCCACGAGCTTCAACACATGATCCATTGGAACATCGACAAAAATGAAGATACGTGGCTGAACGAAGGCTTTTCAATGCTAGCGGAAATTGTTAACGGGTATGATCCAGGGGGGTTCGATCAGCTCTATCTTCAGAATACAGACTTACAATTGACGGATTGGGGAACAAGCATTGGGAGAAATGGGCCCCATTACGGTGCGTCCATGCTGTTTACCGCTTATTTTTATGAGCGTTTTGGTCAAATAGCCACTCAAGCATTGGTCTCTGAGGAAAAAAACGGAATGCAGAGCATTGATGCCGTCCTGGAAGAGCTCGAACTACGCGATCCGCTCACCAATAAAATTTTCACTGCTGAAGAGGTTTTCGTTGATTGGACAGTCGCTAATCTTCTAAACGACCCCGACGTCGCCGACGGGCGCTATCACTACAGCGTTTATCCACAAGCCTCTCCGCTTTCTCCCAACCCCCACGTCACCTCTTGTCCTAACGAACCGATTGCTGATGATGTGGCGCAATTTGGCGTGGATTACATCAAAATTTCCTGTCCGGGAGCGCTGACCCTCAACTTCGATGGAAATACTACCATCAACCTGCTTCCCCTGACTCCGTATTCAGGTAAAAACTTTTTCTGGTCTAATATCGGCGATCAATCCAATATGTATTTGGAACGGCAATTTGACCTCACGGATGTTAGCAGCCCGGTTACCATGACCTATCAGGCCTGGTATGACCTTGAAATCGATTACGACTATGCTTATATCTCTGCTTCAACCGATGGTGATCATTGGGAAATCCTGAACACGTCTTCGTGTACCATGAATAACCCCTCCGGTAACAACTATGGTTGTGGATTGAACGGTTCTTCTGGCAGTTGGCGGTTGGAAAGTGTCGACCTTTCACCCTATGCTGGAAAGGTGGTAAAAATCCGCTTCGACTACGTCACCGATGCTGCCGTCCATGGTCAGGGGTTGGCCATTGATGATATACGGGTGGATGCGATCAACTATTTCACCGATTTCGAATTGGATTCCGGCGGTTGGGAAGGTGAGGGTTTTGTGCGCATCAACAACAGCCTGCCACAATTTTTCAGGGTCACCATGGTCACCTATAGCGACGAGGTTATCGTCCAACCCATTCACTTAGATGAAATGAACCATGCAGAGATTGAAATAAATATCGGTGAAGAGGTTGAATCTATTGTCCTGGTGATCAGCGGCACTACCCCCTTTACCAGACAACGCGCGTCCTATCAACTGGAGGTCGAACCTCAGCAATAACCACACCTGTGGATGCCCCTGCTTACCTCACGATCTACCGACGATCGACGAACGCTCAATGGACTGATTAATTTCAATTCAGCCTGAATAAATCAACCCGGTCACCGTAATCAAATTACTTTTACCAGGTTCCAACCTGAAACAAAAAGGCCTGAATGATTGCAATGAATACGATCAATAACAAGGGAACCGCTAATGGCATCAAAACACAATCAAATTGATCACGATCAAATCACCACACTTTGGTCACAGGATGTTGACCCACATTTGCCCCATCCTGAATACCCTCGCCCGCAAATGGTTCGGGATGACTGGCAAAACCTGAATGGCCTGTGGGATTATCAAATCACTCAAAAAGCCGCCTCCAGACCTCAATCTTTTTCCGGGCAAATCCTGGTACCTTTCCCACTTGAAAGCGCACTCTCCGGTGTCAAGCACAGACTGAACCCGGGCGAGTTGCTATGGTATCGTCGGCATTTCAAGATTCATCCAGCGCGGCATTCCGGGCGGACGCTGCTGCATTTTGGGGCCGTTGACTATCAATGCAAAGTTTATGTCAATGGTGCATTGATTGGTGAACACACCGGCGGTTATGACCCTTTCTTCTTTGAAATTACCGATGCCCTAACCCATCATGAAAACGAATTGATTGTGTGTGTTTCCGACCCAACCGATACACAGCCCATCCAGCGCGGTAAGCAGGTCCTCAAACCAGGGTTTATCTGGTATAACGCCCATTCGGGCATCTGGCAAACGGTTTGGCTGGAACATGTGCCCCAGACCTACCTGCAAGGGTTCCTCATCACACCGGATATTGATCAGTGCTGCGTCAGGATTAAGGCGAGCGTCGCCCACGCCGACGGTGATCTGGTGGTTAATGTGCAGGTCACCGATGAAGGCATCATCATCGCAGAAGGAGAAACAAGCCCGGAAGAACCGCTTACCATCCCGTTAGAAGGCGTACAGTTATGGTCCCCGGAAAACCCACACCTTCTCGATCTGAAAATCACCTTGAAAGATGGTCAATCAACCCTCGATCAGGTAAAAAGCTATTTCGGAATGCGAAAATTCAGCCTTGAAAAAGACAAGCAGGGCCGACCCCGTTTCTACCTGAACAACCGGCCACAGTTCCTGTATGGTCCTTTAGACCAGGGATACTGGCCAGATGGCTTATCCACACCACCTACCGACCAGGCCATCCAATGGGAAATCAACTTCCTTAAGCAAGCGGGATTCAATGTGCTCCGCAAACACGTTAAGGTTGAATCCGCGCGTTATTATTACCATTGTGATAGAGCTGGCATCATCGTCTGGCAAGATATGGTCAGCGGTGGCATCAGCCCCAAACCAATCTGGTTTTTATTCGCGCCCCTGTTTAAATCCTTACGCGATGATCGTTTTTACTGGCGTTTGGGACGCGCTCAAAAAAGCAATCGGGATCATTTCAAACTGGAATATCAGCGCGTGCTCTCGGCGCTGATCAACACAGTTTCAATTGCCATTTGGTGTCCCTTCAACGAGGGCTGGGGCCAATTCGATAGTTCAGAAATCACTGAGTGGACCAAAGTCTTTGACCCTTCTCGTCTAGTCGATCATGCCAGCGGCTGGTTTGACCAGGGTGTCGGCGATTTTAAAAGCGAACATGTTTACTTCAAGCCGCTCCCCAACCCTGAACCAGACCCACAGCGAGGCTGGGTGCTTTCAGAATTTGGTGGTTACAGTCTGAACCTGTCCCAGCACGCCTGGAATCCACAGAAGGATTTTGGCTATAAAAAATTTGATACCATCCCAGCCCTCACACAGGGCTATGTTGATCTTCTTGAAAAACAGCTCATCCCGTGGATTGAAGCAGGCTTATCAGCTGCGGTTTACACACAAACCACCGATGTCGAGACCGAAGTCAACGGCCTGTTAACTTATGATCGCAAAGTGGTGAAGATGGACCTACAGGCCATAGTCGCTGCCCATCAACGCTTAATGCAAGTCAGTCAAAATATGGATGAGATTAATTAATCAATTGCTAATCACAAAAAGGCTGCTCGATTTACAAAACAGCCTTTTTAACAGGTTTTTAGGGGGCGATTGTTAAGAAAATTTTGTCCTGTGCCTACACGTTCCCAACAGCATCGATCAGGTCTTTGTAAACAGTGAAATATGGTGCAATCCCAACCAAGTCCATCGATTCTCGAATTCTTTCATCCATACTCACTAAGATCAATTCACCACGATTCATCTTTTTCACTTCTTTTTGGACACGAATCAAAGCCCACCAACCAGCGCTGGAAACAAAGGTCACATCGCGCATATCGAAGATGATATTATATTGGCCTTTTTCAATTAATTGGTTCAAAGCGCCTTCAACCTCAGGCGCTGTATAGCTGTCAATCCGACCGCTGGTGTACAACACGGTACTGCGTTTATATTCAGTAATTTCGAAATTCATTCCATTTCTCCATCAATCTCGTGGATAAGTTCCCGTTTCAATTATAACCGAATTCTGCAACGATCGCATTATCCATGATAAATTTATGATCATGTTTCTATGGTATACAAATTTCAGTCTTGGACCATTTTTAGCACCCAATTCTATTGGGTATAATAACCTGCTATGAAATATCATATTTGGACAGAAGGTTGCCAGATGAACGTGGCTGATTCTCAACGCCTGGCATCCGCCTTAGAACAACTGGAATACGAACCCACCCGCCTTCCTGACAACGCGGATGTGATTGTATTAAATACCTGCGTGGTGCGCCAGAGCGCTGAGGACAAAGCCATTGGGCGGCTCAGTTCTTTAAAGCCCCTCAAAGAGCGCAATCCAAACCTGGTCATCAACCTGATGGGTTGCCTGATCGGTGTGCGAGGCAACCAAAAAATCCTTGAGCGCTTCCCCTGGGTAGATGTAGTTTCGCCGCCGTCAGACCCCAGTCCCCTCTTACATTACCTCATAGAGCGCACCGCAAAACAAACCAGCCAAATCGCTCAAGCACAGGTTAACGCCATTCTCGATGGTGACCCCATCCTCCCCAGGGCAGACCAGGGCAAGCTCATTTCAGCCTTTGTTCCCATCGTTTACGGTTGTTCCCACGCCTGTACATATTGTATCATTCCACACAAACGCGGCGTTGAACGGTCCCGTTCCTATGTTGAGATCCTGCGCGAAGTTAACAGTCTGGCACAGCAGGGCGTTAAGGAGGTAACCCTGTTAGGGCAAATCGTCGATCGCTACGGTCTCGACCTGCCAGAACGGCCCACACTGGCAATGTTGTTGCACGATCTGCACAAGATAGAGGGCCTCTCGCGGATCCGGTTTTTAACCTCGCACCCAAACTGGATGACCGATGAACTCTTAGATGCCGTCCAAGAACTGCCTAAAGTCTGCCCACATATTGAGGTCCCCATTCAATCCGGTGATGATACCATCCTGCAAGCTATGCGACGGGGTTACTCGGTGGCGTTTTACCGCGACCTGATTGGCAAAATTCGCCAGCGTATTCCCCAGGTTGCCATCGCCACCGATATTATTGTTGGTTTCCCCGGTGAAACCAGGGAGCAATTCACCAATACCTACAATCTTCTGACTGGTCTTCGGATGGATGTGGCTCATTTGGCACGTTATTCGCCCCGCACCGGTACTTATTCCGCTCGATTACTGGCCGATGATGTGTCCGAAACTGAAAAAATGCGCCGCTTTCGTGCGCTGGAGACTTTGCAGGAAGAAATCGCCAATGAAATTAATACCCGCTTGCTGGGACAGACAATCACTGTGCTGTTCGAAGCCCAAAAACGCGGCCGCTGGCGCGGGCGGACGCCCACCAATAAACTGGTTTTCGTTGAAACTTCGGAAAATCTGCTGGGCCGGGAAGAGCCTGTCACCATTGAATGGGCTGGGCCCTGGTCGCTGATCGGTTCTCTCCAGGCTTAAGCTGTACTGCTGGCAAAGCTATGCTATTGCTATCGATTGAAAACTGCTGATAAGTTAGTGTCAATCGGGTGAGAGGTTTTTGTTCTCAAATTCGCACAGGTCCAGGACCGGGCAGCGATAGCAATGCCATTTACGCGCACCGCAGACCTCCCGCCCCAGTCTAATCAGGTTTAAGTGTAAATCGTAATAGGCGTCTTCAGGAATCAATGCTTCAAGATAAGCATGCGTGTTTTCCACGGTCATTTTTTCTGGACGAATCCCCAGTCGTCCAGAAACGCGATAAACATGCGTATCAACCGGGAAGGCTGGAATGCCCAGCGAAAACAGCAAGACAATCGCAGCAGTCTTGGGCCCCACCCCGTTAACCGCAGTCAACCATTCACCGGCTTCATCCCTGGACATTTCGCGCAAAAATTCAAGGCTGAGTTCACCATGCGTGTAATCTACGATCACTCGCAATGCCTGTTGAATCCTGGGGCCTTTTTGATTGGCCAGGCCGGCCGTGCGGATCGCCTCGATGACGTCTTCCGTTTTCGCGTCCATCACCGCTTGCCAGCTGGAGAAAGCCGCTTTCAATGAGTAGAAAGCCGCATCCCGGTTAATATCATTGGTATTTTGTGACAAAATTGTTGAAACCAATTCGTCAACGGCCGGCAGGGGATCTCGCCACTCCGGTGCACCAAACGCTTCAATCAGGCGATTCCTGATCTGGCCGATCCAATGTGTCAATTCCGCTTGAGATTTATTCATCAGTTCCACATTTCTATGAAATCAGGTAAATCAAATACAGGTCGCACCTCACCCACCTGAAATTCACGCCAATTTTTTATAGGCAAATTGCCATAAGCACTCAATTCCCTGATCGCTGCAGGGCTCAACACACCCATCGCTTCCAACAGGGTCAGACCAACCGATGTCCGTGCCCGGTTGCGAGCATCACCGTCCGAAATTTTTATCGCCACCCCAATCCCTGGCGCCTCTTTCGCGACAACACCTGGCATCACACCTATAATCTGGTAACCCTCTGCACCGCCTTTTGAAAACACCTTCCCATGGGCTGACGTCATCAAATCCGTATCAAATTGATTTGGCCCGGCAATCATCACAGGATGAGCCATCATAGCAGACGTGATCACCCCACAGGCCCTGGCCCGGCTTTCTTCCAAGCCGGTTGGGTCGGCCAGGATGGCCACCGCCTGCGCCATATTCCTCAAAGGAACCCCATAAACAGGCGCCGAACAACCGTCAATCCCCAGGGGCATTTGCATGGGGTCCATTCCCACCATTTCACCGAGCGTCTCTCGAATAGCTGCCTGTACCGGATGAGACGGGTCGAGATAATTTTCCAAAGGGTAACCTTTCAAGCGTGCATAGGCCAGCATACCCGTATGTTTACCGGAACAATTGTGGTTCAATGCTGTTGGTTGTTTCCCCACCAGTTTCATTTCATCGCGTGCGGCAGCATCATAAGGCCAGTGAACGCCGCAAGCAAGGTCTGCCTCAGTAATGCCGATTTTTTGATGCATCTTTGTCAGCACGCTCGTGTGCTGAAGGGTGCCAGAATGCGATGCACACATGATCGCAATTTCTTCAGCAGTGAACCCAAAGGTTTCAACACCCCCTTCCTCAATTAACCGTAAAACCTGCAAGGGTTTCAATGAGCTGCGAGGGTAAGTCATCAAATGAGGATCCCCTGCTTCAGTCAGCATACGTCCTTGAGAATCAACCACACAAAACGCGCCGTAATGGATTGATTCCACAATCTCTCCCCGGGTCGCCTCAACCAGTGGCACATAATCATTCATCCGCATGTGATTCTCCTTGCATCCTATCTGTTTTCAACCGTTTGAGGAGTAGATGCAGTTCTTCGCTCAATCGCTTCTGATACTGCTCTTTTAGCTCACGTTCGAAATGGAAATATTTTAATAAGCCGGGTAATTCCTGCACAATGTCTTTGTCGGGGTCATCCATCAACAACAATTCACTGACAACTTCTTTAAGATGAAAAAGAAATTTCACCATATTATTAATTGATCTTTGCGAGATAACCCCATCTCGCCCGCTGATAATTTTATGATGCTTGAAAAAATCAGACCCCAACCAGGTTAATTCCTCAATCCAGCGATCGATTGAACACCAGGCCAGAAAAGGGGGTTGATTAACCACAACACTATCACCGATGAAAATCACCTTTTCAGTCTCATATCTTACCCAGCTCCCCGCTAAATGTGCGCCGGGTTGGTGGGTCACAACAACGGGTTCATCATCCCAATACAGGCTTATCTGCTGGGTATAGCACAAATCTGGTAAAGACCAGCGCGTTTGCTGGGGCATATCGTCTGGTTCGGGTTCCAGTGTTGAAGGTTTTTCCAGCGGTCGGGTAGCAATCGGCAGGTTGTGGAAGATTTCCAGGGCATTTTCCTGAACCAGAATCGGCGCTTCAATCGGCGGCATGTTCAACAATCGGTCTGGATGAGTATCCAGCAAAATCATCAATTGTGCCGCACCGCTACCCAGATGAATCAGTTTTTTCTGCCAGGCTTTCCACTCATCTGGCCTGCAAGGGCTATCAATAATAATTAACCCCCGATGCAATTTCAGCGCACCCGTCACAACACCTGAGAAACATTGCTCGATAAATACTTGCTGTGCGATTTCCTCCATAAGACAACCATCCTTTTACATCAAGATCAACCAAAACAACACCTTCATTATACGATTAAATAACGCACCTTAACGATTGGCTCACTCATATGTCTGTTCACAAAGCGGAATACCGTTTTTGTTGCTGTAGCCATTCAACGGTAAACCAAAATAAGGCGATGGGTCCAGTGTATTGTCAATCTTCAGTTCATTTTTATAGCAGCCCTGTCCATCGTCGACCACAATTGAAAAATGTAAATGAACACCAGTTGGGTTATCCGGGTTGCCCGAGTAATTTCCCTGGTGCCCCAAAAGGGTGCCCGCCGAAACAAAAACTTCCGAGCTTCCAGCGGGAAAGCTATCAACAATCAATGAACGGCCATTTTGATCGGCCATGTGCGTGTAATAGGTCCAAATTTGGCGCCCGGGTTGTAAAGGGTCAGAGGGAATCCGGATAATCACTGTCGATTTCCAATCTGGCAAACGGCTGAGAAAACCATCATATACGGCGTAAACAGGCGTTTCACCAACCTTGTTGCTCCCAAAGATATCGATCCCCTGATGCCGATGGCCTGGTCGAAATGAATCTCCCCACAAAAAGCCGATCAACCCTGATGTCGGCATCAAAAACGGTGCTTCGTCGCAACGCGTTAAGGCCAAGGTAATCACATCACCGTAAAGGTCAGGGTTGCGTAAAAATTCAAATACCTTGCGATTACGCGTTGCACTGGAAAAATAAACTCGATAAAGAAGAAAACCTCCCACAATAACGCCAGCAAGCACAATCAATGCCAGTGTAAAAACCCATTTTTGGTTTATCGCGCCTCGATTGATCGAAAACATACCCCCATTCTATCAAAATTTGTGCAAGGTATCCACCCGGGGAGCAATTCTTATACATCTCCAATTCTTTTCCAACCTGCTGTTAATAATTTTAATCTATGATCATAAGTAAGAAATAAAAATCAATCATCTAATGGAGGCACATATGACCCTATATATCACACCTGCGAGACGATCTTTACGACGGCGAATGATGGATGAAATGATGCGCGATTGGGATGAGGATTATTCTCCCAACCTGACTTTCCCAATTGACGTGATTGCCGACAAGGACTCGTTTACTATAAAAGCGCTCTTACCTGGCGTCCAACCTGAAGAGCTTGAGATCAATATTGTGAATGAGCTTGTAACCATCTCGGGCGAGCTAAAAATCGACCGCGACGAAAGCGATGATTATCTGTTGGCAGAATGCCCCAGTGGCAAGTTCCACAGGGTACTGACACTGCCCACCCCGCTCAATCCAACCAAGGTGCAGGCTGAACTCGAAAACGGCATCCTAACTCTGGTTATCCCCAAAGCTGAAGAAGCCAAGCCCCGCACCATTAAAGTTACAAAAAAATAAGACCATCGTTTGATAAAAAGCAGCCCCGATCTTGGTCGGGCTGCTTTTTTGTTAGCGACGTATCCTCAAGAATCTTTAATAGGATGAAACAAATTTCTTGTTTTCATCTTTTGAAGTCTATAATTGAATTCAGGCATGAAACCTCGTATAATGCTAAAAGAGATTACCAATTGCATATCCCTATGCAATCTTGTGGATGACGTGAAGAAGTCAACGTAAAATTGTTCGGTTTTATTTCGTCTGCAATCAATTTAGGATCATATTGAAATAAAAAGATCAACGTTAACAAGAATTTACCGAAATATACGAGGTGACCTGATGAAAAAAATCTCTCTGATAATCATAAGTGTACTGATCATAACCTTTGCATTCATGCATAGCTCGGTTGTAGCTAAAACCATGCCAACAATATCAATCGTTTCTGTCAACGCCGATGAAACGGTAACCATTCGATCACATAATTTCCCGGCCAATTATGAGTTTTCGGTTCTGATGGGGAAAATGGGCACCAAAGGTGTAAACGGCATTCATGTCGCCACCATTTCATCCGGTACTGGTGGATCTTTTGATGCGACCTTTAGCATTCCACCAGAATTAAAAGGTGATTACCAGATTGCCATCCGTCTTGCATCAACCAGCGGTGGTTTCTACGCCTACAATTGGTTTTACAACGCTACCACAGCGTCACCCCCAATCACTGACGGAACTACGGGTATCCCGACCTTCTCAATCACCGATGTTGCAATGGATGATTCCGTCACCATTCAAACCCATAATTTTCCCGCCAACTACGACTTTAAAGTCCTGATGGGAAAAATGGGCACCAAGGGCATCGACGGCATTCATGTCGCCACCATCTCATCCGGCACTGGTGGATCTTTTAATGCGACCTTTAGCATTCCAGCAGAATTGAAAGGTAACTACCAGATTGCCATTCGTCTTGCATCAACCAGCGGCGGATTCTATGCTTACAACTGGTTTTTCAACAACACCACCCTTCAACCAGGCACTGGCGGAAGCACAGGCGGCTTTGCCGGCATCCCAACTTTCTCAATTACAGCCGTTGTTAAAGATAGCACTGTCACCATTCAAACCAGTAATTTTCCCGCCAACTACGACTTTAAAGTCCTGATGGGAAAAATGGGCACCAAAGGCATCGACGGCATCCTGGTATCAACCATCAATTCTGACAAAGGCGGCGCCTTCACACAAACGTTTGATGTGCCCTCGGCCCTGGCCGATGAAAGCCGGATTGCCATTCGCCTTCAAGCAACCAGTGGCGGATTCTACGCTTACAATTGGTTTTATAACAACACCTATCCGTAAACTGCCATTCGCGAGAGCAATCTGATTTAACTAATAAAATCGTTCGACCATTATCAATGGGAGGGTCTAGTCTAACATCGTTTTATGTAGTAATATGCTTCCGAGGTTAATCAACATGGACAACAAAATTACCATCATCGAAGGCCCAACCCCAAGTTTTGATTCCGTGGAGACCGACTTCATCATGGGCGTTAACGGTTGGACGGCTGGTTTGACCGAAGGCCCTTATCTCTACGATACCGCACGCACAACCCTACGGACTCTCAATGGTGAGGCGCTTTTAGAACGCTGTCATAAAGCCTGGGCTCACAAGCTCACCATGTACCTCGAATATCGCGACTCAATTGGGTTAAAACAAGAAATTCCCATCGTCGCAGCTCGAACGGTCGATTCCGAAGAAGGTCATCTGCTCATTTTATGGGTCAGACAAGACCCTGAAGAATTCGAGGAAATAGAAGATGACATCGATTTTGATGACATCGACAGCGAGTGGTGAAACTAACCCCATGTAAAAAACAACGCCTGTTTCACAGGCGTTTTTTGTTGCTTGATACTCCAGGAGGGACTCGAACCCCCAACCTAGGCGTTAGGAGTGCCTTGCTCTATCCGTTTGAGCTACTGGAGCATGATTCTGCAGGGTCATTATATCACGCGTCAGGGTAAGACCGTCCAGGGATTGATGAATCCGCCAAAATACCTGACTTCAAAATGCAAATGGGGTCCGGTCGAATTGCCTGTCGAGCCGGCATACCCGATGATGTTTCCCTGCCCTACATTCGATCCACAAGAAACAGTGATCGAACTCAGGTGGGCGTACACAGTGTGGTATCCATTCATGTGATCAATCATCACCACATTGCCATAGCCATTGCTATTCCAGCCGGAAAAAACCACCACACCGGCATCAGACGCATAAATTGGGGCGCCTGTGCCCGCAGCAATATCAATTGCCAGATGGCCTGACCAGTAATCGTTTCCAGAAAGATAATGATTGTCAGCAGGCCAAATAAACCAGCCTCCACCATAAAAAAATGGGCCAGATACCTCGCAGCCACCAGGCAGCGATGATGTACCAGATCGACCGACAGCATAAGTGGGTACCACCCATTGTTGAAATTCACGTTGGCCGCCCGGGATCATCACCATGGCGCCGGGTTCGATCTCCGGGTTGGTCAGATCCAGGTTGTTTCCCGCCCAATTCAGGATGTCTTCAACGGGCGCTTTAAACAGCGCGGCTACCACCTCCAATGTATCGCCATCTTTCCACTCATAAAGAATGCCATTGGCGGGAGGGATACGCAGTACCTGCCCAACATCCAAGCTATGGGGGTCATCACGCAACACATTATAATTCGACCAAAGCAATGTTTCTGGTGAAATATTAAATTTCTGGGCAATACTGAAGACAGCATCGCCTGATAACACTTCGTAATCAACCGCAAAGCTGCGTGGGCGTGTGGGTGCAATCGTGTTTGTTTCAGGGAATCGCAGCACAGAGGGGTCTTCCTGCGCCACCTCAAAATAGGGCATATTTGCCAGGGCATCCTTAGATGAATTCCACTCAGGGTTACCAGCCAGGGATTGGGATCCACCGTTACGCTCGGCCATTTCCTGGGCGACGATCGGCTGCCAGTAAAGCACGGAAATTAACACAGCCACCAAGATCCCTGTAACCAGCCAGGACAACCAAATGTGCCAGCGCACCATCTTTGGATTTTCTATTTTTTCTTCAGACTGACCAGACAAAACTCATCACCTCAATAGCAGCAACAGCTACATCTCATCCGTGAGTGTTTCTAAGAATTCAAGATTGTTTTTAGACCGCATCAATTGTTGCAGAACAGCCTCAGTCGCCACAGATGGGTCCATTCCAGCGCCCTGCGGGGCGTTCGCCACCATCTGCAGATACATGCGCCGCATCAACCAGGCCCGCCGCAGGATATCAGGCCCCAGTAGCAGGTCTTCTCGACGGGTGGACGAACGTTCAATATCAATCGCCGGGAATGTACGACGTTCCTGCAACCGGCGCGAAAGATGCAATTCCATATTACCCGTTCCTTTGAACTCTTCAAAGACCACGTCGTCCAATCGAGAGCCTGTATCAACCAGGGCGGTGGCAATGATGGTCAACGAGCCCCCTTCTTCCAGATTGCGCGCCGCACCAAAGAAACGCTTGGGCGGGTAGAGCGCCGAAGGGTCCAATCCGCCAGAAAGCGTCCGACCGGAGGGATTGACCACCAGGTTATATGCTCGGGCCAGCCTTGTGAGCGAGTCCATTAAAATCACAACATCATGCCCCGATTCCACCAGGCGCTTTGATCTTTCCAGCGCAATTTCTGCCATACGGACATGTGCCGTGACGGGTTCGTCAAAAGTCGATGCCACAACCTCAGCTTCAACCGAACGATCCATATCTGTCACTTCTTCCGGGCGCTCACCGATTAGCGACATGATTTGTCGCACATCCGGGTGATTTTGAAAAATCGCGTTGGCAATTTCTTTTAGGATGGTTGTCTTCCCCGCCTTAGGTGGGGAAACGATCATCGCCCGCTGTCCGCGGCCGATTGGGGCAACCAAGTTAATAATCCGAGTCGAGAGCACTTTTGGATCATATTCTAAATCAAATCGATTGTCAGGGAAAATCGGGGTCAGGCTTTCAAACCTGGGGCGGTGACGGGCTTCCTCAGGGGTCAGGCCGTTAACGTATTCAACCTTCAACAAACCATAATGCCGCTCAGATTCACGCGGCGGTCGAACGTGGCCAATAACCATATCGCCAGAACGTAATTCATAGCGACGTAGTTGTGCCTGAGAAACATAGACATCCTCAGCCCCAATTCGATAATCCTGTCGCAAGAAACCGATGCCTTCGTTCATTATTTCAAGGATACCCCCCCTAATTTCCAGGCCTTCGCTCTCGCCCCAGGCACGGGCGACGTGCAATATCAGGCTTTCTTTTTTATAACGTTGAGGCCTTGGGAGGTTTAGCTCCTTAGCAATAGAACGTAATTCTGACAATGATTTTTGTTCTAATTGAAGTATATCCATAGTTTTTCTCTTTTATATTTGAAGTGTTAATTAAATAATGTCACAGGAGACTTTTTGTTAATTATTCCCACACCCAATACAGGTGGGGCATAGAAAGGATTTATAAACAAATTCGGGAACGTTCTTTTATTAATTTTATTTTTTCAGGCAAGTGGTTATCCCTTGTGCTGTCCCACAAACGCGGTTTTTCATTGATATCGTTAGCCACTTTAGTTGTTAAGGACAGGCGGGATAATTACCATCGGTTTTTGCCGAAACTGAGTTCATGTCACTGAGTCGGCTGTCTTATCGATGGGTATCAAAAGTAGTATAACAGGTTTTAAATCCCTCGCAAGTGAATAATTTTCTATTATCAGGATGTGCTGATATCTTTCTCTCTTCATGATACTAGAAATTCTTTTTAGGTCAAGCCCTGAAAAGCATGAATTTTTAGAAGTATTAAAAACACCTGAGGTTACCGAGAAGCATATTTATAATCTCATATTTATTCTCCTTAATAATTGCTATGCTATAATCCAATCAGTAGCCAAGGGCAAACAGCATTCAGGAGATCAGCATGGCGCGCCGATCAGTTAAACAATCCGAAGCAGGACACCGCAGAAAGCAAAAGTCAAAAGCGAAACCCCAGGAACACCTCCTTTCAAAGGTCACGCCACAAAGACAGATTGAAATTTTTGCAATTCTGCTGGTATTGGTCGGGTTGTTAACTTTAATCAGCCTTTTCACTCAAAGCAGCAACCAATTGACTGCCTGGTGGGTAAAAAACCTGTCTGTTCTTGTGGGTTGGGGCGTCTTTATTCTACCATTGGCAATCATACTCATCGGTCTTTGGGTCTTGTTCAAAAACCTTGAACGTATCCCAAAGCTATCCTTGGTGCGCATTTTTGGGATCCTTCTGCTCTTTGTTAATTTAACCACCTGGTTTCATCTCATTGTTGATGGCAGTTTTTTAGATGCCAGGGCGGGCCAGGGCGGCGGTTATCTTGGCGCTGCCTTCAAAATTGGGTTCGTCCAATTGCTTGGCAAACCGGGCGCGATCGTTGCCCTGATTGCCTGGTTGTTGGTCAGCTTGATGCTCACCCTCGACCTGGCAATGGCAAACATCGTCAAATGGGCTGCTGAATGGGTCACCCAGTTGGCGAGGTTCATTTCTCAAACCGGCAACAAAGCTCTATCCTCTATTCACTCCCGCTGGAACGCCCGTAAACAGGCCAAACAACCCGAAAAACCGACCCTGGTTGCAGAGTCGAGCCAAAGACTGTCCTCACCAGCGATCACGCCCATCGACCCCACAACCGCGACTAACCAGGCGGCCACACAGGAGGACCCCCCACAAGAACCCGTCTGGGTCCTTCCAAACCCGGAGGAAATCCTTAACCCGGCTATCGAACCCCCGGATGATTCGGAAAATGATCGCCACCGAGCGAGGGTTATCGAGGAGACCTTGCGCTCCTTTGGCGCTCCTGCCCGTGTGGTGGAAATCAAGCGGGGACCCTCGGTGACTTTATTCGGCGTTGAACCAGATTTTGTTGCCTCTCGCAATGGCCGTACAAAGGTGCGCGTATCGAAAATTGTAGCGCTGGCCGACGACATCGCATTAGCCCTGGCAGCGGCACGTATACGTATTCAAGCGCCGGTGCCAGGCAAAGGTTACATTGGCATCGAAGTTCCCAACCAGCAGATTTCTATCGTGGCGTTACAGGAGGTGCTTTTAAGCCCCTCTTATCAGCAGTTGAATTCCCCATTAAAAATCGCTCTTGGCAAGGACATGTCAGGGCACCCTGTTGCAGCGGACCTGACAGCCTTACCCCATCTGTTAATTGCCGGAACAACGGGCGCCGGTAAATCGGTTTGCATCAATGGTATCCTGAGCTGTTTTTTACTCAATAAAACACCGGACGAATTGCGTTTGGTCCTGGTTGACCCCAAACGCGTGGAGTTGACCGGATATAATGGCATCCCCCATTTATTATCGCCGGTTATTGTTGAAGCCGAACAAGTCGTCGGTGCATTGCAATGGATGCTGCGTGAAATGGAAAATCGCTATCGAAAGTTCGCCGAGGTGAGCGCTCGTAATATCACCGAATTCAATCGCTACTGCGATGAAAATCAGGCTAAGAAAATTCCTTATCTTATTGTGGTGATTGATGAGCTTTCCGATTTGATGATGCTGGCGCCAGATGAAACCGAACGCTCGTTAACCCGATTGGCGCAATTATCCCGTGCTACAGGAATTCATTTGATCATCGCCACGCAACGCCCGTCTACAGATATTTTAACAGGCCTGATCAAAGCCAATTTCCCTGCTCGAATTGCTTTTGCCGTTGCCTCTTCGGTGGACAGCCGCGTGATCCTCGACCAGCCTGGCGCAGAACGCCTGCTTGGGAACGGTGATATGCTTTTCCAGGCGCCCGACGCTCCAGCCCCTGTTCGCATCCAGGGCGCCTACGTTTCAGATGCTGAATTAAACCGCCTGGCAGCTTATTGGCGCGGGTTTAGCGTTTCAACGGGCGCCCCTGAACGTCCAGACCAGCCTGTTGCTTTTCAATCTCGTTCCGGTGTTTCCTTTCAACAAACGGCACTCTGGGAAGACGTTGATTCTGACCAAGATGAAAAATACATCGAAGCCCTTGAAATTATACGCACCGAAGGGTATGCCTCCACCTCCATGCTGCAGCGTAAATTGCGCGTCGGTTACACCCGCGCAGCCCGACTGATCGACCAAATGGAAGAAGATGGTATCATTGGCCCACCGGACCCCAGAACTCAATTACGGTCCCTTCTTGAAACTGAGGAGGATCAATAAAAACAAGTCAATAAATGAGGTCAAGATTAATTGACAATTATTCTGAAACCAGTACAATTGTAAGACTGATTAATGTACGGTTTAACGCCTGTTAAATTTTGGGGGTTGTCAGGTTTGAAAATAAACTTTATAATCAGTAAGAATTCAACTCTGGAGTAATCTATTTTATGGACCAAAATGATATTATTAATGAGATGGGGGAAGAAGAAAGCCAGGAACAACCTATAAGCAAGATGGAAGCTTTATTGGCCCAGGAAGGTCTGACCATCGACTTTCCAAAGCGCGGAGAGATTCGTAAAGGCACCATCGCCAGCGTCAGCGAAGGACAGGTTCTCGTCAGTGTTGGCGCAAAATCCGAAGGGATCATTGCCGGCAAAGAATTAGATGCCGTCGATGAAGAAATTCGGCAAGGTTTTCAGGTAGGTGAAGAAATTACGGTTTACGTCATCACGCCGGAAGACGCAAACGGGAACTTGATTCTTTCATTCACCCGTGCACTGGAAGAAGAAAATTGGCAAACTGCCGAAGACTTACTGGAATCGGAAGAAGCCTTCGTATCAAAGATCGAGGGTTACAACAAAGGCGGTCTTCTGGTATCTCTGGGTTCAATCCGCGGGTTTGTCCCTGCTTCTCAAATTGGGCTGGGCCGCCGATTGTCGATCTCTGGTAATACACCTGAAGAACGCTATGGTGATATGGTCAATAAGGAAATCGAAGTATGTGTTATTGAAGTTGACCGTGAACGTCGTCGGTTGATCCTCTCTGAACGCGCTGCCAGCAGCGAAACACGTGACACGATCAAAGAACGTGTCATCGAGGATTTGAAAGAAGGTGAAATTCGAACTGGCCGCGTGACCAGTCTGGCAGATTTCGGCGCCTTTGTAAATATCAGCGGCGCGGATGGGCTCGTCCACCTTTCCGAGATATCCTGGGAGCATATTAACCACCCCAGCGAAGTTTTAGAAGTTGGACAGGAAATCAAAGTTAAAGTGAT
This sequence comes from Chloroflexota bacterium, assembly GCA_012522475.1. Taxonomy (GTDB): domain Bacteria; phylum Chloroflexota; class Anaerolineae; order Anaerolineales; family Anaerolineaceae; genus Brevifilum. Next base: position 25,468 of record JAAYKH010000029.1, on the reverse strand, counting down.
CAGTGTTGACCCGGAACGAAAACGTATTGGTCTCTCTATCCGACGCTTACAGGATGATCCCTGGGAGGAACAGATCGCTTCTCTGACCGAGGGTCAACTGGTGGAGGGGAAAATTACCCGCCTGACCAATTTCGGAGCTTTTGCTCGTTTAGTTTTAGATAATGATGAAGGTGATCTTGAAGGCTTAGTCCACATTTCCGAAATCAGCGAGCAACGCATCGAGCACCCAAAAGAGCTGCTCAAAGAAGGTGACGTCCTCACCCTGCGGATTATCAAAATTGAAGAGGATACACATCGAATTGGTTTAAGTATTCGCCGGGTTGATTCGCCTGCTTATACCGAACTTGATTTGAAGATCCTGGCCGACAAGTTTGATATCGATGAACTCAAGGTTGAGGAACCAGAGGAATTGCCAGATCTTCCTGAGGAAGCATTGGATGGCGAGGCTGCTGAAGAAGAGGCCCCCATAGTAGAGCCTGAAGAAGAGGCAGAAACAGAAGAAGCCGAGGTTGCCCCTGAGAACAAGGATGACGAAGAGGTGGTCACGGAGGATGCGGTGCAAGAAGTCGAAGAAGAACATCCCGTCCCTGAAGCCGCCGAAGAAATTCCTGAAGACAGCAGCAAAGCCTAAAGTTTTGATCAACGATAAGGCGTACCGGAAAGCTGGTGCGCCTTTTTTGCCACCATTTTTACAAAACCCATGACCCTGATTATTGATGCACATCAAGACCTGGCCTGGAATATGGTCAACTTGGGCCGCGATTACACACGGTCGGCCTATGAAATTCGGCAGGACGAAAAAAACACCCCCATCCCTGCTTTTAATGGCAACACCTTGCTGGGTTGGCCACAGTATCAACAAGCTAATGTCGCGATCGTGTTTGGTACACTCTATTGCACGCCGCGCCGTCTTGATCAGGGCGAATTTAAAACTCAGAACTATGAAACCCCACAGGAAGCACATGCCTGCTATCGTCAGAATCTAGAGGCTTATTTCAGGCTGATTGACCAGCATCCGCAGAAATTCTGCCTTTTATTCAGCCAAGCCGATTTGAATGAGCATCTTGAAAAGTGGCAGGACCATCTACAAGAGCAGAGTTCACCTCCCCCGCCCGTTGGGATCATCATCCTCATGGAAGGTGCTGATGGCATTCAGGCGCCGGAAGAGGTCGAACAATGGCATACCTGGGGTGTCCGATTAATCGGGCCTGCCTGGGCAGGGACACGCTATTGCGGGGGCACGCGCGAACCGGGCCCGTTAACCAAAGCGGGGTATACACTTCTCGATCACATGGCAGACCTGGGTTTAATTTTAGATATCAGCCACATGGATCATCAATCTGCACGTCAGGCTTTAGATCATTATGCAGGCCAGGTCATCGCTTCCCATGCGAACGCTGAAGCCCTGATCAATCATATCCCGATCAACCGCCATCTGAAAAATGAAACCATTCATCAATTGATTGAGCGCAATGGTGTCATGGGAATCGTTCCACTCAATTCGTTTTTAGCGTGGAATTGGCGTGATCTCGGCGGTCGCGACGCGATTGGCTTGGACAAATATATTGCACAAATTGATCACGTCTGCCAGCTTGCCGGCAATACTCATCACGTCGCCATCGGCACAGATTTTGACGGCGGATTTGGCGTAGAAAGTGTGCCCCATGAAATTGATACCATCGCAGACTTACCGAAATTGATCCCACTTCTAGAAGAAAAAGGTTACAATCAGGATGATGTTGATCGCATCTTAAGCGGAAATTGGCTCAGGATTTTACAAAACAACCTGCCTACTTCATGAAACAGCCGGAAATCGAACCATTAATAGAATCTGAAGAAAACCAACCCCTTAATCAGGTGGAAAACAATACTTCGGATATCGCGCTTGCCTATCGTAAAAACCGTATCCGGGTCGGTTTGGTTATGGCGTTTATTGGTTACCTGATCTTTTTGCTTGGCGCTCGTCCAAGCATGTTTGGGTTAGACCGCAGCCCTGTGGTGGGATTTGTTCAAATTTCCGTTTTTCTGCTGGGTCTGGCTGTCATCAGCCTGGGAAATTATCTGGTCCTGAACGCCCTTTGGCCTGAAGGTCAGAAGACCATCGCCGCAGAGATTGGTTCTCGCCTGATCAGCACCGGTTATGTTATTTGTGTTTTTGCGGGCATGGCGGATATTTTTGGCTTAGGAAGCCATCCTTTACCCAATGTCCTCTTTGGCCCCCTGCAAGCCCGTGGGATGAACTTAGGGATCATGACCATTGCCATAGGCTTTTTACTCCTCATCAGGTATCGCCGCTACCCGCGCGATTATAAAAAAACAGTTAACCCCACCCCGCCCCCTCCAAACGAAACGCCACCCCAAGATCAAACCCAATCAGACCAGTTCAAAATTAAGCTTTCGACGCTTTTTCGATAACCGCCAGCATCTCCTGATTTGTTTTAAACTTAAATGCCCACAGGCCGAGTTCTTCGGCTTTCTTTTCCTCAACCGCCCACAAAGTCTCAAGGTCAGATAGAGCTACCACCCGCTTATCCGTCTTTGGCAAACGCAACAATGCCTGATCAACTGTGCCGGTTGCCGTTGGTACTAATGTTTCCAGGTAATGTAACAAAGCCTGGGCGCCCCGCTCGGCATCTTTGCGAGCCAATCCAACAATGCCCTCACTGGCCAGTCGTGCCCAACCACTGACAAAAAGATCCTCACAATGGGAACACAGGTCTGGGTTGTACACCTCGTAAGAAATGCCGTGCACTGGAAAGCGAGGATAAGGTGTGGTCACATAATTCCCGGCTGAAACAGGCAAGCCAAAACCTGGATCGACCTGCGAGCCAATAGAAAAGATCACCGTATCAGCAGGTACTGTCTCCAGCGCTCCCGTACCGCGGGCGCGGATCAACTCGCCCTCGCGCACCAATTCATTCACCTCAAAAGTGATGGCTTTCGCCCGCCCCTTCGAATCCCCAATTAATCGCTTTGGAGAACGTAAAAAGGCTAACCGAAACCGCAACCCGGAATCACAACCCCCCGCCCTGTGCTGGGCTTGTTTTATTAACGCACAAATTGCCCGGGGATCGCCACCCACACCGGCCACAAGTGGTTGTGCGGCTTTCACAGCCTCTTCAACTGCTTTTACATCCAGGCAGTTTGCCACGGATTCCAGGGTTTGCGGGTCAAACTTAACCTCGCCTGGCCCGCGCCGGGCATAAGCCGTTACAACACAAGCGTGCTGTTCGCATTTCAGGTAGTTGACAATGTCCAGCATCACATTGCCAGCGCCAATCACCACCACCTGCTGACCAAACTCAAGCGCCAGGTCGGCATATTCAGGCATATGGTTGTAATGAAAGGCAATCTCATTCGCATGGTAAACCCCTGCCAGGTCTTCACCGGGCAAACCCAGCCAATTATTCTGCTGGGCGCCGGTAGTGATCATAAAGGCTTGAAACCCTACCTTCCTGAGTTGATCCAGTTGAAGATCTCCGGATTGGCCAATGCTGACATTTCCCTGGTAATGTACGTTTGGCAGCGCTAAGATGCGCTTAAATTGCGCCTTCAGCCCGTCGCGCATTTTAATCTTATCCGGAAAAATCCCGTATTCAGCCAAACCACCGGGTTTGATATCGCGGTTGAACAGGACCACCTGCACACCCTTTCGGGCAAGGTGCTGCGCTGCATACAAACCCGCCGGCCCAGCACCAATCACCCCCACAAGATAATGTTTTTCAGGGTCAACTGTCACAAGTCACCTCTCCAAAAATATCGCGGTGGTCTGCAAATTCCTAATCCACATCTTCGCATATAATGAGTGCAGACAAACCAGGTTGTATTATACTGGATTGAGCAGGGACATCTCAAAATTTCACAAAGGACAATGCACACCAGTTGAGAGTATGCTATGACAAATACTGCACAATTCACTTCCTTACCGAACGGGCTTTCAATTCACCTGAAAGAGATCCATACCGCACCCATCATCAGTACCTGGATCTGGTATCGCGTTGGTTCGCGCAACGAGACCCGGGGCACAACCGGTATTTCACATTGGGTAGAACACATGCAGTTCAAGGGAACACAAGCCTTTCCAGCCGGAATTCTTGATCGCGAAATTTCCCGGGTCGGCGGCGCCTGGAATGCACTCACCCATATGGACTGGACCACTTATTTTGAGACGATGCCGGCCCACCTTTATAATCTCAGTCTCACGTTGGAAGCAGATCGGATGTTGAACAGCCAATTCTTGCCCGAGGAAGTCGAACGGGAACGCACAGTGGTTATCTCGGAAAGAGAGGGCAGCGAAAACCAACCCCAGTTTTTGCTGGCAGAGGCAGTTCAAGACGCAGCATTTTCACACCATCCCTACAAATACGAGGTGATTGGCTTAAAAGAAGACCTGCAAACAATCACCCGCAACGATCTTTATCAGCATTACCGTCAGTACTATCAACCTGCCAACGCTGTTTTAGCCATTGCCGGCGATTTTAAGACCCGGGAGATCATGCAAAGCATTGAAGAGATTTTTGGCGAACTCCCTTCCAGCAAACCCGTTAAACCAACCATCACAACAGAACCACCCATTCAGCAAGAAAAGCGGGTATTTGTCACCGGGCCAGGCGAAACCAGTTATTTACAAATTGCCTACCGAGCGCCCAGTGCCAACAATACAGATTTCTTTGCCCTGACAGTGCTCGACAGCCTGCTCACCGGGCCAAGCAGCCTGAATATGTTTGGTTCCGGTGGAACCAGCAATAAAACCAGCCGGCTTTACCGAGCCCTTGTCGAAGGTGAATTTTCTGTTTCCTGCCGGGGCTCATTGCAGGCAACCCGCGACCCCTACCTCTATACCATCAACCTGACGGTACACCCAGACCGCACACCAGAGGAAATCCTGGCCGCTGTTGACCATGAAATTAAACGAGTTCTTGATTCCCCGATCACTAAAGCTGAAATCGACCGGGCGACTAAACAAGCCAAAGCCCTCTTTGTTTTCAGCAGCGAAAACATCTCCAACCAGGCTTTTTGGTTAGGCTACACGGCGATGTTTGCTGATTATGATTGGTTTGAAAACTATGTTGCCCATCTTGCCGAGATTACGCCGGAAAAAGTCCTCCAAATCGCCCAAACTTACTTGCACCCTAATAACCGTGTGGTCGGATTCTTTGTTCCAGAACAGGGGTAATTACAACGCATGAACAATCTCACAAACGACGCATACCAACATTCCCTGCCCAACCCGGAAAATATTACCCGGAAACAATTACCCAATGGGGTAATCATCCTTTCACGCTCTAATTTTAGCAGCCCGACCCTTTCCATCAAAGGTTATATCCACGGTGGCAGCCTGTCAGACCCTGAAGACAAGCTGGGGTTAAGCTACCTGACAGCTTTTGGGCTGATGACCGGTACAGCCAATCACAATTTTCAAAGCCTGCACAACCAGATTGAATCGATTGGCGCCAGCTTGAATTTTACGTCCAGCACTTTAAGAACCTCGTTCAGCGCACATTGTCTGAGTGAGGATCTTGATTTGATATTAAGTTTGATCGCAGATTGCCTTCGCTCGCCCAGCTTTCCTGAAAAAGAGTTCAATCGCCAGAAAAAACAAATGCTCACTGCTTTGGCCATTCGCGCCCAGGATACTGCGGCAATGGCCAGCTTGCTCTTTGATCAGATCCTCTACAGAAACCACCCCTATCAACACCCTGACGGCGGCTATACGGAAACCGTACAGACAATCCAGCGAGATGACCTGGTGAATTTCTATCACCGTGTTTACAGCCCCAAAAACATGGTTTTTGTTATTGTCGGCTCGGTTGAACCGAAAAGAGCTATAAACGCCGTCGAACAGCACTTTGGAGATTGGGAAAATCCCAACCAGCAACCATTACCGGTAATTGAAACGATTCAACCCCTGGAAAATCAGGCTGAAAAAAGGCTCATCATCCCCGGGAAAACCCAGGCGGATATTGTCATGGGCAGCCATGCACCGGACAGGCATTCGCCAGATTTCCATGCCTTGCGTCTGGGAAACAACATCCTCGGCGAGTTTGGGATGATGGGGCGCCTGGGGCAACGCGTGCGCGAAGAAGCCGGACTGGCTTATTACGCCTATTCATCCCTGAGTATCGGGCATGGCCCCGGCGCATGGGAAATGATCGCTGGCGTAAACCCCATTAACATTGATCAGACCATCGCGTTAATCACCGAAGAAGTCCGTAATTACGTCTCAGAACCGGTAACCGAGGAAGAGCTTTCGGATAGCAAGTCGTACTTCCTTGGACGCATGCCATTGCTCCTGGAATCGAACAGCGGTGTCGCTGGTTCACTGGTAAATATTGAATACTTCAACCTTGGACTTGATTATTTTCTTCAATATCAAAAGCATGTCCAAGCCGTCACTCGCAGAGATATTTTTGAGGCCAGCCGCAAATATCTCGATCCAAACCATTTGGCCGTCGCCGTCGCCGGGCCTTAGGAGGTGGTCTTATGTTCCTGTACAGCGGCATAGATACCGTGGAAATTTCACGTTTGGATGAGGTCAACCCTGCCATCCGTAAACGCTTCATCAACCGCGTCTACACAGCCAATGAAATTGCCCAGGCTAATGACCGCACGGAATCCTTAACGGGCCTTTTTGCAGCAAAAGAAGCCGTATCGAAAGCTCTGGGAACGGGCATCGGTCGTGTCCACTGGCAGGATATTGAAATTCTTCATCTGCCCACAGGGCAACCCGTAGTCCACTTACACGGTCAAGCAAAAATAACCGCTGATCAATTGGGTATTCATACCTGGTCGGTCAGTATCAGCCACGATCGAGATAAAGCCGTCGCCCTGGCCGTAGCCGCTGGCGGGGAACCAAACATCACCAAGCCATAACCAGGCTACCAAAATTAATGTTTTTGTCATAAAATATATTCATGAACTTATTGGCAGTCAGCGATGCTGAAAGTCCCCTGATCTACAGTGCAAATATAAAAAAGCGATTTCATGATATTGATGTTGCCATCAGTTGTGGGGATCTTTCATATTTCTACCTGGAATATATCATCAGTACTTTAGATATCCCCCTCTACTATGTACGAGGTAACCACGCCAAAGAAATGGAGTATGGCTGCGGCGGTGGTGTTCGTACCGCACCCTGGGGTGGCATCAACCTGCACGGAAAAGTAATCCGGGATAAAGATTCTGGCCTGATTCTTTCAGGCATCCAGGGCTGCATACGATATAACCAGGGTGATTATCAATACTCACAACAAGAAATGTGGTTACAGGTTATAAAATTAGTCCCCAGCTTCCTTTTGAACAAGATCCGCTTCGGCCGCTTTCTGGATATCTTTGTAACCCACGCCTCACCCTGGGGCATCCACGACCAAACAGATCGCGCTCATCATGGTGTGAAAGCTTTTCTTTGGCTGATTAAAGTCTTTCAACCCCGGTTTCATTTACACGGGCATATCCATATTTATTCGCCAACCACCGTCAGGGAGACTCAGCTTGGGGATACCATGATCCATAATGTTTATTGCTACCGAGAGCTGAGCTTTGACTTTCCGTCAAAATCCTCAACCTGATTACTCAAGCCCATGTTGACGCGCTAATTCATTTTCCTCAGCCAAGCCAACCCACAAATGATACGCCGATTGATGGTGTATCAAACCGCAAGCGAACCCACCTGGGTACCTTATACCGGGGTGCACAAGATACAAATTTGGCTCTTGGTGATATCTGTGTTGATCATTAGGCCACTGCTCTGAGGGCTCTGCCGCCAAGGTTGAGCTTAAGTCCTCATCGAATCAGAACATTCCACTTTCTTTTTCCTCTTCCCCTTGAGATTAATCACCTAAAAGCGGTAATCGATAGGTACGCCAGCCAGCGCCTGTCCAGACCCTAAATATGGATGGATCCAAACCATCGGCTGCAGAGTCGCCCCGTTGTGTGAGTATTTTAGCTGCAGATTGATCCAAAACCCGGCCGATGATCCGCGTTCGGAAGGGTTGCATCCAGAACCGAAATTGGGCTGCCTGGTGCGCATTGATTGTCGCCACAAGAGAAATACCCACCCGGGCACCATACTCCAGCAGCCAGTGCAAGTTCATTTGGGCTTCATAACTCAGTTCTTCAATAAAGCTCTTATCATCCAGTAAAAGCAAAACCTGGGCGCCGGACTGCCTGCCGTCATACCGAGCTTCAGCCAAGGCAATCAAATTTTTGATCAAACTTTCCGCCCACGGGTCGTACCAGGCAAAGATCCCTTGCAAATGTTGCTTGTTTTCAGGTCGCTCTACCCAGGATTGCCACTCGCCAGGTTTGAAGGTAATCACACCCAGCTGCAATGCACTGGGAGCATTCATCCTGACTGCCGATTCGGCTAAAACCTGCAAATGGTGTGTTTTACCGGCACCATGGTCGCAGCCGATTAACATTGCGCCCATCTGCGGGTTTCCCAATTCAATAATAAAAGGTAGGCCATCCGCACATTCGCCCAGCAATACGGTTGGCGAGTTGCTCACCTGGATTTTATCGATTAATCCGCCAACAGTGGCGGTTTGGCGAAACAATTCCGACTTCATCAATTTTGGCTGCCGCACTCGGGCTCGTGTCAGCCCTGAAATTGAGGTCTGATGATCAATTTTTATTTCGGTCATAATCGTATTTAACGCACCCATTTGACACTCCAATCATCTTTAATAGAATTTATGTTCTAATTATACAGAACTTTTGTTCTATGTCAAGAGCTTCAGGATCGGGAACTTTTTAACAATCTTTTTTGACAATGGGAATCGCCTGTTGAAAGGGAGATTGCAGCGCCAGCCGCACGAGAAAATAATCACCCACCTGACAAAACACCGGGCGCTGAGCATACAGTATTCAAAGATAAAAGGTTACGTTAATATTCAGCCAATAATTTAAACTTGTTTGTAATCAACAAACCACCCGGTGGGGTAATCACCAGGTGGTTCATTATTCAATAATTCAACGCAGCTAAATCAATGGAAGTGATAACAATTACAAGGTCGTTCCGTTTTTTCCGTTGTATCAGAACAAATTTCCCAGGGGCAGTGCAAAAAACGGCACCAACATCTCCCCCGGGTGTAATCCCCCATGTCGGCCTGCCAGCGGGTTCGGCCTGGGTGACCACCACAAATAGGCATCGCCCCGCGTGATAACCAGTAAATCTCCCAAACGATCAAGCACGCCCTCTACAAACGGCGCCTGTCCAAACAAGCCTGCCTCAAGTGCCTCTGCAGGCTCAACCAGAAGGAAATCATCCGGCCAGGTTCTGGCAAAATAATCCCGTACCTGTTCAACCTGTCCGGGTTTAATATACAAGAAGGGCAGCCGATTTTCACAGGTGGGCTGCATGACCAGATGCGAGACTAACTCCGGATGGTTGGCCAGGTCAAATCGTTCATGATGTGGCGTGGCAATCGAGCCATGGTCGGCAGTTAATATCAAAAGCGTCTTTTTTGCTACCGCAGGAGATAAATTATCAAAAAACCCGCGTTTAAATAAAGTAGAAAAAGCCGCAAACTGAAGCATAACCCGGGGATCATCGGCGTTATAACGATGCATAAGGGTATCCACGTCAGAATAATAAATGTAGATAAACTCCTTCAGCGCACTGCGATGATTCAAATAATCTACCAGGCTGACGCATAATTCCGCCTCGTTAACATAAGCCTGAATATTAACCTCGCTCTTTTGCATCATCGATAGCCCAGAGCGAGCAATCGATGTATGGGTAAAACTGGTTGGCACAATGCCGTGGGCTTGCAAATGGGGGCCCAGTGTCGGTCGGTTCATAAACTGGGTCGGATTAAACCCAGCCCGCGACAACCCCCCGACATCACTCCGCATGTTCGCGGCTGAATGCGAAATATTATTAATCACCATCCCAAAGGTCTTCGACCACATCTCATAGCCGATAATGCCATGCGTCCCAGCGCCGACGCCTGTCCACAAGGTCGTCAATGCAGAGGCTGTTGTGCTCGGACAAATGCTGGTGATCGGACTGAATACACCCTGGTCGAAATATTTCGCCCAGATCAAACCGTTTTCCGGGTCGATCGCCTGCTTGAACAGGTCGTAACCCAACGCGTCCACCAGCAAGAACACCACCTTCTGATATGGCCCTCCAAGGTGATCAATAATCGCGGCGTCCAATGGCGGGCAACCAAAATCTGGCGCCCCCAGCAACCTGGTCACCGTTGACGGCAGGTTAACCAGCGACAAGCCATCGTAATAGGGCAACACCTGGTCATCGCCCAGTGACAGTCCCTGCAAACGATGATCCATGATTTTCGACAAAAATTGCGACGTTAAGTCTGGCATATTATCTCCTTGAGGATCTTATCATAATCATACTCGATTTCGTCCAGGGCAATTCTCCAATCCAAAACGCCATAGCCGCCACAGGCGATAAATTTCTGGCGGCTTGCAGCGATCATTTCCTCGAGCAAAATTTCCATCAGGAAAGCGCAAACGCCAGACTTCTCACACGGTGTGACGCTCTTTTGTTCACTCAAACACTTTAGCAAAAAAGCAAATTACATAACACTTGGCACACCCTTGGGGTGGATGAGATCCCCAGGTTCAATGATTATCTCGCGGACGGGGTCAAAGTTAAGCAACGGGCGACCTGTACGTTCCATAGCAAATAATTTTTTCTGAGCCAGTGAGGTCAAAACAGCGTTGATAACACAAAAGATTAAGGATTGAATTTCAACCAATTGTAAAGCATAACTCAAACCGCCTGTCTTGTGACGCAGCCTGTCCAATTGGTGAAAAATAAAACCAGCAATCCACACCAATATCAACGAAAAATATTGCATGAACGAACCCTTAGACCCCTCTGACCAGAAGATACCAAATACATCCAAGCTCCAGTTTGGTGATGAATTGTTCATTGAAGGCGCTGGTTTTTCATTCCGACCCATCATTGGATTTGAATTGGAAGTCGATGGATCCATTTACCTCTATTCAGAAGATGGAAACTTGAAAATCTGTATCATCGGGGGCGAACTTGCCAGCCAGGCTTCGCTTGTCGAGCTCAATGACGAGCTGGCCGCAGATTTTATGATCAATTTCGATGAAGTTAATTTAGTTGAGTCCGGCAAGGATCTGCTCCAGGGAATTACAGGCTGGGTGAAAGAAATCCATTTCATTAATGCCGAGGAAGAAGGGTTGGGCAGAACTTTGATCTGTTCGCCACACCTTAACCAATTCTTTTTCCTGCTGGTAATTGCGACCGCGGAACACTGGCGGGAACAAGGCATGGAAGTATTTACAGCCATTAAAGATCACATCCACTTTCACCCTAAATCTGCACCGGAGACCAAGCAAAAAGCGTTTGAAAAACACCCTGATTTAATTGTTGACACTTTCGAGTCGATCTACCTGCATGAAAGCCTGCTTGTTTCAACACTGCGGGATGATATTTCGCTGTTGTTGGCAGCTCGAGCCACCAGCATTCAGGATGAAATCACACTACTTAAAATCATGACACCCAATAATGATATTCTCTACCGCTATGATCCTGAGAGCAGTACGCTCACCAGTCAAACCTTTACGCAACCGCTTTGCAGCAACCATGGTGAACTGTGTTTGCTGCTACCCTTTCCTGGGTAGCAGACCTTGCAAACCGGGAACTACCGATTTAAATTTACCTCTAAAAACGGTCAGCCCCTCCAAGACGTACAGGTGGTCATCCGGCAGTGACATACATCCAATATACAAAAATTTGATCTGAACCTGTGGCTGGCCTTAGAAGATGATCGTTTTAATGCGCCCGACGCCCTGGTTGAATTTGAAGCCAAATTGTGTTCCGCGCTCAAAGCCCAGTTAGCGCCCATGAAAATAACCCCTGGCAGAATAGAGACTTACCATCCTGCGCCCGATGAGCTGCCCGCATTTGCATGTATCAATGTCGAGACTGACCTGGCTGATTGCAGTTATATGATCGCTGAAAGCATCGAAGACGGGCGCATCCTCAACGTGGGATTGGGTCGATTGCCTGTCCCTGGATACAGGGAACCCTGCGGCGGAAATTACCTCCATAAGCAGCGGTTCACCCGGGATGCTCCTTTCACCCACCTCGCCGCATGCCTGCGTTCTGGTCAATTACTCAGTCTTCAAAGACGATTTTACAGCCCTGGCCAGAGCTATCATTGAGGAGATGATCACATTCTGCGGTTTGGAACCCCCGCCCAACCCAGAAGGCCAGCCTTTTGCACTCTCCCCTGATCTTATCGAGCGGCTCAGGCAGCATCCCTTATTCTATAACGCTGACTGAGGTTCAACCCCCACCCATTCAATTGAATCGTTTTCGCTAAAGCGCGTCTGCATCACGGCAATCGCCTGTGGGTTGTTGTCAACTAAAATAAAACGCCGCTCCAGCTCCAAGCACACCTCACCAACGGTACCGCTGCCGGCAAAAAAATCGAGGACGAGATCGCCTGGGTTGGAAGAAGCGCTGACAATGCGTTTCAAAACGCCTACCGGCTTTTGTGTGGGGTAACCGGTTTTTTCTTTGCTGTTGGTGCCCACAATTGTATGCCACCAGGTATCGGTGGGGAATTTCCCACGGGCTGCTTTATCTTTGCCAACCAAACCCGGCGCCATGTAAGGGATACGCTCCACCGACGCCCAGTTAAAGGTGTATTGGCTCGGGTTTTTCGCATAAAACAGGATGTTATCATGTTTGGCAGGCCAGCGCGTTTTCGAACGCCCCCCAAAATCATACGCCCAGATGATTTCATTGAGAAAAGATTCGCGTCCAAAGATCTCATCTAATAAAATTTTACAGTAATGAACTTCCCGATAATCAATATGGAAATACAGGCTGCCTGTCTCCGCAAGCACCCGGTAGGCCTCCAGCAGGCGCGGTTCAAGAAAGCCCAGATAATCGTCAAAATGGTCGCGATAAGCCTTCTCACCAATCACACGGGTGTGATAGCGATTCCCCCCAAAACCCACCCGATCGCCTTCAGCATCCTTTTCAACTTCTATCTGTTGGCGCGCCTGCTGTCTGCCCGTATTGAAAGGCGGGTCAATGTAGATCAGGTCAATCAGCCCATCCGGTAATTGCTGCAGTACAGTCAGGTTATCATCAAAAATAATCTTGTTTTTCATAGCCTTATTTTAGCATCACACCGTATTGGCGCAAGGATGGTGAATGACACGCAAGAATTCTGGTATAAGCATTTGGAAAATAGCGCCTGGTTTTCCAAAAAATCCCAGTTCCAAAGCATCTGCGTATTAATTACAGCCGTGTCAGCCGCGGCGTTCCCGTGCACTGCAACTTACAAGGAAACACTCGTTAATCCTCAACCTTAAAGTATTGCAAAATTTCTTTTTATACTGTATAATACACAGTACTGTATGCCGAACAATTATGTGTGTCACAATGTAGAAGGATGATGCTTATGACAGACCCTACAATTTCCGAACAAACCCAGAGCCTCGTCCAGGAACTCCGCCGCGGGGTGATCATCCTGGCAGCGCTCAGCCAACTCCACGAAGAGCAGTATGGCTACTCTCTCATGAAGCAGCTTGAAGATCGGGGCATGCAGATTGACCAGGGTACCCTCTACCCGCTGCTTCGCCGATTGGAAGAACAAAACCTCCTCCAGAGCGATTGGCGTGTCGATTCCTCGCGGCCGCGCCGCTACTATGTGCTGAGTGAAACCGGGAAAAAAATTCTGGAAGAATTGACCGAGGAATGGTCACGTCTCAAAAACACGATCGATAATTTATTATTCGAAGATTAGGAGCTAGATAATCATTATGGAATACTTGAATACTTATTTGAATGAAATTTCTCGCCGCCTGCCGAGAAAAAATCGAGTCGATATTATTGAAGAGATCCGCTCCCTTCTGATGGATATCATCGAAGAGCGCAGCCCAGGGGCAAACCCCGATGAGGCCACGGTCAAAGCTGTACTGAAAGACTACGGTTCACCCCACCAGGTTGCCCAGCAATATATCGATTACCAGCCTTTAATCGGGCCAGAGTTGTATCCAATCTACCAGCTGGTGCTCAAAATCGTGCTCATCGTGATTGCCGCGCTCAATCTTGTCGGTGTGCTCATTGCCATCGTCAGCGGTGTATTCATAGAAACCAGCCTTTTCATTGCGATCGTAGATCGATTTTTCGATTTGGTCGGCAGCCTGGTCAATGTTTTTGGAATTGTGACCCTGGTATTTTTCTTATTCGAGCGTCTCGCGTCGAAAGAATTCAAGAAGGAAGTCAAAGAGGATTGGTCACCGGATGATCTCAGCCTGACTGAAGACAAAACGCGCATCTCAATTCCTGAGATTATCGCGGAGATCACTCTGGGCGTTATCTTCATTGTGCTGATCAACGTATTTCTCGAAAAGATTGGTATCTACTTTCGGAAAGATACAGGTTGGGCCTTTACCCCCTTTTTAAATATGCATGTGCTCCGTTATATTCCCCGGCTCACAGCATCAATCGTCCTGGATATTGGCTTGAACCTTTATCTCATTCGCCAGGGTGCTTGGAATCGAGCTGCGATTGTGGCGAAAATCATCATTAACCTGTTTAAGATCGCTCTATTCGCTGCCATCATTTTTGGGCCTGCCATCCTCTCAATCGAACCAACAGCCTGGGAAGCACTTAACCTGGATCTCACATTAACTGCCCAGCGCTTCAATCAGCTTATAAACACCGCACTGAGTGCTGTTCTGGGTCTGACCATATTAAGCCTGACCATCGACGTCATGAGACATCTGGTACAGACCTTCGTTAAAAAGGAGGCCGCAGGGCTGAAGATCAAAACCGGGTAAGCCATACATTTTCATGGCCGGATTTACAGAACTGTCTCAAGAAACAGCTCGATTTTTTAATCGATAGACCTTGCAGCGCTGATTGCCACCCACACATAATCTGAAGCTTTCAAACATGTGGTGTGATAAAAGCTGCGCCTGCACTATTCGATTGATGGTCATTAAAATAAGGCTTTCTTAATAAAAACCAGTAAAAATAAATACACCTGACTTTGCTGATAGAATATCCTTAGAAAGGTTTATACTATGGGACATTTTTCAGACGAAATCAATAAAGACGAATTTATGAGTGCTTCCGCAGAGGAATGGAGCAAGCCTACACCGCCTGCAGAAAGGCCACCGGTCAAACCCGATCCAACAGACCGGTGGGGGTCACCCATCGCCGATAAAATGGCTTCCAGCGACCCTGCTCGCTGGGGATCACCCTCAGCATCCGCAGGTCAAAAGGGCGGTTCAAAATGGTGGGTTATCCTGATTATTCTTTTGGTGGTGGTGTGCCTGTGCGCTTGCCTGATCATGGCTGGATTGCCAATTTTAGGGTTGAACTTCATCCCTAAGAATTTATTTGGATTCCTGCCATAACCAGGCCTTAAAAAACCACAACCGAATTAATTCGAGCGCGGTTTTGCGCCACAAAGTCTGAAATAATTCGACGGCAGTTCCTTGCTTTGCGCCCAGCTTGACAAAGACCCCATTCTCATTGACAATAGGGTAACCAGGCAGGATCATTTCGAAACAGAACAGCATGAAACCAGCCAAAGTAAAAAGTATCGAATGGTTTAATTGAAAGGAGTTCTCCATGAGCTTTCCCTCTCCCTTCTATCGCTGGCGCCCGCACCCCTGGCACGGGCTTGAAGTTGGTCCGAACCCCCCTGATGTGGTTCATGCTTTCATCGAGATGACTCCATTTGATCACATCAAATATGAGGTGGATAAAACCACGGGCTATTTATATGTTGACCGCCCTCAACGCACATCTTCATTGACACCAACCCTGTATGGATTTATCCCGCGCACCTATTCCGGTGAACGCGTCAGGGCGCTCTCTCAGGGCGCCAAATGCGGTGATGGCGATCCGCTTGACATTTGTATCGTCAGCGAGCGCCCAATTAACCGCTCTGAAATCTTTTTAAACGCCACCGTTGTGGGGGTATTACAGTTTGTCGATAACAAAGAAGCTGACGATAAAATTATCTCCGTTTTAGAAAACGACCATATCTACGGGCGTATCACCTCCATTGGAGAACTGCCAAAAGTGATCGTAGAGCGCTTAAAGCACTACTTCCATACCTATAAGATGATTGAAAACCTTAAATCTGATATGAAATTCATCGGAACAGCTGGCCCCGAAAAAGCAAAGGAGATTATCTGTGCGGCCATAGAGGATTATCAATTCACCTTCGGAAACCATTAAGCCCAACGATTCCAAAACACAGGCTTGTCAGGATCATACCTTGACACTAAAATTAACTTATGCGCTTTGATGTTTTTTCGCTTTTCCCGGATGTGTTCCATGAATATCTTAACAGCAGCATCCTGAAACGGGCGCAGAGCCTCAAAGTGCTCGAAGTCCACTTGCACAATATCCGAGATTGGACAACCGATCATCATCACACCACCGATGACACACCCTACGGGGGCGGCGGTGGGATGGTCATGAAACCGGAGCCCCTCTTCGCGGCTGTTGAGGACGTTCTTGGTGCACCACCCAGCTGCCCGGTAATCCTCCTGACCCCCCAGGGGCGCAGTTTCAACCAAAAAATCGCCTTCTCGCTGGCTGAGTATGACCGTCTGGCCCTGATTTGCGGCCGTTACGAAAGCGTGGATGAGCGCGTTCGCCAGCACCTGGCAACCGATGCCATCTCCATCGGTGATTACGTCCTCACCGGCGGTGAATTGCCGGCCATGGTCATCATCGATGCCGTCGCACGCTTGCTGCCGGATGTACTCGGAGACCCCGATGCCCCCCAGGACGATTCCTACGCCACAGGACTTTTGGAATATCCTCACTACACCCGCCCACCCGAATTTCGTGGTTGGCGTGTGCCGGATGTCCTGCTTTCTGGCAACCATGCCGAGATTGCGCGCTGGCGCCGACAAGAAGCCCTGCGTCGCACCTTTACTTTCAGGCCCGATTTATTGTCAACGGCTGCATTGAGCCGAGATGACCTGTCTTTTTTAGAAGCACTTGGTTACCAACCGGACGTACCAATCCCCCCACCTACACAGAATTAAAGGAGCATTTATGGAACCCAAAAAAATGAATTATCTGAAAACGTTTTTGCTGGGCTTTGGATTTTTTGGCGTCAGCGTCATCTGGTCAGTCTACAATGCCTTTGTTCCGCTAATCCTGGACGAGCGCTTTGGGCTGCACGCAGGCTTTATTTCATTTATCATGGTACTGGATAATATCGCCGCCCTCCTTATTCAACCGTCCCTGGGCGTCTTTTCCGATCGACTGCGGTCACCTATCGGTCGACGGTTACCCTTTATCGTGGTCGGCGCCCCATTGGCTGCAGCCGCGTTCGGAGTGATCCCTTTTGCTCAGGTACTGCCATTATTCATCTTCAGCTGCATCACACTGCTGCTGGCAATGGCTTTCTGGCGCACGCCCGTGGTGGCATTGATGCCGGATATCACACCTTCAGAACAGCGTTCTCCTGCTAACGGCGTCATCAACCTGATGGGCGGCCTGGGCACTGTGCTGGCCACATTGATTGGCGGCCCCCTTTATAACATCAACCCGGCTTATCCCTTCTTTCTTGCCGCCGGGCTGGTGATTTTGGCGGCCCTCCTGGTGTTGATCTTTATTCGAGAGCCCAAGGAATACATCGCCGCTAAACTGCACCTGGCCGACAAAGCCGAAGGCAGTCAGATGGAAAACAAGGTGTTCAAAAACCTTTCTAATGTGTTCACACAAGAAGAAAAAAGCCCGATGTTCATCCTGTTAGCGATCTTGTTCTGGTTTATTGCTTATAATTCGCTCGACACCTTCTTTACATTATTTGGTGTCAATCATCTTGGCTTAACCGGTGGTGACAGCGCCTTCCAAATCTCCTATATCGGGTTGTCATTCATGTTGATGGCCATTCCCGCCGGGCTTTTGGCGCGCAAATTCAAGCGGAAAAACGTGATCATCGCCGGCATCTTTGTCATGATCATCACGATCGTCCTCATGTACTTCATTCCGGGAAGCGTGCTGACAACGAAATTTGCATCTTTGATGGGCTCTGGTTTTTATATTCTGTCCATCATACTGATTGTCGCTGGCTTTGGTTGGGCCATGATCAACGTCAACTCGCTGCCCATGGTGGTGGATATGACCGATGATGAACACATCGGCACCTATACCGGCTTGTATTATTTCTTCTCGCAATTGGCGGCCACTATCGGCCCGGTCTTATTTGGTTGGACCATCCAGCTCGCTGGCAATGATTACCGACTGATGATGGTCATTGCCCCGCTTTTCTTCATCCTAGCATTTTTCATGATGCGGGGTGTCAAACGAGGAGAAATGAAATCCGTCTCTTCCGCACCAGAAAGCTCGGTCTAAAGCGCACCCGTTGATCTTGCCACAAAGCCAGGAAAGAATTATACTTACGTAAGGTTTTTTAGTTAAAACCTGTCACAAAAACCATAACTTAATTAATAGAGGAGAATCTTATGTCCAAAAAATCATTGTTTATCTTCGCTTTTCTAATGATTGGCAGTCTGATCCTGGCTGCCTGCGCCCCCGCCGCACCAAAAGCTGAAGAGCCTGCCGTTGAAGAACCGGCTGTAGAAGAGCCGGTCGTCGAAGAACCCGTTGCAGAAGAACCGGTTGTAGAAGAGCCCGTTGTAGAAGAGCCCGTTGTAGAAGAGAGCAAATTCCTGGTTTGCCAGATCACCGACACTGGCGGAATTGACGACAAATCCTTCAACCAAACCGCCTGGAAGGGCATTGAAGATGCCATAACAGATCTTGGGATTGAAGGTAAATATCTCGAATCGCAAGAAGTTGCTGATTACGAAAAATATCTCAACGCATTCATCGAAGAAGGCTGTGACCTGATCGTCACCGTTGGTTTCTTAATTGGCGACGCCACTGCTGCTGCCGCCGAAGCCAACCCGGATAACAATTTCTCGATCGTTGACTTCGCTTACGATCCACCTGTTGACAACATCGTCGGCCAGATTTTCCAAACGGATGAATCAGCCTTCCTGGCTGGTTATGCTGCAGCGGCCGTCACCAAGACCGGCATCGTAGGCACCTTTGGCGGCCTGCCGATCCCCACGGTAACCATCTTCATGAAAGGCTTTGTTGAAGGCGTAAACTACTACAACGAAGTTAAAGGCACCGATGTTGTCGTCCTTGGTTATGATCTGGAAGATGAAACCAAAGGCCTGTTCTCCATGGACTTTGATGACCAACAAAAAGGTCGTGAGCTGGCTGTTTCTCTGATGGATGAAGGTGCAGATGTGATCATGCCCGTGGCTGGCCCGGTTGGACTGGGTGCTGCTGCCGCTATTCAGGAACGCGGCAATGCCTATTTGATCGGTGTCGACTCAGATTGGTACCTGACTGCTCCTGAATATGGCGCCATTACCCTCACTTCTGTGATGAAGATGATGGATGCAACCACCTTCCAGGTCATTGAATCCGTCCTCGATGGCACCTTTACCGGTGGCAATATCGTCGGTACGCTTGCCAATGGCGGCCTGGAGCTTGCCCCATTCCACGACCTCTCTGACCTGATCTCTGCTGAATTGCAAGCAGAACTCGATCAAATCCAAGAGGATATTATTGCTGGGAAAATTGTCCTGCAGTAAGCGCAATAGCTAAACGAAACGGGTTGGAGAAAATACTCCAACCCGAATTTTTTATTATGACCTGCTAATGAAGCAGCTTTTTCCATTCATACAATTAAACGAGAAAAGGGGATCGTATGGCGCCTATTCTTGAATTAAAGGGGATCACGAAACAGTTCCCTGGCGTATTAGCAAACGATCACATCGATCTCGCCCTGAATAAAGGTGAGATTCTGGCGTTGCTGGGTGAAAATGGCGCGGGAAAATCGACCTTGATGAACATTCTTTACGGCTTGTATCAACCTGATGAAGGTGATATTTTCATTAATGATGAAAAGATTGTGATCAATTCTCCCACCGATGCCATCGATGCTGGCATTGGAATGGTCCATCAGCATTTTATGCTGATCCCAGTATTTACTGTGGTTGAAAACATCATGCTGGGTCAGGAATCAGTCAAATTTGGCGATTTTCTCGATCGTGCTGATGCTTCCAAAAAGATTTTAGAGATTTCAGAACAATTCAACCTGCCCGTTAATCCCAACGACTTGGTCAGGGATATCCCGGTGGGCATTCAACAGAAAGTAGAGATCATTAAACTCCTCTACCGACAAGCGGAGATATTGATCTTTGACGAACCAACCGCTGTTCTCACCCCGCAGGAAGCTGATGAACTTTTTGACATCATGCGCTCATTAGCCAAGCAAGGTAAATCGATCATCTTCATCACCCACAAGCTGCGCGAAGTACTGGAAGTGGCTGATCGCATTATGGTTATCCGGCTGGGTGCTGTCGTCGGAGAGACCACACCCCAACAGGCCGATAAAAACAGTCTGGCTGCTATGATGGTTGGACGGGAAGTCAGCCTGGTGGTTGAAAAAGAAACAAAAGTTCCAGGCGATATTGTTGTCAGCATCCGAGACCTGCTTGTGACAGATAAATATCAAAACATCGTGGTTGATCACGTCTCGCTGGATGTGCGCGCTGGCGAAGTGGTTGGCATTGCTGGCGTTCAGGGCAATGGGCAAACTGAACTGGTTGAAGCTATTACTGGCCTACGCAAAAGCGCCGGTGGACAGGTGACGCTGATGGGCCGTGATATTACCCACGCTACACCTCGTAAGATCACCGAACTGGGTTCAGCTCACGTCCCCGAAGACCGCCAAATGGACGGCCTGGTATTGCCATTCCCGACAGCAGAAAACCTGGTTTTATGTACTTATTATAAAAAACCCTTCTCAAAAGGTGCTGTGCTGCAATATCAAATTATTCTTGAACACGCAAAACGATTAATCCACGACTTTGATATCCGCACACCCAGCGCGTTGACGCCTGTCAGCAACCTTTCAGGCGGTAATCAACAAAAAGTCATTATTGCCCGGGAGCTCTCCCGCCCCATTCAATTTCTTATGGCATCACAACCCACCCGAGGCCTTGATGTGGGTTCAATCGAATATATTCACAAACGCCTCGTACAAAAACGCGATGAAGGTTGCGCTGTTTTGCTTGTTTCGCCCGAACTGGATGAAGTGATGGAACTCTCTGATCGGATCGCAGTCATGTTTCGCGGAAAGATACTGGCCATTGTAGACAGTCAATTGGTCACCAAAGAACAGGTTGGTTTGATGATGACAGGCGAAATTCCAGAAGAAGGTTTTCACGCCAATGAAAACCGTGTGGTGGAAAGGACCTTTTAGGAGGCAGTGTTTATGAAACGTGAACCAAATAAATTTGAGGAGGCAGGTCAGGTCCTGCTCCAGGAAATCAACGAAACTGGAGATGAACCCACCACCCAAAAACGCTCATTGTGGTCCGCCATCGCCATTCCAGTGCTGGCAATCCTGACCGGGTTAATTATTGGTGCTGTGCTCGTCGCGGCAACCAGTACATCAGTTTATGAAGCATTTGAACACTCCTTTGGTGAAGGCTTGAGGACGATTTTTATAGAAGTTTTTACCGCCTACAAAGCATTGTTTACGGGCTCAATTGGTGACCCGGCAAAGATTTCTAACGCACTGGGCTCTGGGGATGATCGCCTGATTCGCGCAGCATTCAACCCCTTCCTCGAAAGCCTGGTACAGGCCACGCCCTATATCTTTGCAGGTTTGGCTGTAGCACTTGGCTTCCGTTCTGGTTTATTCAATATCGGCGTTGAAGGCCAGCTGTTTATTGGCGCAGCCTGTGCCACCTATGTTGGCTACGCAATTACGGGCCTACCATTCATTATTCACATGCCTTTAGCCTTCTTGGCTGGCGCCTTGGGTGGTGCCCTATGGGGGTTCATCCCTGGCTTGTTAAAAGCAACCACGGGAGGGCACGAGGTGATCAACACCATCATGATGAACTATATCGCCTTCAGATTGACCGAATGGCTGCTCTCTGGCGCAATGACCCGGCCGGGGTCCGGTGGTATGCCCATCAGCCCCCTAATCCAGGAAAGCGCACAAATTCCTCAATTTTTCCAAAGCCCCATTCGTTTCCATCTGGGTTTCTTCATTGCTCTGGGGGTTGCCTGGCTCGTTTGGTGGCTACTTTTCAAAACCAAGTGGGGATTAAACTTGCGCACCGTGGGTGCCAATCCACGGGCTGCGAAATATGCCGGCCTGAGTATAGGGAAATCCTATGCGATTGCAATGGCGATTTCTGGCGCGTTAGCCGGAATGGCCGGGGGCGTACAAATTCTGGCCGTCAACCGCAGCATGGCCCTGGGTCTATCTTCCGGGTATGGGTTTGACAGCATTGCCCTGGCTTTAATTGGCAACAACCACCCCCTGGGTGTGGTGCTGACCTCGATTTTGTTTGGCACACTGCGCAACGGTGCCACCCGTATGATGGTCGTTTCTAAAATCCCGGTCGATATCGTCGACGTCATGCAAGCTATCATTCTGATGTTCGTGGCCGCACCGGCCATTATTCGAAGTCTCTACCGCCTGCGTAAGCCTAAACAAGAGGAAGAAACAGCCTTTGTCAGCGGTTGGGGAGGAGGTCAATCATGACAACCCGTTCGCAAATCATTCAACGCAAAAAGATCTATGAAATTCCACCCACCAGAAAACTCTTCCTGGGTATCGTTGAGCTGCTTATCGCCCTGGTGATCCTGCTTGGGTTTGTCATTAACACCGAACCCAACACCCTGACCCGCTTTGTTATGACCCCGGGCGGAATCGATATTGGTAAGATGCCCGATTGGGTCATCCCCACCCTGCCGACGTTGATTATTCTAACCATTATCCCAGCATTAATCGGTCTCTACCAGCTTGTGCGTGGCTTTGGCCGGGCAACCAATGGCATGGTTGGTTTAAGTGCACTTTGCCTGATTTTTGGTTTTATTACCTGGCAAGCCAGCGGCACCTCGGTAAACCTGGCAGGGATGTTTACCAGCGCGGTTTTGCTGGCAGTCCCAATTACCTTGGGTGCCTTCTCGGGTGTGCTTTCCGAACGGGCTGGCGTCGTCAACATCGCCATTGAAGGTATGATGCTGATGGGCTCCATGATCGGCTCCCTAATTGGCAGCATTACCAACAACGCCTGGATCGGCCTGGTGGGCGCTATTCTCTCAGGGCTTTTACTCAGCTTGATCCATGCAATTCTATCGATCAAATATAAAATCAACCAGGTTATTTCAGGCACGGTGATCAATATCTTCTCAGCAGGGATGACCGCCTTTATCTCGCAAAAATACTTGCAGACCAATCAGGCGCTGAACAGCCCACCTTTGTTCACCCGCATCCCCATCCCTGGTCTGGCGAAGATTCCATTACTCGGGCCGATGTTCTTCAATACCAACGTGTTTGTTTACCTGACGTTCATCCTGCTGATCGTCATCCAGGTGGCGCTT
Source organism: Chloroflexota bacterium (assembly GCA_012522475.1). Classification (GTDB taxonomy): domain Bacteria; phylum Chloroflexota; class Anaerolineae; order Anaerolineales; family Anaerolineaceae; genus Brevifilum. The sequence continues at coordinate 2,037 of JAAYKH010000029.1, read as the reverse complement.
TTCTCCACCCGCTGGGGATTGCGTCTGCGATCCGTTGGTGAACATCCCCGGGCAGCCGACACCCTGGGCATTGACGTGATCAGAACTCGCTATGAGGCTGTTCTATTGAGCGGCATCGTCGCTGGACTGGCTGGTGGATTTTTCACCCTGGGCTCGGTGGGGCGCTTTAATGAAGGCATGACGGCGGGTAAGGGTTTCATTGGCCTGGCAGCGATGATCTTCGGCAACTGGCGTCCTTTAGGGGCCATGGGTGCTGGCTTGATATTTGGCTTTGCCGATGCAATTGGCTCAAAGCTTTTGCTGCTTGGCAGCGCCATCCCACCGCAAATCATGGCGATGGCGCCTTACCTGATTACCATGATCGTCCTGGCCGGGTTCATTGGCAAAGGCGACGCCCCAGCCGCCGACGGCGAGCCCTACGAGAAGGAATAAAACGTCAGATTATCCTTTTAATGCAGCAAAAACCACCCGGCGATGTGCTCGTCAGGTGGTTTTCGTTTTAAAAGGGTATAATAAAACGCAATTCCACCATTCCAAGGAGGAATATGCCCCAAACCCAGCCCATCTACCTCGATTACAACGCCACAACCCCGTTATCCGCGGGGGTGATTGCTGCCATGCGTCCCTTTTTAGAGGAATATTTTGGCAACTCTTCTTCAAGTCACGCTTACGGGCGAATCGCCAAAGCAGCCCTTGATACAGCTCGAAGGCAGGTCGCACGCCTGATCGGCGCCTCGCCTGGCGAAATCATCTTCACCAGCGGCGGCACCGAAGCCAATAACCTGGCAATTTTAGGAGTAGCGCGGGCATATCGCTCAAAAGGCCAACATATGATCACCTCGGCCGTTGAACACCCTGCTGTAACTGAGGTCTGCGCATATTTATCATCACGCGGTTTCCGCATCACCACCTTGCCGGTGGATTCGTATGGCCGGGTCGCGCCACAGGAGCTATCTGACGCCCTGACGCCAGAGACAATTCTGGTAAGCATCATGCATGCCAACAATGAGGTCGGCACCATCCAACCCATCCGCGAATTAGCCAGTCTGGCGCATCGAGCTGGCGCGCTGTTTCATACCGATGCCGCCCAATCCGCGGGGAAAATACCGGTCAATGTAGGCGATCTGGGCATAGATCTGCTCTCGATTGCCGGGCATAAGCTGTATGCTCCCAAAGGCGTCGGCGCGCTCTATATCCGCGCAGGTGTCCGTCTTGAAAAAATTACCTTTGGCACGGGTCAGGAAAAGGGTCTGCGGCCAGGCACGGAAAACATGCTTGAAATCGTCGGGCTGGGTGCTGCAGCCGAAGAGGCCCAGCAAACTCTGAATGTACGCAAGCAACACCTTGCAACCATGCGCGACCGTCTGCACTTCGGTTTGGAGGTCGCCCTGCCGCCCGGAGTGCTCCGCTTGAACGGGCATTCCGATGAACGTCTACCCAACACCCTCAACCTCAGTTTCCATAACATTGAAGCCAACACCCTGCTTGACAGCATTTCAGGTTTTATAGCCGCATCTGCGGGTGCCGCCTGTCACGCGGGTCATATCGAGGTCTCTGGTGTCCTCAGGGCCATGAATGTTCCAATGGCGTGGGCGAAAGGTGCGCTAAGGTTTTCCGTCGGCACAATGACCAGCAGTGAAGAAATTGATCGTGCTGTTGAGGTCATCACCCAAGCCTTCAGGTTAGTTAATTCTAAAGACGATTAATTCAAATTGGAGGAATCATCATGTCCATCGAAAATTACCATTTTCAAAGGTTGCTGCCCTACCCTGAGAGCTGGTTGATAAAAAAACTGCTCAAATCACCCCTGTTTCTTTACCGACTCGGCCTGGGAAAATTGTTTGGAAATTATATCCTGATCCTTTCAACCACAGGTCGCCATACCGGGAACGTCCACCGAACACCGGTGGAGTATTTCTTCCATGAAGATCGGTTTTATATTATCAGCGGGTTTGGCGAACAGCCCGACTGGTTCCAGAATATCCAGTCCAGCCCGCGGGTCACCGTCCAGAACGGGTATGAAACCCTTTGTGTCAG
>JAAYKH010000028.1 GCA_012522475.1 Chloroflexota bacterium | reverse complement strand
CTTCATTGACCCTTTCAACTGCTTTTCGCTTCTCTTCAATACTGAACTTTGTCATAAAAACTGCACCTCCTCGGTTGGATTTATTGTCCAACTTTTGGGGTGCAGTTCATATCAGGCGGCCTCTTTTGTGTTTAATCATCCAAATTTCAATCACAGGATAAAAAATTTTGGGCTCGGCAGGCAACCCTTTAATCTTCAAGAAAATGACTGTTTTGCCCAACCTCATCCAGGATGGGTTGCTCGGGCAAAAGCTCTCCGATAGGGAAGCGCATCAGGCGGTTGTTGCGGGCGTCAGAGACCCACACATTCCCCACAGGATCAACCGCCAGACCGCCGACAACCCCAATTTCATCCAGCCCGCTGCCGAAGCCTCCCCACGCAAATAAGAACTCGCCATATTGATTGAAGGCCAGCACCCGTCCAAGCATTGGGTCAGCAACATAAACCATGTCGTTCTTATCGATGGTTAAGAAAGGCTTGTTATCGAGGGATTCGCCGTACCACGAGTCGATATCCCAGGTGATATGACTGGGGTAGCTCAGCGTGTCACCATCAGGAATCATAACCTGAATGCGCTTATTCCAGGTGTCTGCAATGAACAGGCGGCCAGCATCATCAACTTCGATACCCACGGGTTCATTGAATTGTCCTAGGCCCAGCCCAGCGCCGCCAAAATCAGTTAGGTGAGCGCCATTACTATCGAAGATGACCACGCGTTTATTGCCCGTGTCGGTAACGAAAACACGACCTTTATGGTCTACAGCCACGCCGCGTGGACCCCAAAAATGATGAGCAGTCTCTGCAGCGCCAAACTGCCCCCACTGGGTGATAAACTCACCCTCGGCCGAAAATTTTTGGATACGATGATTCCAGGTGTCCGCAACAAAGACCGAACCATCCGGGCCGATTGCCAGCCCCCAGGGCTCGTTGAAAAAGCCCGCGGGCGCGATATTCTGCTTAGAAAAGTCAGAAGCGCTGTAAGCGCCAAAGGCGTTCAGGTACTGTCCGTTGACATCGAAGTGAAGCACACGATGATTACGAGAATCGGCTACATAAAAGGTGTCGTCCGGAGCAAAGGCGATGTCACGGGGCGCATCAAAACTGAATTCTGCATTGCCATAAAGAACCAGGTCTGCTTCCAGAGGGATGGTGTTGGCTTCATAGGAGTCGATTGTCGGTTCCAGCACCACTGGTGCTGCCCCGTACTCCCAGATCATCGAGGTAATGTCTTTGCGAATATACATGCGGAAGGAGTCTGAAGGCTGCCAGTTTGAAAGCGTGAGGGTGTTGATATTGCTCAGCCTGGCGTAAGGCTCATAATTACGGTTGTACCAGATCTCCCACAGGGCTGAACGCATTTCAGGGCTGCGTATTGCATCCCACACACGTTGAAAGGAAAGGTTGAAATAGGCCTGGCTTGGCCACCATAAACGCGTGTGGTCAAAGCGGATATATTCATCACCCACGACCGGTTCGATCAGATTGTAATTTCCGCTGCCAACCAGTATGATGGGTGCATCGCGCAAATCTCGAGTGGGGTTGTCTGAAAACCAACGTTTGTTGGGGTAATCGCGAAAATACCACCAGTAAGGGTAAAGCATGTCGTTATCATAGGCCACCACGATGTCCTTCCCGCCGGTCAGACGAAAACTGATTTCCTCAACCTGCTCCAGGACATCTTTGGGGTCGCGAGCAGCGTGAGCATACACCAGGAATTCTTTGGCAGTATCGAACAATATGAAGTTTGCGCGATATGCTGTGCGAATGGTAATGAAAGACAAAATGGCTGTGAACAAGAGCAGGGCCAATTTTCCGATCTGTTTTGCCTTCCAGGTGCGCAAAAGGAGCCACAGAGCTGTTCCAGAGGCGAGCATAACTGTGAACGCGAGCAAAAAGTTGCTGGTTGCCTCCAATTGGGCCAGTTCCTTGCCCTGAAAAGGCGGTAACGGCCCGAAGGTAAGGCCAAATGTGCGCAGCGCTGTCAGCAGAAACAGCAGTCCAAACAGAAGCACAGCCCAACCGCGCTTAGATTTAAAATCGGGCCAGTTCAGAGATTCGATCAGGTGACCCAAACTCCAACCACTGGTGAGAATCATAGGCATGGCAATGTGGGTGGTCAGCCAGGGCATGCGCTCGCCAGCAAAGCTGAAGGCAACCAAACTTATCACCGACCAGTAAAGCAATAGGGCCAAAACGGGCGTGTGGCGCAGCTCGCCTTCGTTATTGACAATGCGCAAAGAGGGGCCCGCACTGTTTTCTTCGGATGAATGCTCGGGTACGTCGATCTGGTTTTCATCGACATTGCTTGCATCAGAAGCCTCACTTAATGCCGGGGTTTCTGCATCTGAAAGCTCAGCCGGGGTGTTTTTACCGGGTTTGGGAGCAAATGAAAGCGACCGGAAGCCCATAACAGCTGCCAGCAGGGTGCCAAAGGCCGGCAGAAATTCATAGATTGGGATTTGGATGAGGGCATAATAATACAATGGCTGAGTTCCCCGGGAAACGCCTTGTTGGGCAAGCCAGTAACCCAGTGCGCTCACAATGCCCATATGCAAACCGATAACCTGGGTAAAGAGTGATGTGTAAAAGATGACGAAAATCCCCCAGAAAATGCTGATGTTAAGTACCCAAACTTTCCAGTTCCACCAGAGGCCAATCACTGCGGCAATTACCGCAAGCGGGGCCATGAACATCAGCGCGGTGGTGATTCCGCTGGTCGTGTAATCCAAGGGGTTGAAACCCAGGATGTCCATTGGCAATGCTGCCAGGAGGGGCAGCACGATAGTACCCTGCATGATCAACAGGTCGAAGGAGCGTTCATCTCTGATTCCGTACCAACCGATGCCTTTGATCAAGAAATAGGCAGCCAGACCTAAACTGATCAGCAACCCCAAGCCCAACCCGCCGATGATCAGGCGGGTGGATGTTTCCAGCTCGCTCAACATGATACCCACAGCATCCTCTGCTACGGTTGTTGGGCCGTGGGTTAGCGCGTAATAACCTACAGCAAACAATGCCAGGCCAACCACCAGGCTAATACCGACTACAGCAAAAAAACTGGTGCGGGCTTGTTTTGACTGCCAGGGTTTGGTCATCACGCGCATGGCGAAAATGAGCGCCAGGAAAATCAGCAATTCAGCGGTGAATATGTAAGAAGTGGCTTTGTCTGTAAAATGGAGCGCGGTAATCACTGTGATAAATAAAAGCGTGTGCTTTTGACCTGATTCCAAATAACGTAAAACACCCCATAAAAGCGCCATGCCCCAAAAAACGATATAGATCTCATTGCGGGTATAGCGGCTGTAAAAGGAAATAAAAGGTGAGATTGTGAACAGGAAGCCTACAACAAGTGACCCCACCCGGCCAAGATATTTTTTAAAGGCAAAAAGCGCAAAGAGAACTATCCCGATACCAAACAGGGCATTAGGTATCCGGGCTGAAAAATCGTTGGCGCCGAATAAGGTATAGGCGAGGGTGATAAGGTGAAATTGCAGCGGGCCGTGGGTTACCGGATCGTAGCGGTAACCGCCACCCTGATAAAAGGTATACGCGGGCACCACATGGTTAACCTCATCGTGGCTCATGACCCGAGCACCCAAGATGGCAAACCGGCTGAAGACGGTGGTGAGCAGAATCAGGCCGAGGATCAACTGATAAACTGTTAATTGAGGCCAGACTGAAAAGACTGGTCGATCCAGCCAGGTGTTGATGGCATTGTTTCGGTTCATAAGGGTGATTTCCAGTGCCGGTGATGACCTGCCGTCTAGTTTTTAGTACTATACTTTAATAATCCACTCCTGACAAGGCACCGACCGGTGTGGATCAATAACGCTTGCAAGACTGGGATTTAAGGTAAAATCATCCTTGATGAAAGCGAGAATTTTTTGGCTGGGTTTGCTGATATTACTTTTGGTTGCATGTGGGGGGAAAGATATCCCAATGGGAGAACCAACCCTGGATGCCACGCGCCTGAACGAAACCGCGGTCAGCCTGGCGACTTTGAATTTTGCCCAGACCCAGGCCCATGTGCCAACGGAAACGTCGACGCCTACCCAGACATCTACACCGATCCCTACCCTGGATCGCACACGACCGCCAATTCAAACACCTACCAGCGATTTGGCTTGCAATGTTGCCGCTGCCGGCCAGCCGATTGATATTACCATCCCGGATGACACCAAACTGGCGCCCAACACCTCTTTTTCAAAGACCTGGCGATTAAAAAATGTTGGCACCTGTACATGGTCGCGTTTGTATACACTCACTTTCTTTTCGGGCAATAGCCTAAACGCACAATATACGCATTACCTGCTCCAACCGGTTGAACCGGGCGATACTGTCGACCTGACCGTGGATATGGTTGCCCCGGAGAAGATTGGACTTTACCAGAGTAACTGGATGTTGGGCGACCCCGATGGCGTTTTATTTGGGATTGGACCGCATGGCGATGCACCCTTTTGGGTGCGAATTGAAGTTGTTCAAAAAGTAACCGATACGCCTCAACCGACCCAAACTTTCACCCCGACACCCCCAGTTTATATTTCAGGGGAGGTTGATTTAGCCAATGACGACACGCTTGACCTTGATACAGCCAGCCTGAACCCCGAAAAAGATTTTCAGGCTGATCTCCTTTATAAATCAGGGGGTACGCCTTTGCACATGTTGACACCCTTGAATGAGATGAGATGGGCTGCTTTTGGAGATGATGAACCGGGATTGACCAATTGTAAAGCCGCTGCCATCAACGACAATTCGATTGGCTTTACTGAAGTGCCTGTGGGGTCTTATTTTTGTTATCAGACCGCGCAAGGCTTGTGGGGATGGTTACGCATTGAGGGAGTTTCTGCCGGAAAATTAGGGCTCAGTTTTCTTACCTGGGCAAGCCCCCAGTAACTGAGGTTCGATGAAATTTGTTACAGCGCACCAGGATGCCCGGCGCGCTTTTTACTGGGTTTAAAACAAGCTGCGAATGATGAGCTTAACCCCGATGATGGCCATAGGAATTCCGATGATTGCACCGATAATTGTCAGCGTTAATACCACCCCGGCGACCATCAATACCAAGCCCAAAACTGCACCAACCAAGCGGAAGGCAACTTCGATAATCCAGGCGGCTAAACGCCAGATCAGCCAGAAGGGATAAAGCAGCCAGTGTACCCGTCGTTTTTTTGTTGTCATTTGCACCTCTTGGTTAATTATACGGCATTGGCGTAAAAAAGATGTCATATCGTTAATCTGCACTTTGGGCTTAACAACTATGTGCCTATCTGGTATAATTCTCGGCGCCTGAAAATGGCAGGATGGAGAGGTCGCATAGTTGGCCTAGTGCGCCCGCTTGGAAAGCGGGTATACCGCAAGGTATCGTGGGTTCGAATCCCACCCTCTCCGCCAGAATAAAAACCACTCGAAATCACAGGGTGGTTTTTTTGGTTAAAGCAAATGATAAGGCGGTGTTGGTTCAAACACCCTCAGGAGTGAGATTTCCCACCCTCTCCGTCAGAATAAAAACCACTCACAGGTCAGAGTGGTTTTGCCAGCACATGTTTAGGGGGTAAGGTTTCAAGCCTGCTGCTTACTGGATTTAAAATACCGGGCTAGGATTAGAAATGCTAAATAGACTATGGCTAAGGCGCAGGCGCTGGTCAAAAGCCATTTTAACAATGTAAATACACCCGCCAGGTGATCAAGCACAGAAGTGGTTTGCGGATAACGCGCCATGACAATAGCAGCGGCACCATTTTCGAGGCCATCAAAAATAACACTGGCGATGGGCAGCAGGTTCAACTGAACCCAGGAGGTTTTGCCCAGCTTAGCCCGGTTAATCAGCCAGCTGAGCGCTGTAACAAGGAACGCCAGATAAACCAATGGCCAGACCACATCGAAAGTAAACCGCGCCCGGATATAGGCGGTTCTCCCCTGAGGGCCATATCCCTCAGCCATGCGGTAGAGCTCAGCGGCGGTGTAATAAAGCGAGGTGTCGGGTGTCCCAAGGTCGCCAGCGTAAGCTTTGGCTCTGGCGTTTTGGTCTGGCAGGATTAAGCTGCTGAAGATGAGAAAGACGACCAAACAAATCATCGCGAGGGGGCCAGTGGAAATTTTTAGAAACCAGCGAGAAAGTCTTGAGAGCATAAACCTCCCGTAGCGTTAATTCATAAAGGCATACTAGGTGATGGGAAAGCCAAGGTGTCTGGGCAATGTATTATTTCTGACTTCAACGCAATACACCCTGGTATATTTCCCTCATCCGGCGGGCATAATCATCAGGGTCGTGATCGCGTTCAATTTTCTCAAGAGAAGCTATTCCTTTAAGACGTAAACTTTCGGTTTCAGAGAAAATATTGCGGACGATTTTCTCCAATCCACTTTCGATAGACGCACTGAGTTGTTCCCGCTGTTCCGCAGTGGCATAGAAGCTTTCACCCAGTTCGTTTTTTGGCACATTAATCAACCAGCCGGCGGAATTATTGTTTATTTCCCCTAAAGCTCGGACATCGGTTGTGATTACCGGCACGCCATTCGCTTGAAATTCCAGTACCGAATAACCATAAGTATCCGCATAAGTAGGGAGTAATCCAACATGAGCGCTTTGCATTAAATTGAGAACCTGCTCATTAGGCAGGTTAATATGATGTGTAATCCAATCCTCATTGGCAGCGATGGTTTTTTTTGCCCAAGCTACATCGGCTTCGGTTTCGTGGGCTGCATACTGGTCCATCAGCAAGGAACTGATGATGATCAACTCGATGGGGTAACCTTCTTTTCGCACCAATCGTTCAAATACGCGTAAAACTTCTCGCCCGCCTTTTCGGAAGAAACCCGCCCCGACCAACATAAAACGTATCTTCTTAAAACGATCCAACTGTTTGTCATCATATCCGTTAATTTTCTTTGCCTGAGGTGGATGTAAGACAGTCATTTTAGATTCAACAGCATTAATGTTGATTGACAATCGCTTCAATACATCCAGCTGTATAAGCCTGGAACATTCAGAAAGTGCAATGAGTTGTTTACATGCATCTCCGCATAACGCGTCAAGAGCACGCTTTTCTTTATTTCCCAAATAGATGCTGTCTGGTTTTTGATTATAGTTCCCCAGCAATCTTTTGAGACGGGGCAACAGGGTTTCAAAAGTGCTTACCCAAGGGGTTTTACCGTGATTAATTCCGTTGAAGAGATGTAAAAGGTCAACTTTATTTAATCCAAAATCTTGAAATTGATTGTTTAAATCAAAAGTATCGACCAGTTTCTTGTGTGTTGCATGATTAATTTTTCGAGCTGCGTGATTAAGAATGCTGTAGTAATCATATGTTTTTCGATATTCTACATCTGGCACTTGATTTAGTATCGTTCGAGTGTAGGAATAATAACCCCAACGGTAATAGAGCACACCAACAATCATGAAAGATTTCTCCTTGTTCGAAAACCGAGATTATAAAACAAGCAGGTTGTTTTCGAGGTTTATCGTTTTTGGTTGGGGTTTACTCGCGAGATACCCCTGGATATTTTTAATTTCCATGTGTGTTGGATTATATCCTAAAAAAGAAATTTCTATCCTCATCAAATCTTTGCAATGTTTTGTTGTGCAATGATACAGTTTTAGAGGGAGAGGGAATCAAAAAAACCCCGAGGCCTAAACAAAGGCTTTAGGGGTTTAAGGGAGCATAACTGTAAATAACGCAGACCGATTAAACTGCCTGAAGCTCAAACTGGCTGTTGTACAGATCGGCATAAAAGCCGTTTTGCTGCAGAAGTTGCTCGTGATTTCCCTGTTCAACGATATCACCCTCACGCATTACCAAGATCAGGTCAGCGTTGCGGATGGTAGAAAGGCGATGAGCGATGATGAAGCTGGTACGACCTTGCATCAGGTTGTCCATGGCATCCTGGATGAGGACCTCGGTGCGAGTATCTACCGAGCTGGTAGCCTCATCGAGGATCAGCATGGGCGGATCACCAACGACGGCCCGGGCGATGGTTAGCAGCTGTTTTTGTCCGGCAGAGATGTTAGAAGCGTCTTCATTGAGGACCATATTGTAACCGCCCGGCATGGTGCGGATGAAATGATCCACATGGGCTGTCGTAGCTGCTTCAATGACCTTTTCCGGACTGGCGCCGTCATCACACCCGTAGCAGATATTTTCAGCAATCGTAGCGTTAAACAGCCAGGTGTCTTGTAAAACCATAGCGAAGAGCTTTCGCAAGTCTGCCCGTGAAAAGTCCTGGATATTATGGCCATCTACCAGGATGGCGCCACCATCGACATCATAGAAGCGCATTAATAATTTCACAAGGGTGGTTTTGCCGGCTCCCGTTGGGCCAACGATGGCAATTTTTTGGCCGGGCTCAGCAGTGAACGAGAAGTCTTTAATGATAACCTCATCCGGGTTGTAACCGAAGCGCACATTACGAAACTCAACCCGCCCCCTGACGCTTTCAAGCTGTACCGGTTGCGTGGTTTCAGGCACTTCCTCGGGCTCGTTGAGGAATTCAAATACCCGTTCTGCTGCTGCTGCCGTTTGCTGCAGGATGTTTGAAATATTGGCAATTTGCATCAGCGGTTCATTAAAGGAGCGCACATACTGGATAAAAGCTTGGATATCGCCCACGGAGATGACTTTCTGGATTACGAGGTAGCCGCCCAAGATACTGACGGCGACATAGCCAAAATTGCTGATTAACCGCATGGTTGGCATCATCAGGTGCGAAAGAAATTGTGAAGTCCATGCCGAGCTGTAGAGGGTGGTATTCAGATGATTAAAGGTTCTGACCGACTCAGCCTCGGCGTTGAAAGCTTTGATAACAATATGCCCTCCGAACATTTCTTCTACATGGCCATTCACATGCCCCAGGTATTCCTGCTGTTGCACAAAATATTTTTGCGATTTCTTAACAATCACGCGGATAACGATCATCGACAGAGGTACGGTAATCAGGGCAATCAACGTCATCGTCCAGCTGATCGAAAACATCATGACCAGGATACCGATGACGCTGGTAGATGAGGTAATGATTTGTGATAGGCTCTGGTTGAGGGTTTGGCTGACAGTATCGACGTCGTTGGTGACACGCGAGAGTACTTCACCCTGGCTGACCCTGTCAAAATACTGCAGGGGCAGGCGGTTGATCTTGGCGGCGATATCCTGCCTGAAACGATAGGTGATATCCATTGAAATGCTGGAGTTGAAATACCCTTGCAAGAAGTTCAGGAAAGCTGAAATTACATATAAAAGGCCGACTCGCGTTAGAATAGCACCGATGGCCTGGAAGTCAATGCCTTTGCCATCACCAGAAATTTGCGAGGCAACGCCTTCGAAAATTAGGGTTGTAGCACGTCCCAGGATTTTTGGGCCGAGAATAGAGAAGACCGTTGACCCCGCTGAGAGGAGTAGAACAAACAGTATCAGAAGGTTATATTTGCCCAGGTACTGGATTAACCGCTTAAAAGTTCCTTTGAAGTCGCGAGCTTTCTCGCCTGGCATCATCGCCGTAGGGCCGCCGCCACGGCGTCCCATGCGCATGGGCGGTTGGCTTTCAGTTCGTTGTTTTTGTGTTTGATTGTTATTGCTGTGCTGATTGCTCATGCCAGCTCCTCCTCGCTGAGTTGTGATGTGGCAATTTCCTGGTATGTCTGACAGGTCTGCATAAGTTCGCGGTGAGTGCCTTTACCAACAATTTTGCCCTGATCCAGGACAATAATCTGATCGGCCCCTTTTACGGTGGCCACCCGCTGGGTGACCATGAGCACCGTACTATGGCCGGTTTTCTCTTTCAAAGCTCGCCGCAGGGCAGAATCGGTCTTAAAATCGAGTGCCGAGAAGCTGTCATCAAAAATAAAGATTGGGGGTTGTTTGACCAGTGCCCGGGCGATGCTTAGGCGCTGTTTCTGACCGCCGGAGACGTTTGTACCACCCTGAGAGATTTCAGCCTGCAAGCCTTCTGGGTTTGCAAACACAAAGTCAGACGCCTGGGCGATTTCTATGGATTGGTGCAGGGTCTCCTCGCTGGCGTTCTGGTCAGCAAAACGCAAGTTAGATTCAACCGTCCCGCTGAAGAGGATGCCGTGCTGAGGGATGTAACCAATTTTGTCCCGCAGATCGCTTTGATGGACGGCACGCACATCAACCCCGTCGACCAGCACAGCGCCCTGGGTGACATCAAAAAAGCGGGGAATCAGGTTGATGACGGTTGATTTACCGCTGCCGGTGGAACCAATAATGGCGGTTGTCTCACCCGGTTGAGCGGTGAAGTTGATCCCATACAGAACACACTCCTCAGCATCAGGATAGCGGAAGTAAACGTCCTTGAATTCGATTTTGCCTGAAAAAGGCTCGGGAAGAGGCGTGGGGTTTTGTGGGTCTTTGATCACGTTTTCAGTTTCCAGCACTTCTGCAATACGATCTCCGGAGACGAAGGCGCGCGGCAGGAAGATGAACAACATGGAAAGCATCATGAAAGCCCACATGATCTGCATGCTGTATTGCAGAAAAGCCATCATATCACCAACCTGGAGAGTGGACTGTGCAATCTGGTTGGCACCAATCCAAATGATCAGAATTTGCAGCCCGCTTATGACAATAGTGTTCAACGGCATCATGGTGACCATCACACGGTTGATAAATAACCCCACGTTGGCCAGCTCGCGGTTGGCGCGATCAAACCGTTCTTCTTCAAAAGACTGTCGGTTAAATGCCCTGATGACCATCATACCGGATAGGTTCTCACGGGTGACCAGGTTAAGCCGATCGATTAATTGTTGGATGATCTTGAATTTTGGTGTGGCAATGAAAAAAATGATATTGACCAGGAAGATCAGCAATCCAACTGCTAAAGCGATGATCCACCACATGTTGGGGCTTTTATCAATCGCTCGGATCACCCCGCCAATACCCAAAATGGGGGCAAAAAATGCCATGCGAATGAGCATAAAGGTGACCTGTTGGATTTGGGTGACATCATTGGTCGCGCGGGTGATCAGGGAAGCGGTAGAAAAATTATTGAATTCCTGACTGGAAAAAGATTCGACTCTAGTAAAAACATCTTTGCGAATATCACGCGCCACGCCAGCCGAGGTGCGAGCAGCCAGAAAACTGACAGAAACGCTGGTAATGCCCGCTACCAGGGATAACAGGATCATCATCCCACCGGTGCGCAAGATGTAATTGGTTTGAATGCGGGCCAGATTGATGCCAATTTGTTCGTATTCGCGTTCAATGGCTGTGGCAGCCAGTTGCGTGGTCAGCGTAGCAGGCATGGTTTCAAATTGATCCCTAATTTGCTCGAGTACTTGTTCGCGCTGCCCGGGGGGCGCCATTGCTAATACGGTGTAAATATCCATGCCGGCAGGTATTTGTGAGGGATCAAAAGGGAGTTGGTCAAAATACGCTCCAGCGCTATCTGGATTTTTCTGCATTTGCTGGATGAGATCTGTGATGATCATTCCCCGCGCCATGATGGGTTCGATGTTTTTCCGGTCTTCCTTTGACAAATCTGCCAGCACGTAGATCGGTTCTTTTGCCAATGCAGGGTATTCTGCCAGTAACGAGCTATCCTGTGAAGGTTCTATGCGCTGGTAAGCTGCAGTGACAAGGACGCGCTCTTCTTCGCTGAAAAATACGGCCATGCGATCAAAAAGCTCGCTGCGGAGGACGTCGGGAAAGGTGTTGCTGATGCCTTTGTGTTGAATGCCGACATTGACAATTTTCGACAGGTAATCGGGCAGAGCCAGGTCGGCATTGGCCATGATAAACAATAAAACGATGGCCGTTAATACCAATAAAAGATAGGGCTTGATGTATTTAATCAGTTTGAGCATCGGTTAATAGGTCCTCATAAGCGGGTGTTTATCCTGTGGCCAGTCTAACCCGCTAACTTTCTTTTGTTTTCTCCGGATCGGGTTGCAAGTTGTGGTGATGCGTATCAGAAGAAAGCTGATGCGCGTATTTATTCAAACAGGCTAAAGCAGGTAAGATCGTTTCCTTTTCCCGAGCGGTTAGCAAAGCGGCCAGATCCTCCAACCAGGCGTGCCGGGCGTGCATGGCTTCCCGAACCGTGAGAATGCCTTTTGGGGTTAATGCGATCATTTTAACCCGACGATCTGCGGGGTCTTCGGTGCGCTGGATCAGGCCCGATTTATCCAGGGGCGCTAGAAGTTGGCTGACAGCTGCCATGGTGACGCCAAGGTGATCGGCTAGATCGCTGACAGGACTGGCACCGTGATGGTAAAGCCTGAAAAGCGAATTGGCTTGTGAAAGCGAAAGGGCGCTGCGCCGATTATGACGGATGAAAGCATGCATTGAGCGGTGCATGGTTTCTTCGACCCATTCACGCAAGGTGTTAATGAAAATGTCCTGATCGGGCATGGTTTACCTCGCTTAATAGTTAAACGGGCTTAAATATATATCTTTTTGATGGCATTGTCAAGATGGTTTTTGTTTTGATTCAGATGTATTCTATTTTGATAGTTAGGTTACTTGTAATTTATTTGGGAAGAGCATAGAAATTTTCCTGAATGATAGGGATGATTTGTCCGGTCTTGTCAAGTGGTATTTGTAGATAGTCAACTTGGTGATCGAAATCTGGTAGACTAAGCTACAATTAAACGAGCGTATTTCCAGGATACATTTGCAATAAATGAGAGGAAGTATTTAGACTGATGATGAAAATACTCTATTTAGCAGGGCGCTGGGACCCAAATGAACAAACTGAATTCAGTGGATCGGACTTTGGCGCTTACCAGATGTTAAAGAAACATGTTGATGTTGAGCTTGCCTTGGTTGGCCCAATTGAAGACCAACCCAATTTAGTTGAAAAAGCTGTTTTTAGAATTTATCGTGAATGTTTTAAAAAACCAATCGTAAAATATTATCCCTCCTCGTTAAAAAGAATTGGAGATGCGGTTAATCGCGCGATAGAGGATTTTCACCCTGATGTCATCTTCACCAAGTACTCTGCCCCTGTTGTCAAAGCTACAATTAACCGGCCTTTTGTCTATATGTGTGACTCAACGGTCAACTGGACTAAGAAGCAGTGGCCTTATTTTTCTAAACTCGGTTTCGCAATCATGGAAAAGTGGGAATCAAAAGCGATACAAGAGTGCGATCAGTTAATTACCTTTAGCCAAGCAAGTGCAGACAACATTGTTAACCATTATAAAAAGGATCCTGCTAAAGTTAATGTATTTCCAATTCCTACCCATATTCCCAGCGATGTTCTTACAGGAGAAAATTCTATTCAAAAAGAGATTGAGCTTCCATTAAAATTACTCCTTGTTGGCAAACGCTATCATTTACGAGGCATTGATGTCGCGATCGAAGCGACAAAGATTTTGAATGAGAATAACTGCCCGACAAATTTGGCTATTATTGGTATAACTGGGGAGAATCAGGATTTCGTTGAATTTAAAGGTGTCTACAACAAGGAAGACCCTGAACAAATGAAAGTCTATTTTGAATTCTTCCAGTGGGCAGATTTACTCATCCATCCCTCAAGGTTTCATGCCGCGGGTATCGTTATCAGTGAGGCGGCAGGCTTTGGCTTACCAACTATTACAAACGCGGCAGGTGGATTAAGTACATCAGTTCAACATGGAAAAACAGGGCTGGTACTTCCTGAGAGCAGCCCAGCTCACGTTTATGCTGAAGCGATTCTCGAGTTGATCGAGAATAAGCAACAATATAAGAATTTTCGCTTAGCTGCAAAAGAAAGATTTGACACAGAATTAAATTGGGAAGTTGCTGGGCAACGCTTATATGAAATTCTTAAAAAAGTACACCAAATTTGATTTTTTATTTCTTTTATAATTCAACAATCAGTATAAATTAAAAATCCTTTTTAATGTGCGATAACAAGCGAGCATAACCTGTAAGAAACTTGTAAATTTCTTAAGCCATCAAATTATCTAATAAAATACCTTGAACCTCCCGATGATTCATCGGAACTTCTGGTATATTATTAGAACACTTTTCCAGGGCAGCCTGGCCTGGAAAGGACAGGCAACTGACCTTTTCACGCTATAAATAACAATTTCCGATGAAGTTTTTGAGTGAGATTATTAAGAGGATGATGCATCTTCTCACATGGACAGATTATGCAAACCGAAAAAGGTTATCCATTAATTGAGCTGATCAAAGCGCACCTCAGGGCAGGAGAGCTAAGCAAAGCAAAACAGGTAGCTGAACATCTTATCGCCAAGCATCCACAGGTTTTGGAGGGTTGGTTGTTTATGGCCGGCTTGTCCGACCCTGAAGAGGCTTTGGTTTACCTTGCCAGGGCAAATGAAATTGTTCCTGATGACCATCGGGTAAAAGAAGCCAGGGCCTGGGCAATTGAAGCCGTCAGAACGACGCCCAGCGAACCTTTTCCAACACAAGCAAGAACTACCCAGCCTGAAGCTGACGACGAAGAGCAGACTGTGCTAACCAGGCCCGGCACACATCGCCCACCACCCTCCAGGCAAGAAGAGCCGCGGTGGGCTCTGCTCAACCGAAACGGGTTTTTCAGAGGCTTAGTTCACTTAGGAAAAAAAGCCCTCCTGATTCTGCTAACCATCTTCATTGGCACGTTTATCACAATTCATCTGATGAATCGTGATGTTGTCACTGGCTTAGCAACTTCGCCTGCGCAGTTGGATGCGGTCATGGAGCGACAGGTAGAGCGCGCCGTCAAAGAATTTACTCGTGAGAACCATGAACTGAGCAATTTGCCTCCTGATGAGCAAGCGGCCTTGCTTGAGGCCTTTCGTGAAGAGATGATTACAGAGATTGGATTGAGCCTGCCGAAATTCCAACGACATTTAAAGTGGACTGTTTATGCTCTCACTTTTAATTGGGGCCGTTTCAGGGCGAGGGAACACACCCCTTTTGCAGGTTTGTGGCGTCCACAAAGATTATTGAATCTTAATGAGATCATTTTAGAATACCTGCCTAACACCTTACTTTTAATTACAACTGCTTATTTGCTGGTACTCTTGTTGGGCTTACCTTTAGCCCTCGTCATGTCGCGCAATTATAATCAATGGTACGACAAGCTCTTCTCTTTTTTTGCAACCCTTTCGTCGATTCCCAGTTGGGTGTACGGTATCATCCTGATTGCCATATTCGCGCTGGAATTGCAGTGGCTGCCAACAGGGCGAATGGTTGGCAATCTGCCGCCAGAAACAAGGTGGGGCTACATTCTGGTTGTTCTACGGCATATGATCCTGCCAGTGCTCGCTATTTTTCTGAGCATTTTCTTCAACCTGGTGTACTCCTGGCGGACGTTCTTCATCACTTTTTCATCGGAAGATTACGTTGAGCTTGGAAAAGCCACGGGGATATCAAACCGCAAGCTTCAAAGAGACTATATCCTCAAACCTACATTGCCTTATGTTATTACCAGCTTTGCCTTGATGTTTGCCACCTTCTGGCAGATGACCCTGGCCTTAGAGGTAGTTTTCAATTGGCCGGGCTTAGGCTGGTTGTATATTGTCATTGGTCTACCCAACCTGTGGGGCGAATCAGTTTATCCTGGCGATTTGGTTATTGCTATTTCACTTGTGGTCTTGTTTGCATATTTAATGGGTTCGATTGTTTTGATGCTTGATTTTTTCTATGTGCTCGTTGACCCCAGAATACGGTTTTCAATCGAGGGGGAAAACATGCACCTGAAAAAACAAAAACGAGATCCACGTTTGGCTATCAAGCGTTTGTTTAGGTTGAAAAAAAGGGCACCAATGGGATTTGGGAAAACACAGGCAAAGCCTTGTTCCTGGAATGAAACCCAGAAGCCAAAGTTCTGTGCTGACGCATCAGGGCACAGTGGGAAGCGCCCCTTCTGGAAACAGGTTAAACGCGCACTGAAAGAAATGCTCAGGTACCCTTCAGCCATCATTGGCTTTGCGATTATCGGTGTCTTGCTGATGGGCTCGCTTTATGCGGTTATTTTCCTCCCTTATGAAAATATCGGCGATGATTGGTCGCAATCGACTTTTATTGGACAACCCAAAACGCCCAAACTGGCCAAGCCGGCCTGGACGAACCTTTTTGTTAAGGGCAAGTATCTTTCTACCCTGATCCTCGATAGTAAACAAGGGGATGGCACCCACGAAGTTAATCAACTCAATGGGGACGCTAACCAGGTGATTGTGACATTCACTTTCGATTATGACTATGCAGCTTTCCCCTCGGAAATGTTCCTTTACCTATCCAGCAACTTCGATGAAAAACGCGGTTTCGCTTCTGTAATTTGGCGGACACCGGATGGGCGCGAAATGGAATTGAAGACCACCGAGGTCGCCAACCTCACCTATTATGATTTTGAAAATGGTATTCAGTATCGACGCTGGGTCAGAGATAACCCTAATTGGGCTGTTTGGTTCGATGTTGAGGATATCACCCAGAATGCTCCCCATTACCTTCTGTTTTCAGACCCAAACCAAACTGCACCGAGCGTTGTCAGGGGAACGTATGAGCTGGTCATTGATGGTTTTACCTTTGAAGAAGGTAGCGACATCCAGGTTGAGCTGGTTTTACTCGGGCAGGTGTATGGCGCAGCTGGCACGGATTTTTATCGCCGAGATTTGAGTGTTCCTTTACTGTGGGGAATGCCTTTTGCCTTGCTGATTGGACTGAGTGGGGCACTCTTTACCACGATTGTCTCAATGGCCCTGGCTGCCACGGGTGTTTGGTTTGGTGGTTGGATAGACAACTTTATCCAGCGTTTGATCGATGTCAACCTGGTGCTTCCAATTCTGGCCATTGCCGTTATGGCTTATGCTTTTCTGGGAGTCGGTGTGTGGACAATTTTGGTCGTGTATGTTTTCCTGAATGCCTTTGGTACACCAACCAAGACCTTCAGGTCAGCTTTTTTGCAAGTTAAAGAAGCCCCTTATATTCAAGCTGCCAGAGCCTATGGGGCGAAAAACAGCCGGATCATCCTGAAATATATGATTCCGAGGTTGATACCGATATTGGTACCCCAATTGGTGATTCTCATTCCGGCTTTTGTTTTCCTGGAAGCAACCCTGGGGTTTTTTAATATTCGTATGCTCTATCCTACCTGGGGCACCGTCATTTACCAGGCAGCCATGCGTGGGGGCATCTTTGGATCACGGTTTTGGATGCTGCAACCGATTGCATTGCTTTTGCTGACGGGGTTAGGTTTCTCGTTATTTGGCCTGGCCTTAGAGCGCATCCTCAACCCACGGTTGAGCGAAGACTGAACGTCTGTATTCATTCCAGATTAAAATAAAACACTGTGTTCCCAAAGTTTGGCGATAAAAAATAACATTATCGTATTCCCGGGTTAAAAGCTTTTCAAACCCACTTTCAGCTTTCAGGATGGCCTCGGCAAGGCCGTTTGTATTTAATGGTGTCGGCCAGCTAAAAAATGGGGCCGATTTATCTTTCCCATCTATTGGCTCTGATGTATAAGCATCTCAATGCCCCGATTGAACTGACCGACACATGACTTTTGTTAGAAATTTCTACTTGTTAATTTATTAGCAAAAAGCTTTCGAACCAGCTAAAACCTGAACTTGGCGTATTATTTGTAGCCTTTTAGAAATTCCACCATCATACGGACACCAACACCAGTAGCGCCTTTGTAATGGTACGCTTTGATCGGCGTTTCAGCCCAGGCTGTAGCAGCAATGTCTAGGTGGGCGAAAGGATAGTCGCCTGCGAAGGCGGCCAAGAAGGCTGCGCTGGTGATCGAACCGGCTGGCCGACCAGTTGAATTCTTTACATCAGCGATATCACTTTTAACCATCTCACGATACTCCGGCCACAAAGGGAATTCCCAAACGCGTTCTGCACTCTTTTCCCCTGCTGTTTTGATTTTGTCCGCCAGTGCCTGGTCTGTTGAAAATAAACCGGTGGCGTGGTTTCCGAGGGCGATCAAGATCGCGCCGGTGAGCGTAGCAAAGTCAATAATTGCATCGGGGTTGTAACGATGAGCATAATGGATTGCATCTGCTAGGATGACCCGACCTTCTGCATCTGTATTCAGGATTTCAATCGTCTTACCGCTCAATGATTTCACAATATCTCCTGGGCGCGTGGCATTCGAGCCGGGCATATTTTCCGCAGAAGCGATCAGGCCAACCAGGTGAATCGGCAATTTCAACCTGGCGACAGCTTCCATGGTGCCCAGAACAGTTGCCGAACCGCTCATATCGCACTTCATAGCGGCCATGTTGCCGGCAGGCTTGATATCCAAGCCGCCAGAATCGAATGAGATGCCTTTGCCGATTAGCGCTATTGTGGGAGCCTCTTCAGAAGGTTCGCCATATTCCAGGATAATGAATCGGGGTTCGTTTGCAGAAGCTTTACCAACTGCAATGATCCCACCAAACCCCTGCTCTTGTAACTCTTTCAAACCTAAAACCGTTGCTTTGATTCCGTGTCGTTTGCCCAACGCTAAGGCTTCTTCGCCAATGCGGGTTGGGGTCACTTCGGCGGCTGGTTTGTTGACCAGGTTCCTGGCGAGGATTACTCCAGCCATAACAGCCAGCCCTTCAGCAACACCTTTTTCAGCTTTGCCAACATCCTGGCTGAAGATCTGGACTTCTTTGACTTCGAAGGTGGCATCATCTTCTAGGTCGGTCTTGTAATCAAGAAAACGATAGCTTCCCAGGGTTGCGCCCTCTGCAATTGCCTGCGAGCGGGCCTGTTCATCCACACCGGTTTCCCCAATAGTTGTGAACGAAACCAGAGCCCCTTTAAGGCGGAGAGCTTCTTTAATACCCAGGGCAGCAGCATTGCGGAAGGTATCCGTATCGACTTTGCTGCCTTCGCCCAGGCCAACCAGTAATACTCGAGCTGGGGAAACTGTACCATGCCCATAAAGCAACAGAGTTTGTTTGGCTTTGCCTGAAAAATCATCAGCCAGAAAACGTTCTGATAATTTTTCAGGTAATTCAGCACCCTTGACTGACAGAATAATAGCCAGGTCAGATTTTTCTTCTAACAAGTTGTCAGTCTTGATATTAAATTTCATAATTCTAAACTCCTTTTCAATAAATTATTATCAGCAGCTACCATTCTACAACAAAATGAACAAAAAGCTCCTTGATCTGTTTATTGCTAACTCTTTTCCTGCGAAAAAGCCCTGCCGAATTGAATTCTAAAGATTATCAATTATAAAAAACATTAACCTGGAGGATGATAAAATTAATTTTGACAATCTTGTTCACTGTCACTTTCAACCTTTTCATTAACGAACCCCTATCTTTCCATTAACAAATCTATGGTATGATTTTCTCGGTTATAATTACGATCATTGAAAGTAACGGTTTTTATTGATAATGTCATTATTCTTTTGCAGCGGCGTCGAATGACCATGATGTGTGACTTTCACAGACCCCATCTTGCTACAGGTAAATTCCCATCTTTAAATCAATTAATGTATAGGACTTGTTTATGCTAGGAATCGTTCAGATTCTGGCTGGGTTAGCATTGTTTCTTTTCGGCATGCATATGCTCAGTTCAGGGATAGAAAAATTGGCCGGTGACAAAATTCAGCAGTGGCTGGAACGTGTTACCAGCAACAATCTGAAAAGCGCCGGTTTTGGTGCGATAGCAACCGCCCTGGTGCAAAGCTCGGGTTTGATCATGGTCACCATGATTGGCCTGATTAATGCGAACCTGATGACCGTTGAACAATCCATTGCCGTGATGCTTGGGCAGGAAATCGGCACAACGGTGACAGCCCAGGTTGTTGCTTTTGAAATTGGCAATTTTCGCTTATTACTCCTGGTTGTCGGCTTCATTTTTCTTGAGTTTTCCCTTCGGCACAACTGGAAGACATTCGGCGAATTATTAATGGGATTAGGCATTGTATTCGTTGGGATGGAGATGATGTCGAGCGCGTTGGATGCCTTGATCACCATTCCTTTGGTTTCGAACATGCTCATGCACCTGGATAAAAATATCGGCTGGGGTATTTTAGGCGGCATGGTGTTGACCGGGATTGTACAAAGCAGTACGGCGGTGTCAAGCCTGACGGTTGCGATGGGCATCAGCAATGTGATTACCCTGCCGGGGGCTATTAGCGTTATCCTGGGCGCGAACATTGGCTCCTGTGTGACGGGGTTGCTCGCTTCGTTGAAGCTCTCATCAACTGCTCGTCAGGCGTCGCTGGCGCAAATTATTATCAATACCACCGGGGTGCTTATTTTTCTGCCGTTTATAATGCCGTTTGTTGCATTGATGGAAAAAACTTCTCCGCTGTTGCCGAGGCAAATTGCGAATTCTCATACTGCCTTTAACCTGATCGTCAGCCTCCTCTTGTTTCCATTTGTTAAACCGATTGCCAGTGTGGTTAAACGCATCGCACCGGAACGGAATGAAAAAGATGAAGGCAAAAAGACGCTCTATATTGACGAAAACCAGTATGCCGTCCCATCTGTGGCGATTTCTGAAGCCAGCCGTGAACTTTATCGAATGGGAGAGATCACAAATGAGATGTTGGTGTTGAGTTGTCAAGCACTGATTGAGCAAGACGAAGGGAAAGCGGTGCGGGTTATCGAAATGGAGAATTCGTTGGTGAACCCTATTGCCCATGAGTTGGATAACTTTATTGGTACTTTAATGTTAGCTGACCTGAGCCAACAACAACAACAACGATGTTTCCAGGTAAAAACCTTGGTGATTGACATCGAGCGTGTGGGGGATATGGCGGAAGACATCGCTCAATTTGCCCAGGAACGCATGCTGGGAAATATCGCCTTCTCTGATGAAGCGATTACTGAACTAAATTATTTATGGAAATTTGTACATAACACCTATTCAGATGCGTTAACAGCTCTTTTAAAGAAAGACAAAGAGCTGGCACAGAAAGCCTGCCAGGCAGAAAGTGAATTTGACAACCTGTATGCCCAGGCACGCGAGCGGCATGTCAAACGGATGGAAGAAGAGGTTTGTACGCCTTCAGCAAATGTTATCTTTACAGAAACCCTGCGCAACCTGGAACGGATCAGCGACCACGCAGATAATATTGGCCTGAGTGTGCTGCAGAATTAATCTGGAAAGCTTTACTATCTGAAGTTTGATAAGCTTGCTTTCTGCAAAGATGTCTGGCAGGGTGCATGTGTCTCTGTGAATGTTAATAAATCGATCCGCATATCGAATGCCCTTGGGTTGAGCTTTTCTTTGGCATCTTCTAGCAACGACTCTTTGTCCCATATTCTGAGGCTGGTAACAACTCTTGGTGAAGGGGGCGGTAATCCCCATTCACCTTTTGTAGTAATATCTCAATATCGCCTGATGGAGAGTTCCTTCCTTTCCAGATATTCGCTGAAGTTCTGATACTGTTATGGTACCTGGAGATAAAAAGTATCCCCTCAGAAAGGTTCATACACAAATATCAAATTTGCATCTGATTGTTTGACAATAAATGGTAATGAACCGCTGACCTCTGAACCACCATAGAAGTCTTCACTGCCAAGCAATCCAGATACGCCTGACACAAACCATTCAGCATCATATTGAACGCCAGCATTGCCAATCATCTTGAAGTTAAATTGACTGATAGAGCATTTATCATCAGAAGATTTTACACACTCGATGTGCAACTCAACAAGGATATATTCCTCTCCCTCCTCGGATTCAATGTTGAACATATTTCCTTTTTTTATTATGTCATCTGTCGGAAATGGTTCAGAAAATAAACCGGCACAGATTATTGATTTAAGTAAAAAGACTCTGTTTTAATTAGGCGCCTAGATAATATTGGTATGATATGTAGTATGAGCCAAATGAAACTGATGAAAATCAGCCAACAGCATGGGGCCCCTAGTTAATTGTGTTGCTTTAGTCCAAGGTGATTGAGGATAATAACCTATTCTTGTAAGATTTCCTTTAATTCCCAACAACTGCTTCCCCCTTCCTCAATCAATTTTGAAATCAGGTTTTGTGTTTCAATTCTAGTGATGGGATTTGAATAAAGAATGTCAAACACTTCATAGAATTGTCTGATATCGAAAAATGAATAGCCCGGTTTAGCTGACCGTATTTTTCCTTCAAGAAGGTATAAACGAAGGATCTTGATTGTCTCTTCAGGATTTAATTTTGCAAATACCTCAATGGATTGTTCGAGACCAAAACCCCAATTTAAGATTGCTCCTGATTTACTAAGAGTATTTCTTGCTCTTATTATTAACCAGCTGAGATCGAAAATACCTGTAGACAAGTTAATCCAAGACCCCATCACTTTAAATAGATCTAATGCCTCTTCATTTTCAAGAACAAAGTCCCATAACTCCATAAAACGCTTTTTACAATCTGGATTTTCTTGAATGAATTGTTTTATTTTGCCATCACCACGTGAGATTATTCCTCGTCCAATAAAATCAACAAAAGCTAATTTGTTTCCCTTGTCATTATGCCAGAACAATGTAAACAGTTCTGATCCAAAATTAAATTTATCAAAAAAATAAATAAAGGCTATAGCGATATGGTTGGCAATTCCCTCCCTTGGATCAATAAGGAATTCTCTGTCTGGATCGTCGTCCGGGGAATAATCTAAACCCTTGAGATACAAATCTTGGAATAAAGTGTTAAAAAATATTTCTTCATAAACCGAATTATAGAGATATCCTTCCCAGGCTGCGAGTGCCAGATGTTTTTTATTAGTAAATGTTGGAAATACCTTAGAAAGTATTTTAAGAAGCCATTGTTGATCATGAAAAAAGAAAAATGGTAAATGGCGACCGAATTGAAAGAAGATTGCACGAGTTTTTTCATTAGCAATGGCGTGGCTAAGTATTTCTTTTATGTCTGAGGGAATTGTGCTCTGAGCCGATGCTTGAAATGCTTGATTGGGTTTATATTCACGAAGAATTAGTTTGGTGATAACATCCAGAGCACATCCACGAACAGAATTTATTGCTAAGACAGATGGATTTGATACAAGATATGTGTTTCTTTCTGATGGGTATTCTTCGAACTTTGTGCTAACCAGCAACTCATCTTCTTCACTTGGGTTTGGATATTCCAGAAGATGGCGGAGTAAGTCAATGATATCTTCTCTGAAAATTTTCAGATTTAAAAACGCATCATTGAAATTCATAAGAAATATATCGAGTATTTTTGCTATCATGTAGTGGACGTATTGCCAATTAAAATCATCATTATTATCCAATGTGTTAATAGATGGCTTGTTACTGACATCTTCTTTTGTCCACGATTTTGAAATTGATTTGAATAAACTTAATAGATTTATAAAATTGTCATCATTTATTGTCTCAATGTTTAATTCAACAATTTTGTAAACACCCTGGAGGAATGAATATGTATATTGTTCAGAAAGATTTTGTTTACTAAAAAAAAGTTCGGCATTTTTCAGGTATTCATTTGGTCTTTTCTGTATGTCACCTTCGAGCATATTGCCCACGCCCTCACTGTTAATTGGATTGAGGAAATTTTCATTATACATATCTTGATCCAGATTAGTCGAAGACCAATCTGTTTTTAATTTCTCAACAATATTTACTACTGGAATCCTGCTAAGTTCTTCGCTTGAGATCGGTCCCCTTGGCACAATATAATCAACTTGAATTGATGGTGGCGCTGGTTTGGGTTCGAAAGTGGGATCGCATTCCTTCCCTAATAACTGATAAACCAATTTCCTATCAGACGAAGATATATGACCGCATATGCAAGATAAAATTTCCCAAACTTGCTCTCTTAAAAATTTATTCTTATTAGTCACAATGTGATCGGAACTGATAATGTCCAGTGTTTGTTTGATGTATTGGCGTTGAAATTTTTGATCCATCAATGGGAAACTAACTTTTAACGCCTTTTTATATTCTGCCCCAAAAATAAGTTCTGTTATGAATTTTTCACTCATTTCTAGATCGAATATTCTACTTAAGGATTGTTGTAAGAATTCTCTAAAATACTCTGGATTAACCGACAACAAATATAGGCGTAGCCTCCACATTGTTAAACTGTCAGGTAGCTTGCTGAGTTGATTATGATAAATCTCCTTAGTTTGAGTTAAACCTCCAGCATATTTTTCAATTAATCTTTCTCCCAACACCTTTAAAGTGGCTGCTAACTCACGAATGTTTTCTCTTTGTGTGAAATGCTGACCTAGTAATGGCTGAACGGTAAAGAAGTCAATGCCTAACAGCATAAAAGGTTCTTTGTGTGAAAACACAGAATTTTCAGGAGAGCTTTTTCCTAATGAAACTATGTTAGTCATGATGCCTAATACCAGGTCAAATGCCTGTTCTAGATATTTACTATCTATCTCGAGTAAATATTGAAAAACCTTGGTATACTCCAGATAATCAACATAAAAGGGGTTGAACCGGTATTGATAATTTTGATCATTGATGTCAAAGCTATCTGGGTTAACAGATAATAATTCTCTTGCTAAGATTAGAACACTTTCATAGTCGTCTTCGGTAACTAAGGAGTCAAAGATAGCTTGGAATTCAAATCCCAAAAATCCGGAATTAGAAATTAATCGAACCCATTCTTGTTTAGCGATTTTCCTTATGATATTTTGTTGAAGCTTATGAGGAAGCTTTTCAGTCAATCTGATAAAGCAATAAATTACTTCAGGATTCAGGTTTTCATTTGTTGTTGCAACTGAATCATTGAGAATTATTTTGGCGATTTTGTCTGGAACTTGTCCGACAATCCTCAATAAATAATTTAACTCAATCGATAAGCTGGATAATTGAACTTGATCTTCTAGTTCTTTCAACGAATTTAAAAAGCTATTCTCCCAAAGGAAATCCACCCATGTTTCATCAATGAGTGAAAAGAAATATCTTTTAGCATCAAGATTGATATTGATTATAGATTTAATTTCGGAGACATGTTTTCTTTGAGGTTGGGTTTGTACTATTGAATCAATTTCATTGTGAATATCCAATTGTTGTTTTAGAACCTTGTTAAAAATTACCACAAAATTATATACAAGGTTTTCAAATACTTCAGGTGTAATTTCAACTGGTTTTACTTTACTGCCTCCGATCAGGTGGCTAGTAGAAGCACGTTCAAAATTGTGATGGGTTATATCTTCGAAAAATCGATAATAATTACCGATTTCTTGCAAAGCTTGATTGATATCATAAGCTGATCCAAAATTTTCAAGCCCTTTTTTACGCTTAACCTTAGCCCGTTGATCGAAATCATAAAGGATCTCTCTTAAAGAGTTTGCTGCTTGAGACATCCAGTCGGGGTTGTGCATCCTAACGTTTTTACGGATAGTAGCCAATGCTCCATGTAACATCTGCGAAGGCATTATTTTCTGCTCTATACCCGAACTAAGATAAAAATGGTCTAATCTTCTACAGATGTCTTCTAGATTTGGGAAACTTAAGGGTTCTAAACACATAGGACCCATGGACTCAGGTATTGATTTGTCAGTCATAATCGCCTCAAATACCTAAAATGTATTACCTTGATGCGTTGCAGTTGTCAAAATTTGCACTCATAATCTCATAGAGAGGGGGATATTTTCAACATCGAAAACATTCTCCAACATTCTTATTGATTGTCGCCTATCGAAGCTTTTCAAGCATCTTCAAAAGCAAGTCTATAAATGCAATAATCGCTCCACCTTCTTCTGGTGATGGGTCGATGTGTCTATGTGAGGATGGATTTTTGAAAGTTCCAACTATGCCAGCATACAGATCTCTGTAACCAAGTTTTTCTGAATCATTTAGGAATTTTGACTTTAAGGTTCCTGAATTACCAAACACACCATTGACCAAATCCCGACCTATGCGGCTGGTGTCAACAATTCCACCCACATCTCGAAGCCTTTCCTCAAGAATTACCCCAGCTGTTCTGATGGCAGAATCCCATAGCATTGGATCGGTACTGCCAGCGCCTAATATTGGAAGACATCGTTTCTTTATCACATCATCCAGATTTGTGAGATCAGCTAAGGGAGTCAGGTGTGTAACAAAGGATATATCAGGAGCACTGAAATCACTGTCAACAGCTTCATATGCCTTCCCCGTGATTGTGCAGCATCTGCTTATTTCATAACTAGTGGTACCTGAGCTAATGTGAGGTGATATTTTTTGTAATGCCATATTAGGTCTACAAAGCATCAAACCGTTGTCATGGAACAAATCTAACATGCCTTTCATAATTTCTGGGATATCGCCTTCTTTACCAGTAAAACCAATAATTGAACTACCACCAAAATACCAAACAACAATGAATTCTTCAGGAAGATTTTTGTCACGAACCTGTTGAACTATCCATCGCAATATGTTCTTTTGATTTTCTGTGAGGCTGTACATATTCGCCTTTCTCTTTAATCCCGATACCCATTGAAAAAAGAAACGATAAGTACTTATTATAAGTATAGCAAAATTTTATTTTAAAAATTTACTATTTAAACACGACGCGTAGAAGTGGAACGATATTCATATTGTTTGTTGCTTTTTACAATCTAATGAACTAATAGAAATCACTGTGTACCGTCAAAATGCTGTAATTTCATTTGTATGGTTGTGAAAATCAGCAAATTCTAGTCAAAAAAGGAGTGTTTTCTGGTTTAATTAAACCAATGGACTATCAATATTTCTATTTTTACGTGGAGTTTAAAAAGCAAAATCACCCCTATATGTGGGGGGTGATCCTTGGGTAACCGCCAAAACTGGCGTAATGAGCGTGCAGAGACTCGAACTCTGAACCAATGGCTTAAAAGGCCACTGCTCTACCATTGAGCTACACGCCCATCATTAGTCTAGAATTGTAGCACGCTCCGTCACCAGCGTCAACAGAAAACCAGGAAAAAACAGTTAAGAATCACCGGTTTTTTTCAGGCTGCTTAATAGCAGGCTGAAATTGTCAACGGCTTCATTGTCTTCCATATCGTAGGGAAAGTTGGTGATAAAGGTGAAGTAAGCGCCGTCGGTCTCAAAAAAATAAGTAGACATCTGCACTTCATCCTGCACAGAGGTGATCAGATGATTGAAACGGTCGATTTTGATACGGTTTACCCTGAAGGATTCCTGCCCTAAAAACAGGGCGGCTCTGTCGCCATCACGGCTGAGGGGAATATCCTGGCCGGTGACTTCAAAAAAGGATTCTTTGTTAAAGGTGTCGATGCCTTTGATATGAGCGATGAGTGTCACACAGTTTTTCTGATACTCGATCTGTTGCTCTGGCGCACATTTAGGCGGGACCAGGGTTATCTCCCATTGGCCGGACTTGTCGCGGGTGGGTGCGTAATCTAATAGCCAGCCCGGGGGCAGGCGAAACTCGATATTGAGTGCAGGTTCCTGCTCGATGCTGAAACGTTTCCAGTCGGACGTTTTATCCGAGCAAGCCGATAAGAGCAGCAGTACAACCAAGCTGATGATGAGAGCACGTTGGGTTTGTTGTCGCATACTTTCCTCGCACTGATCCTTTTTTGGTGATTAATCTCAATAGTATAATAACAATGTCTGTTTGTTCGATATGCCGGATTGCGGCGATGATTTGCTTGTGCCAGTCAATTTTACTCTAAAAATGCGCTTGGCGTCGCGCAGGTAAAGCACGAACCTGGTAAGTTGAAATCTTTGTAAACGCCAGTGAAAGGAAGACCTAATGACCACAAAAACCAAACACACCTTGCGGCCCTTTGGCCAGTGGGAGAGCCGGATCACACCGGAGTTAATGGCTGCCTCGATTGGACTATCCGACCCTCATTGGGATTCAGATGGGCAAACACTGGTCTGGCGCGAGGAGCGCTCCGGCCGGGGTGTGCTGATGGCGCAGCCCAGGGGTGAAGCGCCCTATGAACTTTCTGGTGAGCAAAGCGTGCGTGGCGGCGTAGGTTATGGCGGCGGGGACTTTACCGTTCGGGATGGTTTAGTTGTGTTTTCTGCCAGGGATGGCCGGCTGTATCGACGTTCGCTTGAGGCGGGTTTTCCCCAACCGATCACACCGGCTTTCGGTAGTGTGGCTGCACCGCAGCTTTCACCCGGAAACCGCTGGGTGGCTTTTGTTCACACTTATGAGGGTTCTGATGTGTTAGCCCTGGTGGACGCGATGGGGACACATTGGCCTTATAAACTGGCCCAGGGTGCAGATTTTTACATGCAGCCCGCCTGGCACCCCAATGGCAATGGGATCGCCTGGGTTGAATGGGACCATCCTAAGATGCCCTGGGGCGGCACTCGTTTGATGTATGCCCTTTTAGAAGGTGATCAGCCGCAGGTCCAGGTGCTTCAACACCTGGCGGGTGGTGAAGACGTCCCAATTTTACAGCCAGCCTTTTCGCCCGATGGGCGCTATCTGAGCTATATTCGCAATGAGGGTGAGTGGGATCAATTGGTGCTGCAAGACCTGAAAACAGGTGCATTAACGGTATTGATTTCCGATGCGGCCATGCTGATACCAGCCTGGGTTCAAGGTGTGGTCGTACAGGCTTGGTCTGCGGAGAGCGACCGGATTTACTTCTTGCAAACGAAGGCGGGTCGGGCTGAGCTGAACCAAGTAGACGTAAAAACTGGCGCTGTTGAGCCTGTTGACCTGGCTCCCTATACCGCGTTAAGCCACCCTGCGATCAATTCCGATGGCACGATTGCGCTGGCCGCCAGCGCTCCCACGGTTTCGACACGGGTGATCAGTAAATCTGGCAAGGTGGTGCAGATCCATCAGCGCAGCACCAGCGAAGCGATCCCACGGGCTGATTTGCCCAAACCTTACGAGATTCAATGGACCGCCACGGATGGGGCCGCAGTGTACGGGATTTACGCACCGCCAACCAGCAGTTGCTTTGAAGGGGACGGGTTGCCGCCGGTGATCGTCTACATCCATGGGGGGCCGACTAGCAGTGTAACAATTGGTTATGACCTGGAAACTGCGTTTTTTACGAACCGGGGATATGGTTACTTGGCGGTGAATTATCGCGGCAGTACGGGTTACGGGCGAACCTATCGGGAGGCACTGCGCGGCAGATGGGGTGAACTGGATGTGATCGACGCAGCCGGCGCAGCGCAAGCGCTGATTGATCAACAACTGGGAAACCCCGATAAGTTGGTGATCAAAGGCGGCAGTGCCGGCGGCTACACGGTGCTGAACACACTAATTCATCATCCGGGGCTGTTTAAGGCCGGTCTTTGCTCCTATGGGGTTGCTAATTTATTCACCCTGGCGATGGACACACATAAGTTTGAGGAACGCTATACAGACTCACTGGTCGGCCCCTTGCCCGATGCCGCGGAGAAATATCGCGCCTGGTCACCTGTGTTTCATGCGGAGAAGATCAAAGACCCCGTGGCGATTTTCCAGGGCGAGGAGGATAAGGTGGTGCCGCCCAGCCAATCGGAGGAGATTGTCAAGATGCTCAGGGCGAAGGGCGTTCCGCATGAGTATCACCTGTACCCCGGGGAAGGGCATGGCTTTCGGAAGGCTGAAACGCGCCAGGCATTTTACCAGGCAATTGAGCGTTTCTTATTACAGTACGTGATCTATGGGTGAGCGGAAGGTGTGAGTTAGCGGGAGGTAAAACCAACGACCGGGGACAATTCCGTTAATTTTTCCCTGACTGGCAAGCCTTATACTCCCGATGGGGTGTTCTTAAAAATTTCCACTTGGGTTACGCATGCCGGTTGGTAGGCAGAAAAAGCCAACAGCTTTGGTAAAAGGCTGCTCTTGAGCGTTTCTGGAAAAAACTCTTCAATCTTTTTGGCTTACTGAGGTTTCATCATTCGGCTCAACATGCACATAGGCGCGATCAACTTCAGGGAGAGCTTCGAGGGCGTCGATGACCCGGTCAGAAATATCGTGAACCTCGTCCAGGGTGGCTTCGCCCGGTAGGTTGATATGCATATCGATAGCCAGCTTAGGACCGACATATTCACAGACTACATGGTGGACGATGTGATGACCATCAACCCTGTTGGCTGTCTCGATGATCTTCTGTCGCAAAGCCTGGTCGGGGCCGGCCCCGGTGAGGTAGTCCAGGTTTTCACGCCCGGCATCAAAGGCTGCTTTAAAAATCCATAGGGATACGAAAAAACCGGCGATGGGGTCCATTAAGGGGTGGATTAACCCGGAACCCAGGATAC
This sequence comes from Chloroflexota bacterium, assembly GCA_012522475.1. GTDB lineage: Bacteria > Chloroflexota > Anaerolineae > Anaerolineales > Anaerolineaceae > Brevifilum. Next base: position 22,187 of record JAAYKH010000028.1, on the reverse strand, counting down.
CAACCAGGGCGGCTACGGAGGTCAGAACATCACTGAGGTTGTCGATGGCGGAGGCGCGCAGGGCCGGGCTGTTTGTTTTGGACGCTAAATTTTTGATGATCACGTACATGCCGGCTTTGATAACAGCACCGGCTAAGAGGACCAGTGTAGGCAAACCAGGTTCAATAATCGATCCTCCCTCGATGAATCGTTGCACCGCTGACCGCAATGCCTCGTAACCAGCGATGGCCATGCTCAGGGCTACCAGGAGGCCAACCAGGGGGTCGAAGCGGGCGTGCCCCTGGGGGTGCGATAAATCGGGGGGGCGGAGCGCTATTCTGATGGCAACCACCAGGGCGATTGAATACAGCAGATCTGAAAAGGAATTGGCTGTATCAGCGTACAGGGCCACACTGCCTGTGAGGTAGGTGACCAGTCCTTTTCCCGCAACCAGCGCTAGGTTTGCCAGCAATGTAATGGTTAATGCAACGCGGTATGCACGGTCGAGGGATGGGTTGGGTTTGTGATCTCGGATCAGCTGCATGATAGTTCAGGGCGCTTGGCGATAGTTTTCATGAAAACGCATCAATTGAGCCATTATTATAGGACATAACCTGTGAAATGGCTCAGGCATGCTGAGAATTCCCCCAGCGCCGGCTTTTTTCAAAGCGTTAATAATTTTGGATTATAATCATTGCTTGAGGTGAATTTATGTTAATCAACATAAAACAGCACTTGATTAAAGTTTTAACCGGATTGTTTTTGGTGGTAACGATGACCGCACTATGGCTCGTTCAGCCGGTTTCGGCTGAGGAGAATGTGGTCAATGTTTATGTTTTTGAAGGGGAAGGCTGCCCTCATTGTGCCAAGGCATTGAGCTTTTTGCATAGCCTGTCAGATCAGGATAAGCGGATTGTGGCCCATGATTTTGAAGTGTATTCCAGCCTTCAAAACCGAGAGTATTTTGCGGCCTTTGCAGAAAAACTGGGCATTGAGGCGATGTATGTCCCTACTATTTTTATTGGAGATCAATCCTGGGTTGGTTTTTCCGATGCGATTCAGGTAGAAATTGAACAAAAAATTCAATTTTGCCTGCATAATGACTGTGTCGATCACGGCATAAGCATTTTACCTGGAAACATATTCCCAGAACCAGCAGTGCCTGTTGAAACACCAGTACTGGAAGAGCAGCCGGTGGTAGAACTCCCGACGGAAGCATCACCTATGGATGAACTGCCGTCAGAAGTGCCGCGCTCGGGTGAGTTTACCATTGATATTCCCTTTATGGGGAAAATTAATCTCGCTGAGCAATCCTTGTTGCTGAGTACACTTTTGATCGCCTTTGTAGATGGTTTTAATCCTTGCTCGATCTGGGTACTTTCGATGCTGCTGGCGATCACGTTAAATACACGTTCGCGTAAAAAGGTGCTCATCATCGGGTTTGTATTTATTTTTGTTACGGCTCTCGTTTATGCGCTGTTCATTGGCGGCTTGTTCACGGTGTTCACTTTTGTTGGCTATCTGGGTTGGATCCAATTCATCGTGGCTTTGTTTGCGCTTGTCTTCGCGCTGGTGAATATCAAAGACTATTTTTGGTACAAAGAAGGTGTTTCGTTTACGATCAGCGATAAACAAAAGCCCGGTATTTACAAAGGCATTCGTCGAATTATGAGCGCTGAGGGGAATCTTTGGGGTTTGGTCAGCGCCACGGTGGTATTGGCTGCGGGTGTCTCTCTGGTAGAGTTTTCTTGCACTGCCGGTTTCCCTGTAATTTGGACCAACCTGTTGGCAACTCAAGGGATCACCGGTCTGGCGTTCCTGAGTTTCTTACTGGTGTATATGCTTGTGTATCAGCTTGATGAGATGGTTATCTTTCTTGTCGCCGTGTTTACTCTGCGTAAGGGGAGAATGGAAGAAAAATACGGCCGTGTTCTGAAATTGCTGGGCGGGATGCTGATGTTTGCCCTGGCCGTGGTGATGCTGATCGATCCGACTTTGATGAACAATATCGGCAGCTCTTTATGGGTGTTTGGCGCAGCATTTGGAATGACAGGGTTGATCTTACTGGTTCACCGGGTTATCCTGCCAAAAATTATTCAATGAGCAGGCTAAGAAGGGGATGAGGATTTCATCTCGGGTTGTCTTCTGAAACAAAAAAGCGGCGACATTCAGTCACCGCCTTGTTTTAAAAATAGAGGTGCATCAGGGTACACTGTCGTGCCTTGCTTTTTTGATCAGTGATTGCTTTAAATCCCAAAGTTTAAGGGAGAGCGAAACGTGATAAATATGCGGATTCATAATGCGGAGCACGCCCGGATCAAGATGTGCGATATCAGCCTGGCGTAAGGTTTGCATTTCTTCGATGGTGGGTATTTCATAGACCCTTCGTCCATCCAGGATGATCGGCGTGAGTAGTTTTTCAATATGATCAATTTCGTCCTGTGCAAGTTGACGGCGTTTGGTGGCCATACTGGGATGACACAGCTCAAGTGGAGACTGGTTAAGAACATCTTCACCTTGCAGGGCGACCAGGTCAGCGGTGGCTTTACCGCGCCGATCGTAGACACGCCAGACGCGCTTGTTACCCGGGTTGAGGGTTTTATCAACATTTTCCGAGATCTTCAGCGTGGGAACCCATTCCCCGTGTTGATTGATCGCCACCAGCTTATAAACGCCGTCCAGAGCAGGGTTGCCGGTTGAGGTGATCAGATGCGTACCCACACCATACACCATCCGTTTAATTAGATGATCTGGCTCGACCCCATAACGCCCAGCTTCTTCTTGGATTTGAGTGATAATTTGCCAGATAACCAGTTCATCCAGGTCATTTGAAAGGACAATAGAGACATCAGGAAAACCTGCCTCGTTGAGCATTTTTGCTGCCAGGATACTCAGGTGGGCCAGGTCACCGGAATCGAGCCTGATTCCCACGGGTTTGTGCCCTTTTTGTCTGAGTTTCTCAAAAACCCGGATGGCGTTGGGAACCCCCGATTGAAGTGTGTCGATGGTGTCTACCAACAACAAACAGTCATCAGGGTAGATATCCGCATAGGCTTGAAAGGCAGCCAGTTCCCCTTCGCCCAAACCCATAAAAACTTGCACCATGCTATGCGCGTGGGTACCTTTAGGCGGGAAACCAAAAATGTGCGAAGCACCCACATTGGAAGAAAAATCGGCACCACCAATTAAAGCCGCGCGCGTTCCCATAATGGCGCCCAAACCCTGGGCCCGCCGGAGCCCAAACTCCAGCAAAACTTGACCACGGCTGCTTTGTTTGATGCGGGCAGCTTTCGTGGCAATCAGAGTTTGATAATTGGCGATGTTCAACAAACCAGTTTCGATGATTTGCCCAACGCCCAAGGGCCCTTCGACGACATGGATGGGCACATTCGGATGGACAACCCGGCCTTCGGGCATGGCAAACAGGTTGATAGCTTTGGCGTCGAAGCCGTTGCTAAGCCAGTTTAGAAAATCGTCACCAAAAAGCTGACGCCCTGTTGAACTTTTCTGCGAGCGTAAATACTGAATTTCTTCTTCACCGAAAACAACCTCGTCAAGCCAATCGAGAATTGAACCCAGACCGGCATTGATACAATAACCTGCTTTGTGGACACCATAATTTGGGTTGCTGCGGTAGAAATGATCGAATTGTGCCTTCGTCTCATGTAATCCCAGGCGAAAGTACAACTGCGCCATGGTAAGCTGGTATTGGTCCGTCATTAATGCCCCGCTGGCAAATCTAATTTCTTCTGGTTTCATATTGTTTCCTTACCGATCTAAGCCAAATATTAATCTGATATCACACGAATGCCATTTTCTAACAAGCGCCTGACCGAACAAGCTTTAACGACTTTGTGCAAACGTTTGAGCTGCGATTCATCTAAATCACCCTCAAATTCAACCTTTTCTCGAATAACTTCTTCATAATTGTTTTCGATATCGCAATCCTCACAATCATCTGCAAACACGCGCTCATAAGCTGAATCCACAGAGATACCCCTGAGTGGAATCCCGTGGTTGCGGGCGTAAGTGTTGACGACAATTGCGGTGCAAGCCCCCAGGCTGGCCAGCAGCATGCCATAGGGCGTCAGGTTATGAAGGTGCATGACAGTTTCGATAATGCTGTTATCTTCTTCGTTGGGGTCGGCCGCTCGAAAGCTGGTTCGAAAGCTTTTGTCTTGGTAAACGACAACACGCTCTGACATGATGGTTCCTTTCTTTGTACTTAAATTAACGAGCTCCAATAATTATAGGAGATAAATGCGGTAAAAGAAAAGCGCAGCACGTTTACGGCTTTACTGCAAAGATGTGAATTAACCCATCCTGCCTGCCGAGGGCGATCAACGAACCATTTGCTGAATTTGCCAGATTAACTGGTGGATTGGTGTGCTGGCTGTTTGGAGAAAAGCGCACTACTGCAAGACTTTTGCCGTCGGGAGCAGAAAAGAATTCCATACCTTCCGCTGAGACAGCGGTCAACAGGGCGCCATTGGGGGTGAAGTCCACGACTAATACAGGGTCGCCAGTTGAGGAGGACAGTTTCAATGGATTACCTGGTTGGCCTTGGGTTTTTAATGGAATGAGCCAAATGCTGGATCCGGCAGCAGCGAGCAAACGGGTATCGGGTGAAAGCGCCATATCCGCCAGTTTTGCATCCACAGGAGCAATGAGGACCCCGGGGTTGGTATCCAAAACCTGATAAACACCATTATCCTTTGCCAGGACGAACAGGTTTTCGCTTTTCTCGGTTATTGCAACTGCTTCTATCTGGAAGGGATCTTTCCCACCCGGGGTGATATTTGAACTGCGAAAACGATCATTTACGTCCCACAGGCTGACCGTACAATCCTGACTGCCGGTAAGGATGGTCTTCCCATCGGCAGAGAATGTTAACGCGTTAACTGCATCATAATGTCCATTGTAAAAGTCAAAATAAGATCCCTTGCCCAGGTCAAAAACACGCACCTTGCCATCTGCTAAACCGGCTGCCAGCATGTACCCGTCCTGTAAAAATTGTAATACGTTGGCTGTTCCATCCAATACGCCCAGCAGCTCACCATTGAAAGTGCTGTAAATCCTGACCCAGCCATCGCCATAGCCGGCTGCTAGGATTTTTTCGTTCGGTGAGAATGCTAATGACAGCAACTGACCGGGGTGTTGATTCAGGGACAAAAGCAACGCACCGTTATCAAGGTTTCTTTTTTCAATGGTGCCATCCGATTTAAGCCCGATGAAAAAGTCCATAAACCTAGAGAAAGATACATCGGTAAATTGAGCGTCTAACCGCCAAAGCAATGAACCATTTGCGCTGTTGCGAAGCTCGGTGTACGTGTCATTCGTGGCGATTAATAATGCGGTATCATCTGGCGTCAGGCGGATGGTCTCAATGGGGGCGGTGTTTGTCGTGGTGGTACACGTCCATGAAAATCCTCCCTGGGCATTGCGGCAAGTGTTTGGGGCCTGGTAACATGGGTCGGGCAATGCTTGGGGATATTGATCAAGACGATAGGTGATGCTTTTTTCCAGCAGATCCCAATGAAGGATGGTGTTGCCGTTATTGATAAGGATAAAACCGCCAGCAGAGGACGGTGCAATCTCGCCGTTTTGCAGGGGGATATTCTCCCAGTACGCGCTTGGCTCTGAAGCCGGCAGGGCAAGTGTGGTGACGTCTTCCAGCGAGGCGAGTGACTGTAATGTTAAACCGTGACTATCGAGAACGCCGAGAATTTCTGCATCAGGGTTGATATAGTAAACCAACCCTTTGGTAAGTGTGAAGGAAGCGGTTGACTGCCAGGTTGCCGTCTCCCAACGGTTGACGTGGATAGTGCTGCCAGAGTCGGTTACACTGGTGAGGCGCGAACCATCATATGAAAACAGAGTTTCGGTAAGATGCGGTCCGGTGAAGGCAACGTTTGGAATTTCCAATCGTCTGACCAAACTCAATTGGTCTAAATCAAAAATCTCGATATTTCCCCGCGCCAACCCCAGGGCGATTGTGTTTTCATAGGGCGAAAAAGCAATCGATTGGACGGTGTCTGATGTTGGTAAGCGGGCAAAGAACAGGAAATTATAACTTTCGTATAGATAAACACCGATCCCGGTACCCACCGCCAGGATGCTGTTATCCGGAGAGAGGGCGATAGTGTTCGCTTTGCCATTGCCCCAAACAGCAATGGCATCGACCGCTGCCACGTTTTCAGCAGTAATGCTTTCAGCGATAAACGGAATGGGGGTGAGCGATAAACTTTTGCTATCCCACTGGATGGTTGCCTCCGGCGTGGGGCTGGCAGTTTCAGTGGGTTCAAACGTTGGGGTTAAAGTTGGCGGTAAGGTTCGGATGCTGGTAGGCGATGGCGTGAAGGTCAATGTGCTGGTTGAGATCGTGGACGTCGTTGCAACAGGCGTCAACACAGCGTCAGGGATTGTTTTTTGGCAAGCGCCCAGGATGGTTGCGAACAGGAGTATAAAGATGATAGCCAACAATTTATTTTGACCAAGCATGAATGACCTCACCTCTTTTCACTTTTGATGACCCGTGGTTTGGTAACTCGACCATGATATTGGGTGCCATCAGGAAAGATGATGTCTATCTGCGATATCTCTTTCCGCAAGCACAAGCCCTACCAGCACACCTCCACAGGCCAGGGGAAGGGATTTTCACCCCAAACTGCGACGCGCTCCGGACTCATTAATTTGATGCCAGCAATTTTTAAAAATAAGCCAACAGGGACCAACCCCGCTATTGTATTGGCAGCGCCGATGGGAAGGCCTGTTAGGTTATCAAACCGTGGATAAAATCCATTAAACGCCTTTAATCCACGGATAATGGGTGTCATCAAGTTGGTGAATAAGGTCATTGCCTCTTCAGCATAACCTTCCCTGGCCAGGCCATCGAGAACCAACGTATTCCATTGGACGTTGACAGGCATTGACAAACCATCCGGTAGGGGATGGTTGAAATGCCAGGACTCGGGAATCCCAAATGCACAGGACAGGGTTTCCCCGTCGATTAATGATTTCGATATGGATGCCAGGTGTTCTTTGCGGATGCCGCCTGACCAAACCGGGAGGAGGCAGGAGATGTCCGGTTGAGAATAATCGGCGGTTTTGATCAGGAAGTGATCATCGGGGTTAAAACCCTCAAAATAAACGACGTTTAAAGCGGAAAAAATTTTCTGAGTGGTGATATGTGCCCGTTGATTAATCCAGTGCAACGCTGGAGGTTGAATTAACTCTGTGATCATTTCGCCATGGGAATCCACACCCTCAAGGCGAACGCTGGTTTTTTTGGGGTATTTTTCCCGAGTTTTAAAGCTGATTTGAAGACGCTGGGGTTGAGAGAATGGTTTGTCGATTTTTAACGGGGACTGGATTTGTCCAAAGTCGTATATTTCACGTTGAGGCGTATGGTGGGTTTGATAATCCTGGTAACTGAAATGGTGGTTTGCATCCACCCAGAGCGAGTTTAATGCCTCCTGTATTATTTTTATCCATTGCGCATACCAACTGCGAGCGGAGCGTTCACCCAGGATGTGAGCAATTTGTTTCATGGCTGAAGCCTCTCGTAACAACATGGCTGCCAGGGCCGGGCTGAGGGCGGTGCGGATGTCGAGGCCACTCCCTGCCTCTTCCCAAACCTCAAAATTAAATAAGCCGAAATCAAGTTGAAGTTGCTCAGGCGTATCCCAGGTAGGTAGATTTGCGGGTTCCGGTTTTTTGTTTTTCAACCAACCTATGTCAAAAAATCGCCGAAGGTGGGGGAAAGCCTGTTTTAAAAACGCTGCATCCGGGCAAATCTCGTACAGCATCAAGCACAGGTTAGCCAACAATGGGCTATCGTTGATCGCAGTGGTTGTGATGTCCCGCCGGTTGTGGGAACACAAACAACCCTGATCGTCGATGCAGGCGATGAATCCTTCAGCCAGCTTGAGGAGATAATCTATATGGCTTGGAAGGAGTACCTGGCTCAAATGCAATGCCTCCAGCAGGGTCAGATCAGGTCTTTCTTTTTTTATGCCAGGGGCAGCTTTGAGCGGATTGGTCAAGCGTTTACGGCTAAATGCGGTGCAGGGCGTGGTTTGATGAAAATTAACAAGATGCGACCGGGCATTGATCTGGGCGAGATAAAACGCCGTATCCCAGTCGGGTTGCCCCGTTTTAATGAAAACCATCTTTTTTTGGTGAGATTTTTTATAGGCTTGCAGATCTTTGTGCCAATCCTGCGCTGTCCAATTGCGAGCTGCTTCAAACGAACTCGTCTGTGAGGTTTTAGATGCTAACACCCATTGAATGTTTTCTACTTCATTCGGCGCAAGGGTTACAGGGACATGGAGCGCAGGGTAGGGATTGCTGGTACCCGTCGGGCCGCCGCTTGTGAACAGGATTGGGAATAGCTCCTCGGTTTTGCCTGAAAGAACATGGTTGTGGTCAATCGTATCCGGATGAATGGGATTGCCCTGGCCCAGGGGAATTAAAATCGCTGCCATTTCTACGATTAGCGCGATTGGTTGACTGAAGGTGTTTTTTATACACAGCGAGCCGACCAAAAGGTCCGGTTCCGGGATGAAACCAGTAAAGCGGACAGCCACCTGATGGTTGAAGGCGTATTCAATTTCGATGGCGCTGGGGGCGTAGGCTGTGACCGTAGGGGGTAATGAGAAATCATCTGGTTTTATCAACCTGCGGTGCCCCATGAGGAGGTTAGAAAACACGCGCATTGAGTTGACGCGCAAATGATAGGTCGTGTGGAGGTGAAAGGGGCTGGCGTCTGGTGGGTCCAAATCCAGCGTCCAGATTTGGTCATGCTCCGGTTCAAATGCTGAAAACTCACCATCCGGCGCCAATATAAAGGCTTTTGGCCCAGTTCTGTCAACAGCAATTGCATGCATATTACAATTTTACCAATGAATGGTTAGCGATAGGGGTGCAAAAGTATAAAAACCTAAGTTTTAGCTGAGAAAGAACTGAAATACTATCTAAGAAGATGCCCTCGTATGAATGACTAAATGATGCCTATTGATTTTTTGAAATAAAAGCTGATTGACGCAGGCATTATTATTTGCTATAATGCTCTTTGTTATGGGCACGTAGCTTCGCAGATCCTGCTAAGGGCTGCTGGTTAGAGCGCACGGTTCACATCCGTGGTATCGTGGGTTCGAGCCCCTCCGCGCGAAGGTCGTGGGCGCGAGTGTTTGAATGCGATCTTTATTAATTTGATTTTATGCTTTGGGCGCGTAGCTCAGCTGGTTAGAGCGCACGGTTCACATCCGTGAGGTCGTGGGTTCGAGTCCCTCCGCGCCCATTTTTTGTTTAAAGATTTACAATTGTTGGCTCCCCTTCGCGCCCCTTGTTTGAAACAGCACTTAAGGTTATATTACTGTGTTGCTGATCGGTTTTTCAGCTTAACCCTTGAAAGGAGCAACTTGCATGACACCCACCCGAAAAAGACGATTGAGCGCCTGCCTAACGGAGATATCTCATCTGACCCAAGATTCCCTTGATGATATTGAGATCACAGGGATTGCCTGGGATTCGCGAAATGTTCGACCGGGGCATGCTTTTTTTGCCTTAGTAGGGGAGAATTTTGATGGGCATACATTTGCCCAGGCAGCTGCGGCGCGCGGCGCGGTTGCGGTGATCGGCAGCCATCCACTGGCAGATCTGACCGTGCCCTATGTCCAAATTCAAGAGGACGACCGGGTTGCACTGGCTAAATTCTCAGCCGCATTTTACGACGATCCTTCACGAAAGCTGGTGGTCATTGGCGTCACAGGCACGGATGGGAAGACGACGACTGCTAACCTGGTCTACCATATCCTGCGAACTGCCGGCCTGGCGACGGGTATGATTACATCGGTGAATGCCCTGATTGACGATCGAGCCCTCGATACGGGCTTTCACGTCACCACGCCTGAAGCGCCGGACATTCAGCGTTACTTGGCTCAAATGGTCGATGCCGGCCTGACACACATGATATTAGAGGCGACGTCGCACGGGATGGCCCAGCGACGGGCCGCTGCGGTGGATTTTGACCTGGCCGCGGTGACCAATGTAACCCACGAACACCTTGATTATCATCGCACTTACCAAGGCTATTTAGGCGCAAAGGGTTTGCTGTTCGAGGCTTTAGGGGATGCCAGCGCGGGTAAAGGCATTGAAAAGCTGGCCGTGCTGAACAAAGATGATGAATCCTATCCTTATCTTGCAGGACTTTCCAAAACCCGACAGTTTTCGTACAGCTCAAATGGCGATCATACGGCGGATGTTTGGGCGGAAAATATCGTCAGCACGCCGCGAGAATTGCGTTTTCGTGTGGTTGGATTGAACGAGGAATTCGATATTCACACGCCGTTGATTGGTCATTACAATGTTGCCAATGGATTGGCAGCCATCGGCCTGACTGTGGTTGGGTTGGGCATCCCGATTTCTGTGGTTCAGGCTGCCTTTGCATCTGCACCCGGCGTAGCCGGGCGCATGGAACGCATTGATTTAGGGCAGGACTTTTTGGCCATTGTTGATTTTGCACACACCCCCAATGCCATCCACGAGGCCCTGAGTACGGCGCGCGAATTGACTGATGGTAAGGTGATTGCCGTGTTTGGTTCGGCGGGTTTGCGTGATATTGAAAAGCGTAAGCTGATGCCGGAGATCGCCGTTGGCCTGGCCGATGAGGTGATTTTAACAGCGGAAGACCCGCGCACAGAATCGTTGGATGATATCCTGGCAGACATGGCCGAAGGCGCTGTGCGCGGCGGCGGTGTCGAAGGCCAGACCTTCTGGCGGGAACCCGATCGGGGCGCTGCCCTGCGGTTGGCTGTCAGACGGGCAAAACCGGGTGACCTGGTGATCACCTGTGGCAAGGGGCACGAGCAATCCATGTGTTTTGGTGATGTGGAATATGATTGGGATGACCGAGATGCTTTGCGGGCGGCCCTGGCCGATCTTTTAAGGCTTTCCGGTTATGAGATGCCTTACCTGCCAACAAGTGACAATCACTAAAAGCCCATTACGCGTTTTTTGTTGGCGTAGACCTCGTATCTGTTTGTTGGTGAAAAACACTTTAACTGTGGCAGATAAACATCGAATTTATCAGCGTCTATTTTAGAATCGATAAATTACAAAACTCTGGCTTTCTGTTGTGTATCAATAAAACAAACCTGCCCTTGTAATGAGAGGGTAGGTTTGTTCGTTTTATTATTGTTCAATAATCGTGTAATTATCGCCGGCGGCTGCGGGGGCGGCCACCGCCTTTGTTTCCCTGGCTATCGTGCTGCTGGGCTTCTTCCAGCGTCCAGCCTTCAAGCAGCGCCTGGCGTGAAAGCCTGATCTTTCCCTGGTTGTCGATATTGGTGACCATAACGGTGATTTCGTCGCCTTCGCTTACCACGTCAGTCACTTTGTTGACATGGCTGGTATCTAATTGCGAGATGTGCACCAGGCCGTCCTGGCCGGGGAGCACTTCAACAAAGGCGCCAAAGTCGGTGATACGAACCACCTTGCCGGTGTAAATATGGCCGACTTCGACCTGTTCAGTCAGGCGTTCGATTCGTTCGCGAGCGGCTTTGTAGCCAACCCCATCGGTTGAAGCGATAAAGATGGTGCCATCGTCGTCGATGTCGATACGGGTACCGGTTTCTTCCTGGATACTGCGGATCGTTTCGCCGCCTTTACCAATGACTGCGCCGATTTTATCGACGGGCACTTTGACGGTTTCGATGCGGGGCGCATGGTCTTTGATGTCGGGACGGGGTTGATCGATGACGGCAAGCATTCTGTCAAGGATATACAGCCGGGCTTTGCGAGCCTGTTCAAGCGCTTCTGACATAATCTCAGTGGTGATCCCGCTGATTTTGATGTCCATTTGCAAAGCGGTGATCCCTTCGCTGGTCCCGGTGACTTTGAAGTCCAGGTCGCCCAGATGATCTTCCATACCGAGAATATCGGTGAGGATGACATAGTTCTCGCCTTCTTTGATCATGCCCATAGCCACACCGGAAACCGGCCGCTTAATGGGTACGCCAGTATCCATCAACGCCAGCGTCGAACCACAGGTTGAGGCCATCGAAGAAGAGCCGTTAGAAGACATCACCTCGGAAACAAGCCGCATGGTGTAGGGGAAGTCTTTTTCCTCTGGAAGAACAGGGCGCAGAGCGCGTTCTGCCAGCATCCCATGACCAACTTCCCGACGGGATTGGAACAGACGACCGGTTTCGCCGGTGCTGTATGGCGGGAAATTATAGTGATGCATATAGCGTTTGGTTTCTGTGGGGATCAGGTTGTCCAGCTCCTGGGCTTCGCGTGGTGTGCCGAGGGTGGCCAGGGTGAGCACCTGGGTTTCTCCCCGAGTAAACAAGCCCGAACCATGGGCGCGCGGGCTGGTGTTAACTTCGCACCAAATTTCGCGAACGTCTTCCGGTTTACGACCGTCAGGGCGGGCACGATCTCTAAGGATCCGATTGCGGATAACTTCTTTCTCCGTTTCTTCGAAGGCGTCGCCAACGCCCTTTTTGAGAGCTTTGAGTTCTGCTTCGGAGAGCGCATCGGCTTTATCGGCTGTCAGTTCGTCAATCAACGTTTCTTTCAGGTCGCGGACGCCCTGATAAAATTCTTCTTTAACATAGGGTTTTCTGAGAATCTCCAGCAAAGGCTCTGAAACCCGGGATTTGACCTCGGTCAGCAGATCCTCATCCATGGAGCCCAGTTCAAGGTCACGTTTTTTCTTGCCGATTTCACGCGCCATTTGCTCTTGCAGTTCGATAATTGGCTGGATGGCTTGATGAGCCAGGTCGAGGGCTTCTACCACGACCTGCTCTGAGACCTCATTTGCGCCGCATTCGACCATGGCAATTGCCTGTTTGGTGCCGGCAACAATCAGATCCAGTTTAGAAATTTCCATTTCAGAGAAAGTCGGGTTGACGACCAGTTCACCATCGATGTAACCGATACGCACGGCGCCGATAGGCCCAGCCCAGGGGATATCTGAGATCATCAAAGACGCTGAAGTTGCATTGATGCACAGTGTATCCAGGGGATTTTCAGTATCTGCGGAAAGTGACATGAGGATAACCTGGACTTCGTTGCGCATGCCCTCCGGGAATAACGGGCGGATCGGGCGGTCAGCCATTCGGGCGATCAGGATAGCTTCATCCCGCGGTCGCCCTTCACGGCGAAAGAAAGAACCGGGGATTTTTCCACCGGCATACATGCGTTCTTCATAATCAACAGTTAGTGGGAAGAAATCAAGTCCTTCACGCACATTTCCCAGAGTGGCTGCACAGAAAATCTGGCTGTCTCCCTGGCGAATGACTACGGAACCGCCAGCCTGTCCGGCCAGCTTGCCCGTCTCGATGATGATGTCTTTATCACCGAGCTTGGTACGGTATGTTATTGGGTTGGGTTGCATATTTATTAATCCCTTTCATCTAGTTTCCCACCCAGTCAGGGACTGAAAACCGGTGAGGTGCAGGTCCTCAGCAATTTTCAATACCCGACTGGTGGATTGCATTTTTAAATCATACTACCGCAGACCAACAAATTACAGATCAATTCTCGAGTGTAACGCTCTTTTTGCTCTGAAATCTGCGGGTTCTGCGGTAATTTTTGTTTTTTTCAAAAATAACAGCTTATTTCTTGCGGATGTTGAGCTTTTCTGTCAGCGCCAGATAGCGGTGATAATCCTTGCGGCGTAGATAGGCCAGCAAACGGCGGCGGCGACCGACCAGTTTGAGTAGACCGCGACGCGAACTTTCGTCGTGTTTGTTGATGCGCAGATGGTCGGTCAGGTCTTTGATACGGGTGGTCAGAATTGCGATTTGAACCTCGGGTGACCCTGTATCATCACCATGTCGTTTGTATTCCTGAATGATCTCGTTTTTTGCTTCTTTTTCTAATGCCATGACACTGCTGCTCCTAGAAATTATTTTATTTTGCAGGTCTCCGTGTGCCCAGCCAAAACCAGACACAGGACCAGTCACAGGCATAAATTATACCAGACGGGTTAAATTGTGCAAGATGGGGTAAGAACGCAATGGTTCAAAATTTGGTTGGCACCTGTACCGAACAACGAAGAACGTGCGCCGCATCAGCGTAGCGATTGCACAGGGTAAATATAAGCATCAAATACTTCGCCGATGCCATCAATGAGATTCTGAGTGGTGTTTATGGCTAGTAGCATCAATAAAGTTTCCCGTGAAAGATCGTATTCCGATAAATAAGCCTTGAGGAATTTTCGGAAGGTAATCACGCCGCTTCCACCGTAAAACGAAACCATGGCATTTAAATGCTCCAGGATTGTTTCATGGACCATCTGCGCGGGCACCTCGTGACGGTCCAGCCGTTGGAAGAGCCACGGGTTGCCTATGGCCGCCCGGCCGCTCATGACAGCATCGCAGCCGGACAACTGCTGGATGTGTTCAATATCTGCGACGGTGCGCACATCACCGTTGCTGATCACAGGGATGGTCAGCGCTGCTTTGATTTCGCGAATGGGTTCCCAGCGAGCCTGGCCGCGGTAAGCTTGCTTGCGCGTACGCCCATGCACTGCCAGCATGGCACCGCCGCTTTCCTGGATAGCTTGGGCAACCTCCAGGTAGTTGAGCGCATCTTCGTCCCAACCCAGGCGGATTTTGCCAGTGATGGGCTGGGGAAAATTCCCGGTCATCACCCGGAAAATTTCAGCAATTGTTTCAGGCTGTTTCATTAAAGCTGCCCCCGCGCCCCGGTTGATGACATTTTTTGATTGGCAGCCAAGGTTGATATCGATGATGTCGGGCTGCACCTGAGGCACCAGTTGTAGCGCAGCCGACAGGAACTGTTCAGGCTGATCGCCCAATAACTGCAGCGAGAGCGGCCGATGAGAGGGCTCGTAGGCATGTCGCTTGGGGTAACGCGGATGGTTTTCGAGCACATCAAGCGTGTTGATAAATTCTGTCACGCTTATGGCGGAACCCAGGCGGCGGCACAGCCCCCGGAAGGGCAGATCGGTGATCCCGTCCATGGGGGCCAGAATCAGGTCGCCAAAAATGGGTACCGGACCAATCATAAAGGTGGGTTTTTCAATCATTGGTTTGCAGGTTTATTTTCAATCTGGTCAATCGCCCAGCGAAGTGCATCTTGAATGATGGGGTTGGTCTCCCGTTCCAGCCGGCTGGTTAACCCGGGGAGGTCGGCTGTTTGAGCCTGGTTGCCTATAACCACGGCTGCATTTCTGATTAAACCCCATAACCCGGTTCTTTCAAGGGCGGAGTTCTGGAAGATCGATTTGAATTTAGCTTCATCCCAGGTCAAGATTTTCGCTAATTCCATTTCTTCTGGCAGGTACGGGTGACCGATGGATGCATTTGTCACTTGTGCCCTGGTGTTGTGCGGGCAGACCATCTGACAGACATCACAGCCAAACAACCAGTCCCCTAACTGGTTCTTGAGGGCGTCCGGGATGATGCCTTTGTTCTCGATTGTCAGATAACTGATGCAGCGGCTGGCGTCGATGGTGCGGTCTGGCAGGATACAATCGGTGGGGCAGGCTTCAATACAGCGTTGACAGGATTTGCACAGATCATGATTGAAGGGCGGATCAATTGGTAATGCCAGGTCGGTAAGGATCACAGCCAGGAAAACATAGGAGCCTGTTCCCGGGATAATCAGGTTACTGTTTTTCCCGGGCATCCCCAACCCGGCCTGCTCAGCAAAGCCACGCTCCAGTACCGGTCCCGTATCGACATAAGACTTAAGACCAATATCATCCCCTGCCTGGTTGCGCAGGTGCGCTTCAAGTTGGAGTAACTTATCTTTGATAACGAGGTGATAGTCCTTGGTGCGGGCATAGGCTGAAACCCTGCCAAAACCCGGGCGTTTGATGTTAAGCGGGGCTTGGGGTGGGTTATAGGGCATGGCCAGACAGATTATGCGCTGACAGTTTTTCAGTATCGAGCTTGGGTCAGCCCGTTTGGTTAATGTATCTTCACGCGCCAGGTAGTGCATGTCCGCATGAAAACCAGCGTCCACCCAGCGGTAAAATTCTGTAAAATACGGGACAGGGTCAGATGCGGCGATGCCGATATGTGAGAAACCCAGGTGCAGGGCTTGATCGATGAGTGTTTGTTTAATATGGGATAAACGACGCATGACTCATGGCTGCAATCGCCACGTGGGTTTACTCTCTGTCGGTTTATTCACTAACGGTGATCGCAATGCTGAAATCATAAAAAGCATTGCCTTCGGCATCAAATATCTTCCAGTTTGAGGTCTTGCTGCCCGGAGAATCTGGGGCAACCATGTTGACAGCAAGTTGCAGGTTGGTTCCGGGCGGTACCGGCAGCCAAATGTAAACTTTATCTTCTGCCCCCAGGGATTCGCCAGAAGCATATTCAATATAATATCTAATTGACCAGGTGGTAGTCCCCGTGTTCATCAAAGTCCAGGTTACCGTGAAGGTTTCACCAGGTTGAAAACTGGTGTTGTCTTCAGGCTCCTGAGCGATGACCTGGGCGCCATCGATGCCGCCGGAGGGCGCGGATGTATTGCTGGCACTGGTTTTTGTCGGCGGGATGATCGGGGTGTTGGTGGCTGTTGGTGCGGGCGTAAAGGTGAGTGTGGGCACCGGAGTCTGTGTGGCCGTGGGTTGCGCAGCTGAAGTCAAAGTCGCCTGAACTTCTGCAGTTTGAGCAAACCCGGTTTTTTGCATATTAATGTCAAGTTTGGGTTCAGCAGCTTGACAGGCGCTAAGGGCCACTCCCAGAAAGATGATCAGGGTCAACGCAAGGATATGTTTTTGAGTTATCTTATGCATTCGCTTACATTCCTCCAAACCAATAATGAGTTGGTCGATCTTTTATTTTAGATGCTGGATAAAAAAAGTCAAGCGGTAAAATTTGCGCTTAATAAAATTAAAGGGGAAAGACCATCCTTGATGGTCTTTCCTTCAGACACTGAGCTACTGTGGTTATTCTGTCTCGATTCTGGGGCCAAACCAGAGTGAAACGTCGTTGGTCGGACTGCCGTTGGCTTCAACCAGCAGGATGAATTGAACTTTCTTGCCAGCCAGGCTTTTCAGGTCTAATTTCACCCGATTGATCTTTGCATCCTGGACCTCGTGCCATGTGGCCAGGGTCTGTTCAGCGCCGCCATCAATTCGGGCGTTCAATTTAAACTTGACATTGCATTTTTCTTTACCATAACAACCAACAATGGCTTTGAAATAAACACCGTCAGGAACAGTTATTTCCGGATAGGTGCCGCGAATCCAACCGTCATTGGCATAATTTGGATGTACCTGCATGCCGGGCTCATCATCGATGGCCAGATTCTCTAAGGTCGGTTTGTCGATTACCAAAACCCACCCGTGGTTGTCATTATAGGTGCCCGGGCAGGATAGATCCCCTGCGCCACTGGTCCATTTGACACCAGATGCACAAACTTTGTCCGTAAAGTCGTAAATGGTTACGCCTGGCACAATAATTTTGACCCAAAACGGGGCGTTATTCGTACCAAGACCAAACAAAACACCACCTGCATTGCGTAATTTAAAATCGCCTTTGTAAGTGCCCGATGCAATTGGCGCCTGTAAATCCAGTGAGATTTGAATTGATTGTCCGGGGGCAACGGTACTACTGGTCAACTGTTTGGCGGCGGGTGCACCCAAAGCATTGCCATTAAAGAAAACGACATGATAATCTGAAGTCCAGGTGCACGTACCGCTGTTCTTGATGGTCCAGGTTTTGGTGAAACCCTGGCCCGGGTTAAATTCTGTGCCGTCGAGAATGGTTTCGGTAACAAAAGCTGCCTGGTCGCAGGGAACTTGCGGGGTATTGGTCGCGGCGGTGGTTGGGGGACTGGTCACTGTGGGCGGCTTGGTGGGTTCATCCGTATCCTCAGGCGGCATAAGTGTGCCTGTGGGCAAGGTTTCCTGGGTCGGTGGCGCTTCAGTGATTTGTGCAATCAGGGTTTGCTGCGCTTGAATGGTTTGAGCAGCAGCGGTATTGAGCAGGTCTACCTGGCTCTCAGGGGCCTCTTTTTTGGGGAAGTTACACCCCGTTAGAAGCAGACTAAAAATCAACACTGAGGTAATAACAAAGATTATTTTCTTCATGGCACTCCTCCTGACTGGTTTGCCGATTGTGTGATCAATTACATTATATATTCAAGCGTATTAAATTGAAATAAGCAAATCACATTGCCCTTCGATGCAACGTGAGTCCTTAATATTAATACGACGATTCGGATGCAACAATAGTTCCCAATTGGCGGGTTCCTTAAAAACAAGAGCAGATCCTTTTATAGGGCCCGCATTGTTTAACAGAGTTTCAATCACCTGAGGTAGATGAATTTATGTATTCATAGCTTCAGGGTGCTTGCCGCGCAAGGTGTTGATAAACAGCCCCAGGCTGAACTTTTGCCCCGTTAACAACAACTGTGCTTTGAACATGCCCGCCACGGCGCGTATCAAAAACATGGCGGTGATGATCAGCAAACCAATCGCTGTGAGCGGCTGCCAGAAAGGGATCTCCGTGGCCGCCATACGGGTCATGATGGTGTTGGGCGCGGTGAAGGGAATCAGGCTGAGAACGACTGCCAGCGAGGAATGGGGCCTTTCGATAATTGGGCCCACCAACATCAAGGGTATCAGAATGGGCAAGATCACAATGAACGTGGCTTGCGATGCCTCTTTAACCGAACCGACCAGGGCGCCCACACCTGCCATGATGGTGCCATAAAGTAAATAACCTAAAACAAAGAAAATGATGCCCCAGATGAGGATTCCCGGAGAAAGCTGGATTTCAGCAAGCATATGGAACACTCCGCCCCCCAGCCGGAGCATTATTAGCGCTGAGCCCAACCAGACCACCAACTGCAGCAAGCCAACCAGCCCTAGGCCGAAAATTTTCCCGGCCAGGAGCTCACTCGGCTTAATTGAGCTGACTAAAATTTCCATAACCCGGTTTTCTTTTTCTTTGGCAACATTGTTCATCATCAAACTGGCAGAAGTAATGATCAGGATATAAAAAAGCATGGTCATCCCATAGGGAACGTAAAAAGCGGCCGGGTTGCTTATATCGGTATTTTCCTCAAGTATATCGGGCTCGAGATCGAAATAGTGCACCTGGACAGGATTGTAGAAAGCATCGAATTGTTCTACATCCCCACCGAGGAGGTTGTACCGGATGAGGTTGTTGATCATCCAGGTTGAATCCAGGAAGGTAAGCGAATTGTATTCCCGGCTGACATAGCGAACCGCACCGCTTTCCATGTAATCGGGTTGAATAACATAATAACCGCTGATCGCTCCAGAAAGTGTTGCCTGCCTGGCATCGGCTTCTTTTTGATATGCAATTAACTGCTCATTCCCCAGCCATTCCGGGGTACTTTTGATCATATCAGCCAGGTCGACATAACCTTGGGGTAGCTGGTCTTCGAGTTTCCTATCGGAAATTGAAGAGCCGGGTTCAGCAACAGTTTCTTTGCCCTTGAGCAAGGACATGACACCCAGAATTAACGCGGGAACCAGGGGCACCAGGATCAGCGTGAGGATAAATGACCGGCGGGTGATGGTATTGATAAATTCGGTTTTGAGCACAATCCAAGTCTTTTTCATGCGGCCTCCTGCTTGCTGAACAAATCCTTGAGGGAGAGCCGCTTGCCATATTGCAGCATGCCCAGACGAAAGGCGCGCCCGGCTAACCAGACGGAAAGCACCGCGAAGATGACTAAAATCAGGATGTTGAGGGCGATTTGCCAGGTTGGCACGGTCGTTAACCCCATCCGCAGCAAGACAGTGATCGGCGCCGAAGGTGGAAAGTAGCTCAAGATGATTGCCAATGTACTGTTAGGGTTTGTCATGATTGTGCTCATGGCATAAAAAGGGATGGTGAAGAGTAATGAAAATATCCCGCTGATTTGCTGTGCTTCACGCATCTCGGTCATGATGGCACCAATTGTAGACATCATCGCTGCGACCATAACAAAAGCTGGCAAGAATAACAAAGCCATGATCACAAACATTTCACCCGGGATAGAAATCGTGCGCAAGATGGGCCAAAACTGACCTGCGATGGACAACCCGATCATGGAGAAAAACAGCCAAACTGCCATCAGCGTTAATCCAACGCTGATGTTGCCTATAATTTTCCCGACCATGAGTTGGGCGGGAGTGACTGATGTGATGACAATCTCCATGGTGCGGTTTTCTTTTTCTTCAACGACTGCCTGCAAAAGATAACCGCCGCTGGTCAACACCACGATGATGAAGGTGATTCCAGCGACAACTGGAAACAACATCAGGTACCATTGATCCTGCCTCATCTCACGACTGCCATCCAACGCCTCCATGGTGAACACACTGCCATTTTGAAGTCGATCTAAAATGAGCGGGTCCATTGCGGTAAAGGTTTCGAGATTTTGGCGGATCCACAGTGAAAATTGGTTTTGTGCCTCTTCTGAGGGTGCTTTCAAGAAATACAACGCAATCTCTCGTTCTTCCGGGAAGCTCTCTGGGATGACATAATACGCCTGGATGGATTTCGTTTTGAGGGCAGCCTGGGCCTGGGAAGTATCTGGATAGGCAATAAACTCGATTGCCGGGTCGAAGAGATTGCCCTTGAACCCAGGCGGGGCAGCATCACTGAGGAAACCCGGGCGGTCGACGAACCCGATAGGGGCTGTGTCAACGGTGAAAAAAGCCATTGCAACCACAACAATAACTATAAGGATCACCATCAGGGGCAAGCTGAGCAAGCTGAATAAAAACCGTTTCTCAAATACATGCCGGGTGTATTCGTATTTAATAATCTGCCAGATTTTAGCCATTCTGTCGCTCCGCTTGTTGTTGGACGACCTGAATAAAAATTTCGTTGAGGGATGGAACGGCAATTTCAAAGGCTGTTATTTCTACGCCCTGGTTAATCAATTGTTTGAGGACCTGGTTAGGCTGCGCACCCTCCGATAACACCAGCAGGTCGCGCCCGTTTACCTGACGAAAGGACGCCACCCCGTCGATGGATTCGGGTAACGGCGCTAACGCTGACACCAGAATATCCTGCGATGTAAACTGGCTTTGAATTTCCTGCAGGGTGCCGTACAGTACTGAATGACCGTGGTCGATGAGCAGGATTCGGTCACAGAGTTCTTCAACCTGGTTCATCTGGTGGGTGGACATAATAATGGCCTTGCCCTCATCCCGTTTTTCTTCGAGAATATCCTTGACCATTTGGGTGTTGATCGGGTCGAGGGCGGCAAAGGGTTCATCAATGATGACCAGTTCGGGGTCGTGGATCAGCGTAGCGATGAGCTGTGCTTTTTGCTGCATACCCTTGCTGAGCTCTTTTACTTTTTTGTCGCGGACTTCGTAAAGGTCAAATAGTTTCAGGTAATCGACCAATTTTGCTTCAACGAGTTTTTCAGGCATACCTTTGAGCGTTGCCAGAAAGGTCAGGCAACGTCCCAGGGAGATGTCCTGGTAAAGGCCGCGTTCTTCTGGCAGATAGCCAATATGGTTTTTTTTCTCATCCGTCATTGGTCCGCCCATTACCTGGATGTCGCCTGAATCGGGTTCAAAGATATCCAAAATCATGCGGATGCAGGTGGTTTTCCCCGCACCGTTTGGACCTAATAAACCAAAAATCTCGCCGGACTGGACATCAAAGCTCAATTGATCCACGGCCTGTGTTGTTCCGAACCGTTTGGAAATATTGTTGATGGAAATAACCGACATGCTTTCTCTCTTTCAACTGTCGCAAAATATGGATTGAAACAATCACGTGAGATTCACGCGTTGTTGTGAAAACCGGTTGTATTTTACCAGTAATTATCGCGCCTTTAAAAAGACTTACAATTTTTACCGCTTGAAAATGAGGTTATTAATCATTGAATCCGTTCTTGACGGCCCAATAGCGATCAATGTTTCCTGAGACGTAATAGCCACAGGCACATGACCTGAATGGCTGCGCCCAACAAAATCAGCGGCCATGCCCAAACCAGGTCTGCCATCAAAGGCGGGGGGCAGGGCTCATCAGTCGGATCGAAGGTGAGCACCGGCCAACCCTTGATTTTTTCCACCGTGTTGGCATCTTCAATTTTGTCCCGAAACCTGGCTTGGAGGAGCTTTCCTACCGGGCTATGAGTCAGATAAAGTTCGATTGCTTGCCACTCAGCCTCAGTTTGCGGTGAGCGAGCCCTGACACAAAGGATTTCATACCCGTTTTGGGCGGTGACCCGCG
>JAAYKH010000027.1 GCA_012522475.1 Chloroflexota bacterium | reverse complement strand
CCTTTGAACAGTAAGAGATAGTGCATGAATGCTTTGGTGGCCATGCGCATTTACCAATGTATGAATACTATCTTTAATTAGTTCCCAGGTAACATCGGGGTCCTGTTCAAACCAGTCGCTTTTTGGGAAAATAAACTCCTGTTCACGAGTCTCAACCTGAATCAGATCTCCATTAATATCAAACAGGCCAACCTTCAAAGCAGACGTTCCAATATCAAGCGCAATGACGAACCTTTGATCCCTTTTCATTATTTCAGCCTTTAGTTTTTTGTGTTTTTGATCCAATTTTAAACAATCGGTTAAACAAAAATGTTGTTAATATACTAATAAAAATGACAATAATCCAAGACCCTGCTGATGCTTTACCCAAATCCAGATCCGTGAAACCAACACGCCAGATATAATGGCTGATCGTTTCTGTAGTATCTCCGGGCCCACCATGTGTCATAATAAAAATTAAATCGTATAGTTTGATCAAATTAATCGCCCGGATCGTTACAAGAACCAAAATTATTGGTTGGAGTAGAGGCAAGGTGAGGTAATAAAATTTTTGCCAGGCATTTGCACCGTCAATCGTTGCAGATTCAAATGGTTCCACTGGCAATGAAATGATCCCGGAATATAGCATTAACGCCACAAATGGAGTAGAGCGCCATACCTCAACAAACACAATCGTTGGTAAAGCTGTTTTCGGCAATGCCAGCCAGGGATAAGCTTTTATGCCTATCTGGGTAAGTAAATAATTCACTATTCCCAGGTCAGGATTAAGTAACAACCGCCACATCATGCCAACGGCAATTGAAGAAAGCATCATGGGCATAATGAGAACAGATAGAAGAAAGTTTTGATACCTTGGGATTTTGCTTAAGAAATGAGCAATGATGAAGCCAACAATAAATTCAATGATCACAGCTCGAATGGCAATTTTCAACGTAACAACAATACTATTTAAAACCTGCCCGTCTTTGAGCATGTTCAAATAATTTGCAAACCAAATGAAAGGACGGTAAGTCGGTTTGCTAATAATGTAATAATAAAAGCTTGTCCGTAATGAAAATAGTAATGGAAATATCATTACAGACAGCATGATTATTATTGCTGGAAGTACTAACCAATGCTTTAATTGAATTCTTTTTTTCTTCATCGCAGGAATATTTCCTTAATTAGGTAGTGGGATTTAAAATCCCACTACCCTTATATACTTATTGTCAGGTTATCTCCCAGTAAGTGGATCTCCGATGACAATTTCATTCAATACATCTGCCAGTGCATCCATTGCTTCTTGAGGAGTTTTCTCACCAGCCAGCATCTCAGACACATACAAACCAACTTTGTCTGGAACCTGTGCAGACGAAGCAATAATTGGGATTGGTTTTGCACCTTCAATGACCAGTTTCATGACCTCGTTTTGCGGGAATTTCGCCAGCACTTCCGGGTCCTCAAACACATCATAGCGAACCGGGGCTCCGCCTAACAAACCGCGCCTGGTAGCAATATCAGGCGATTCAACCCAAGCAAGGAATTGCCAGGCAGCTTCTGGGTTTGGCGCGCTCTTGGGGATAGCCCAACCCCAGCCACCCTGTGCACCATGCCCACCAGGAGAGACTGCAAAATCGACCATCCCAGCTACATTGGAAACTTCAGGATCATCAAGAGTGGCTTTCATCCAGCTGTAGGTTAACATCATAGCAGCTTTACCCTGTGCCATAAATTCTCGTTGTTCTGAAAAACCATAGCCAGTAGCAGCCTCAGGCATTGCATTGTGATAAAGGTCCAGCAAATATTCAGCAGCTTGCACGCCGATATCACTGTTCACAGCTGCATTCCAATTCTCATCATAATACCAACCTCCCAATCCAAACAGGGTGATTGCATATTCAAATTGGACGGGATTACGTGAATATTGTCCGATTGCACCATACAGATCAATTTCGCCATCGCCATCGTAGTCTTTCGTCAGGTTCTTGGCAACTTCAACATATTCAGGGATGGTGGTGGGGACCACCAGGTCTTTGCCGAATTCTTCTTTATATGCGGCTTTGAAATCATCATCTTCAAAGACATCGGTGCGATAAAGAAGCCCGGATGAATAGTTGTAAAATGGCAGCATATAGGTGACATCATTAACTTTCCCAACCAGATCAACCATAGCTGGAATATACACAGAGTAATCAAAGTTGTCTCGTGCAATAAAATCATCGAGCGGCCAGAGCCAATCTGCCGAAACAAATTCGCCCACCCATTGTTTGTCAATCACAATCACATCATAAGCACCCGCACCTTCCGGTGAGGCCAAGTCAGGGGTCAACTTCTCTTTCATGTTTAAATAACTAACAATTTCAGTGTTGACTTTATGACCTGTAGCAGCTTCAAACTCAGCAACGTATTCAAGGACAAAATCCGTGTCTGCAACTGTTTCAAACAAAATATTAATCGTTGTTGGTGGAACTGCAGGCTCTTCCACAACAGGTTCCTCAACAACTGGCTCTTCCACAACTGGCTCTTCGACTACTGGTTCATCTACAACCTCTTCAACCGCGGGTTCTTCGACTGGCTCGGCAGCAGGCTGACAGCTTACCATCAACATGCTCAGGATGATAAACAATGAGCTAAAAATTAGAATTAGCTTTTTCTTCAAAATAATTCTCCTTGTTTTAAATTTAATCCTTTATTTTTCATTGGTAAACACAATTAACTCCTATTGGCTTATATTGGCTCCTTTCTCATGATAAGCGTCTCTGAGAATATGGAAGACAGGTCGATTAATTACTGATAATTTACGCTTCCTTCCAAAACAGATTCACTTAGTTCGCTGCTTATTCCTGGCACTCTGGGTCTTTTGCAGCGATATGCACAGTGATCCCTTGGTTTCGAAAATAGCGTCTCAGTTCCTCCGGCGGAGGAGCATCAGTAATCACCTGATCAATTTGGTTCAAATCTGCGACATGGGTGAAAGAGATTTTGTCAAATTTTGAGGCATCCACTGCCAGAATAACTTCTTTGGCATTTTTAATCAATGCCTGCTTGATCAGCGCATCGTCCATGTTAAATTCTGTCACGCCAGCTTGGATGTCAACACCACCTGCCCCAACAAACAAACGGTCTACAAAAACTTGTTCAATGTTGCGCCGTGTGATCTCACCAATCAGTGAGCTTTCTCCAGGCCGAACAATTCCCCCAGGGAGGATTAAGCGCATATCCGAACGCTCGAAAAACAGTTGCGCAATCGGTAAGCTCGGTGTGATGAGGGTGATGTTTTTAATATGCCCGATATTCTTCGCAATTTGATAGGCAGTCGTACCGACATCCAGCGCAACACTATCGCCTTCCACAATCATTTTTGCAGCATACCGACCTATAATTTCTTTTTGCTTTTGGTTTTCCATACTGCGTGTCATCAACGACGGTTCATACGCACGTCCTCTTGAACCAACAGCACCACCGTGAAACCGACGAATAAATCCTGACTTTTCTAATTCCCGCAGGTCACGACGTATCGTCATATCAGATACGTTTAAAGCCTCCGCCAATTCAATTACATTAACCGAGCCTCGTTTTTCAATTATGTCAAGAATAAATTGGTATCGGTATTCCACAAATGTCGACATTTCTAAACCCGTATAGGTTCTTAAAATTGTTATTCATATAGTAAATGGTCATGTTTGTTTTGTCAAGGTTCAAACGTTCATATCAAAAAAAGCTGCGCTCGTCGCACCTTTGGGTGTTACTTTGATCTTAAGTTGACAAAACCATGCTGTACAGATTTGTTTCAACCAATCGTTGGTTTTGGAATGCGACCAGGGATCTGGTCGTGAGGAAATTTGTTTCATTTATATCATCCAAGCAATCTCCACATATCCAATCTTGCAATCTTGATCATTTAAGTCCACAATACTATACTATTTGCTTCTAATTTCGCATCGCTTTTCAAGTTCCAAACACCGTTTTTGAAAATTTGATGCTTATTTGATCAATATCTTTAAATATAAAACTATCGGAGGAAGGAAACGATGAAAAAATACTTAACGCTCAAAGCAACACTTATGCTTATCCTTGCAGCAACACTTTTCGCAGCCTGCGTCCCACTTGCCGGACAAAAAGGATTCACCTCCTTAGAAACCCTCTATTCCGGCACCTGGCACCTCGTCGCCTATGGCAACAAAGAAAAAACTGTGCCAGTTACCCCGGGCCTAAAGACGTTTTTAGCCTTCGAGGCAGATGGCAACCTGTATGGAAACGGGGGTTGCAATAACTTTTTTGGTTCTTACAAAGTAACCAAACAGGGCAGTTTCAAACTCACTGAGCCCGTAGGTTCAACCCTCATGTTTTGTGAAGGCTTTATGGATGAAGAAGCAACCTTTTTGGCGGCAATTCAATCAGCTAAGAGCGCCTTTGTCAATGAAGATGATCAGCTAGTGATCAATTTTAAAGAATCAGCAGAAGGGTATAATTTCATGCTTTTCGTCAATAGGCCAACGCCGACGCTTCGTGACACCGACTGGGTGCTGAGTTCTCTGATCACATCGGACGGCGATATCCCCGTTCCGTCAACCGATGTGCCCTGGTTAAACCTGTCAGAAAAAGATGGTATGTACGGAAATAGCGGATGCAACACGATCGGGTCATCCTTCGAGGCCACCGACAGGAGCATCTCTTTCGGGATGATTGCCAGCACGATGATGTATTGTGAGGGCTTGATGGACTTGGAATTAAGCTTCACAAATGCACTGGAAGCAGTCTCTCAATACGAGATCATTGAAGACCAGCTGGTTTTGTCCTCTGAAGATTTTACAACAGTGATGACCTTTTTCACGGCAGACCTGACGCTGGAAAACACACAATGGCGTTTATACACACGCAATGGCGAAGACATTCCCGCAGACATCCACGTTTCCCTGACGCTTTCACCTGAGGGTGAAAGTAATGATGGCACCGTTTCAGGAAGCGCAGGCTGCAACAACTATACGGGCAGTTACGTCTTGGATGGGGATCACCTGACAATTAACCTCATCAGTCTGACGGCAAAGTTTTGCGACACCAGTATGGACATTGAAGCAGCCTTCATTGAGGCATTGCAGGACGAACTGGTCATCCAGATGGAAAAGAACCGCCTGATCCTGACCTCAGATTACAACACGTTGCACTTCTTGGGCGAAGCGCCTTCCCCGACCAGCGAGTAACGCCTGAGCGTTTAACCGCGCCTGGGATGTGATTGAGATCAGTTTTGACAATATTGCTTGGGCGACAATAACGGCCACAAACATCTGCATGGCGAAAATATGCCACAGCCTCATAGCAAAATTAAAATAGCTCTGTAATGACGATCAATTTTGTTTTTTACGGAGCTTTTCAAAAGATATTACACAGGGGATTGGTATTTGTTATGTAATTTTCCCCAATTCTTGCGTTGTTAAAATAACACGGCAGGGTTGCATTCTCTTTATTGTCACTCAAATTATTTCATATAACGTCGTTGAGCCACTCTGGAATTGAACCCATTCCAAAGCCTGGATTAATTAAACCGTTTTCACAATTCAGTGAACAAAAAAGGTTCTGGTTCAAGCAGCCAGAGCAGAGATTGAAATGCTATGTTTTTGTTTTCCGGTCAGGCTTCGATTCCTAACCCCGATTTTTCACCGACTTTGGCAGCATACGCACAAAGGGCAGGGTTAAAGGCATTGCAGCCGCGCTAACCAGGAAGGTCAAATTGAAGCTAAACCGATCTGAAAATAGCCCCACCAACACCACAGCCAGGGCTTCCGCCAATAATGAAACCGCCATAAAGAGGCCGTTGGCAAAGGCCCGTTGATCTTTGGCGTTTTCGATCGCAATCGCCATCAACACCGGTACCGCAGCCAGAGAAAAGAAGCCCATCAGCATCAACAGCGGTAGTTTCCACCACTCATTTGCATAAAGGAATATAAGCATGAAAATCGGTGTTGCAATTGATGAGACAACCAGCATGCGGCGGCGCCCAAATTTATCACTTAACACACCCGCCAGAAAAGCACCCCCGATACCCGCTAATTCAAAAATGGTCAGCGAAAAACCAGCCATCCACAGTGTGGAGCCTTCCTGGGTTAAAAATGTGGGCAGGTAGATGGTCAGTGAAGCCATGGTAATATAACGCAAGAAAGAGATTATTCCCAAAAACATCATTAACTGCCCTAATTGTTTTAAACTTTGTCGCCAATCAACCGGAGCAATTAAATGTTGTGTTTGTGTTGAAATGCCATCCAATTTAAAGAACAAAAATATAGAGGTTAACACACCGCCCAGCATTAACCAAGGAACACTCTCTACCGACAAATAGGTGATCGCAGTAACAATAATGACCGGACCCATGGCGCGTCCCAATTCGCCCCCCACCATCCAAAAGCTCATCCCTCGTCCTAAATACTTTCCCGAGAGCGCACTGCTAATCACCGGCCCGGTAGCGTGCAGCGTCGCTGAACTAATCCCGGCAAGAAGGAGCAGAAAGAGTATAAACCCATAGCTTGGCACCAGGTCAAGAAAACTCATCACTGCGCCGGTAATGGCTGGCGACAGGATCACCATCCAGCGTAAATTCGCATGATCTGCCAGCCAACCAATAAAAGGTTGTACTAAAAAGGGTAATCGATAAAAAACGGTTAATAAACCTGCCGCGGTATTGCTGAGGGCAAATTTATCAATCAGTTGGGGTAAAAGGGCTGGCAGAAAGGCGGCATAACCATCGTGAATGGCGTGGCCGATTGAGACTGTTGCCACGCCATTTGCTTGAAAGTCCTGGTTATAATAACTGGCTTCGTTTTCCATGGTGATTGGCCTACGTTCAATATCCTTTCAGTATAAGTGGGTCACAGCCATGAAAATATGCTTGCATTAGGTTCAAATCCCAATAAGGATATCATCAATTCAAGAAAACGAGCCCGATAATGCCTTGTTAGTCCATTCCTCTTTGCGTATGCCGCAAAGATCAGTCTAATGCCAGCAGCGGTTCCAGTTCCAGCAGTGCTTTTGTGAACAATTCCAGGTCGATTAATCCCGTTTCTTGATCGCGGCCTATCCCTGCAATCACCAGCTCCAACCGATTCGGCAGGCTGAGCGCCAGATCAGAGTCCACCGCTTCGATGGCGGGCAGTAATTCTTCCAGCTGCACTTCGGTTTCAGCCAATGCAGCCTGCGCACCCTCAAGGTCATCAAGGAACAGCGCAATCCGGGCGTTGTTCACGTCCACCAGTACCTGATAAAATAAGGCATTTGCCCTGACAGCATCTAGTTCAGCTTCCAAGGCTGCGATCTCATCTTCAGCTTTTTTATTTAAATCGAGTAAGTTCTCGCTTTGCGCCGCCAGGTCAACAACCGATTGGCTGGCTTCTTCCAGTTGTGTACGGGTTTCTTTCAACGTGTCTGCAAGCGGTTTATAACGCGTAAAATGGTCAGTCAGAAAGCCAGCCAAAAAGAACAGGGCCGCCATCCCCAGCGCGATCAACGCTTTCCGCATAAATATTCTAAAGCGGGAGGGAGGTTTCTTTTCATCCATTTCTGGCTTTATCTCTAGTTCAGCAACGTCCTCTGCCAGCGTGACGGGGTCAATCACCGCATCTTCAAGCCGTTCAGGAGGTGCGATCAATCCCTGATCATCTATTGGTTCTGGTGTTGCTGGCACCTCTGACCCCGGTTGGTTATCGATTGAATTATTTTCAATCATTTTACTTCTCCTCTATTTTCATTAATTCCATTTGTTATCAGTAACTATTTTAATGTTTTTAATCAAACAATAGCTTCATTATACCGATAATTCTCAATTAGGAATAAGCCTATAACCGGGTGCCTTCGGCATCAACAGGCTCACACAATAAATTTTTATCCAAAAGAAAAGATTGCTGGTTACATTTTGATGTTCGTCCCCTTGAATGCCCGGAAAATTCTCGCGCTCTTTTATATTTCGATTATAATTTTCCTTAAGTCATTAGAATTTCAGGAGGACGGCATGATTGCAATTATCACTGATAGCACCTGTGACATCCCTGCAGACCTGGTGGAAAAATACAATATCTATATCGTGCCACAATATATCATCTGGGGAGATGAACAATTCAAAGATCGATTAGAGCTTTCACCCGAAGATTTTTACCAGCGCATGCAAACTGACCCTCAACGGCCGACCTCGGCTCAGGCCACCAGGGATGATTTCTTATCTGCGATTGAAACAGCCGTTGGAAATGGCGCCAGTGAAGCCCTGATCCTGACAGTTTCTTCTGCCATGAGCGGAACTTTCCAAACAGCTACCACAGCTGCCGAAATGGCGCCGATCCCGGTATCGGTAATCGATTCGAAAGGGCCGACCATGTCTTTGGGCTGGCAGGTTTTGGAAGCAGCACGCGCCCGAGATTCTGGTGCGGCTATGGCTGAAATTGTCGCCAGGGTCGTCACAGTGCGCCAAAAACTCGTCCAGGTGGTGGCCATGCAAAGCATTAAATACCTAGAGTATGGCGGTCGGATTGGTGACGCAGCCAAATATGTGGGTACCCTGCTAAAGGTTAAACCGGTGGTGAGGATTAATCATAAAACCGGTCGGGTTGAACCGGTTGGTCTGGCCCGCACCCAGCAAGCTATGTTGCACATCTTGCACAAGAAATTTTTCGACGCCATTGACCCGGGTGGCAAGCTGCACATCGCTGTACTGCATGGCAACATACCAGAAGAGGCTCAGCGATTGGCGAACCGTATCCGGGAAGAATTTCAGCCTGTTATTTTATTAATTAACATCACCGGGCCCGTGCTGGGGATCAACACCGGACCTGGTGCGCTAGCGCTGTGCGGTTTTTCTGGTTAATCGCCAATTATAAATAATCTGCCCCCCGATTGGCTCACACTTATTTAATCGCCCCGTTTTTCTCACCAAGAGTGGGTGATGATCGACACCAAGTCCCCCTTGTGAAAATACCCTCGATAAGCCCGGGTCTCGGCCAGTAATTCCTTTAGTAGGGCTTCAAAATGTTCAATCGCCCCTGGGTTGGCATCCGGTTTCTCAGCACTGAAGTGAACAGTCTCCCCAACGAAGGCAACCGAAAACTCACCCCTGGCCTGCCACAATAACACACCCGTCTGCACCGCCATTTCGTCCGCCGCGCAGGCTGCTCCCAATCGATCCAGCTGAACAGTTCCGCCCAAACCCGTTAGAGCATATTTAACCACACCGCCCAAACGGGACATGAAACTTTCTAAATCATCACTGCCCGGGTCTACAGCAAAAACCGTTACCTGGTTCGCGTGCGTTTGATCCAAAACCGTTCGTAAAACGGCTTGTGAGGGCGGCGTGGTCCAGATGGCCAGGTGCGACGACCTTTCAAGCTTGTGCCTGCCCCTGAAGAAGGTTCCCCCTGTCAGTTCACCCTCACCCCAAATCACAGCGTATGGATGTTCCTGCACTAAGCTTGCTAAACCTGCCTGTTTGTCTTCCAAATTGCGGCAGTCCACAATTTTAATCTGGCGGTCTGCAATTTCTTCTTTGCCAGCCGCCGAAAGACGAAAATCAATCCATTCAGCGCTTAACTGGGGAATGCCTCGATAATCGCTTTCGGTCAATTTACAAACCAGGTCAAATTGCGCCTTCGGCAGAGGTGTATCAGTGCCATTCCACCAGATCAAACGCAGCTCATTATTTTCTCGATCAGCAACAGTCACCTGGCGATGTTCACGTTCAATCCCTACCAGAGATTGGGATACCACCCGCACATTCTCCACCAGGAAATTCAAAGCCGGGTTGCCGGGGCCAAAAGGCGCCAAACGGGCAATGTCGCGCACCAGTTCCAGGTTCACCTCGGCAATGGTCAATGACTGAGCAATCTCAGTCACTTCGCCACGGGGGAATGGTAGTCTTTGAGCTGTAAACGTTTTTAAAAAACGCCGTTTAAAAGCAGGGAAATGCTCGGCGGGCAGGGACAAGCCGGCTGCCATCGGGTGTCCCCCATAGCCGGTCAACAGGTCGGCCTGGGCGCCAATCGCTTCGGTGATATCAAATCCGGGTATCGAGCGCGCCGAACCATGAATTGAGTCTTCGCCCGTCAGCAGGATCGCCGGTTTATGGTAGCGTTCCACAAGACGGCTGGCGACAATCCCAACCACGCCGCCCGGCCAGCCAGGGTGGTGGAGCACAATCGCCGGTGCATGTCGATCCTCACTGGATGCCTGCAATTGCGCCTCGGCGCCCAGTTCCACCTGGCGCGTTTCCGCCCGCCGTTTGATGTTCATCCCTTCAATCAGGGTCGCCAGGTGCCGAGCCTCAGCCCGATCATCTGTGGTTAAGAACGTCACCATCGGGTTGGCATCACCCAATCGCCCAACCGCGTTCAGGCGCGGCGCAATCTGAAAGCCAATGTGTCCCTCATTCAGGTTTTCGGGGTTGAGTTCAGCATTCTCATACAAAAGGTTTAACCCAATCCGGCTGGTTTTCTGCAAATTTTCCAGCCCTTTTTGCAGCAAGTAGCGCGTGTCACCCTGCTGCTCTGCCACATCCGCCACAATGCCCAGGGCAACCAGTTCCTGCAGGTGCCCCAAATCTTGTACCTCCCCCAAGATTGAATACAAGCCTTCAATTAACTTGTAAGCCACACCCACCCCTGGCAGCGTGCACAAGGGATGCCCGGGCTCCAATCGCTGGGGGTTGATCACTGCATCCGCGGGCGGCAATCTTTCACCCAGCAGATGATGATCGGTGACAATGATCGGGATGCCCAGATTATGCACCAATTGCAAGCTCTCATATTCGGTAATCCCCGTGTCACAGGTCAACAGCAGATGAAATCCCTGCGCCAGATAGGTTTTGAGGGCATCTTTCCGGATGCCGTGGGATTCCTCCGCGCGCACCGGGATATGATAACGCACGTTTGCGCCCAGGCTTCGCAACCCCTCTACCAAGACTGCAGTCGCCGTTTGGCCGTCGACATCAAAATCACCCCACACCAGGATGCGCAATTGTTCACGGATGGCACCCATCAGCAGTTCACAACCGGTGTCCATATCGGGTAAATCAAAAGGATTGGCGGCCTGATAAAGTGCGGGATCTAAAAACGCCAGGGCTGCTTCGATCGTCCGGATGCCACGCTCATAAAGCGTCTGGGCCACCAGCGGATGCCCGCCAATGGCTTCTTGAAATGCAGGTGGAATGGAGTGCGTTTCGGTGAATACCCAGGTCTTTTCTACGGACATTAGAATTCGATTTCTGGTAGGTCTTCAAAGTCGATTAACAGATCGGCCTCATCCTGCTCCAAGTCCAGGTAGTCAAAATCGTCCAGACTGCCCGCTTCAACGCCACGCTCGCAATGCGACCGGTAAACACAGAACCGGCACCTGGCGAGGTCAGCAGTGCGAATAAAATCATTTTCCTGCGCGTTGGAAATGGTTTCAATTAGATCTGTCAGGTAAGCCAGATCGTTTTCGTAATTCGATTGACTGTAAACCAGGGTGATCGGCATTTGAGGTTGGGTAGCATACCAGTAACGCATGGTTATTTGCTCCGGTTCAACTGGCTGCAAGTTGAAAAGGCTGGCGCTGGCTTGTAACAACACCAAACGGTAGAGCCTGGTTTGAATACGCTCTAAAAGTCGCGCTGCGCTCAGAGGTTTTTTCGATGTCTTCCAATCAAATATGGTCAGATTGCCCTTCTCATCCAAAAGGATCAGGTCATATTTAGCCACCAGCCGCTGTCCTGCCAGGGTCGCTGTCACGGTCATTTCCACCCAGCGCTGACCCTCCAGCCAGGGCGGCACATGCGCTATAAAACCTGCCCACCAGCGACGTAAATCAGGCAGCGGGTCTCCATCCACCAACCCATCAATCCGCTCTGGCGGTACACCCAGCAAATATTGCTGCACAAAACGATGAAAGCGCCCGCCGGCCTGGCCGCGTTGCTCAAATTCCAGCGCCTGGTCAACCACCAGGGCTGGCCAACTGGTGCGCAGAATATATCGCAGGTAAAAACGGTATGGGCAATCAACAAAGTCCTGGAGGTTGCCCTGGGTGAAAATAAAATTCTTGGGAAGAATCATTGCTGGCGCTCCAAATAATTTAATAGCGCGGTAAAGGCCTCTGCTGGCACACTCTTTTTTGTGGATTTGCCGATATTCCAGCTGATCAAAAGCCAGCGGCGGGCACGGGTGATGCCAACAAACAGCAGCCGCAAACGTTCGCGGATAAACTCCTCCCGAGCATCCAGGGTTGCCTTACCAGGTTGATACCACCCGTAGGGGTGGTCTTCAATCAGGGTCATCAATTGTGAAATTGTCTCAGCTTCCAGGTTGTGCTGACCTTTCACAAACCATTTTTCAGGCAGCTATTGGTCATAAGGAGCACCTGAGGGAAAATTATAGTTATTGAGTGCGGTCAGAAACACGCAATCCCATTCTAAGCCCTTGGCTTTGTGCATCGTGCCTACAACCACCTGCCCTGGGTAGCGATCCGGGTCAAAGGCGTCATCATCTGCAGAGAAACCCAGATATTTACGTTCATTCTTCGTGATCGTCACCAGCTCATCGATAAACTGAGGCAACCGCCATTCCAGGTGCGCATCACTCATCTGGCGCAGTAACGTAGAAAGTTTATAAGCCAGAGCAAGTTCAACCGGATCAAGAAACAGGTCTTGGGCAATGGTTAACAAGAGCTGGTCGATGGGTAAAATCACCGCTGAATGCCAGCGCTGAACAAGACCTTGGAAGGCCCGCAGCTCATCCAGTACAGCTGGTTCGCCGCCTTCTTCTGCCGTCTCGGCCCGCCAGTCCTGGCCGCCTGAAGGCCACAGGTAATCTTCCAGGTTACGGCACTTACCGACCAGTCTCGCCACCCCCTGATGGAATTTCCAGGCAGCTTCATCCTCATGCGCCTTGCGCCGCCAAATTTTATAGGCTTCTGCCAACTTTCGGCTGGAGGTTGGATCGGCCAGGCTGCGTAAAATTGTAACCATTGCATCCGTTGAAAGGCGAGTCGAACTTGACGAGCGGAGCAAGCTATCCACGCAGGGAACATGCTCCTGTTTGAGCAGTTCGGCATATTTATACGCCCGTTCATTGCTCAGGCAGAGGATCGCCACCGTCTGATCCGGTTGCTTTTCAAGGAAAGATTGGGCTGTTTTGACGACATGGCGCATTTCCTCATCAGGCCCCATGCCCTGTGTAAGCAAGCGAATACAGGCAGGACATGCTGGCGGGTTGGGCTGAGGGTCGTCCCAGGGTGTTGGCAGGATGAATGGCGGTGTCAGCGCGTTGCGGACACCCAGATTAGGATGGTCCGTCTGCGTCCACATGATCATGTGGTTGGCCAGATCAATAATATCCTGGGTCGAACGGCCACTTTCAGGCAAGGTCCGTTCTTCAACGTTGGGATGCGCCAGATAATCGAGCAAGAATTGCGGGCTGGCCGTCGTAAAGCTTTCGTAAATAGCCTGGTTAGGGTCGCCCACCCGCACCCAATTGCCCCCATCACCAGCCAGCAGGGAGAGGATTTCCTGTTGCAGGCGGCTTGAATCCTGAGCTTCATCTTCAAGAATAAATGGCCAGCGTTTGCGCAGCAGCACCAACAGAGATGGATCAGAGCGCAAGCAGCGCAGGGCCAGCCTGATCAGGTCGTCAAAGTCAACCCCACCCCGATAGGTGAGTGCATTTTGATACTCTGTGTACATGTCCAATCCCATCCTGACCAGCGGCAGCGGGATTTGCAATTTGCCCAATTTCTTTTCGATATCCGCAGGCATTAATTCCCGGTCTTTAGCCAGGCGAATGAAAGCATTGGCGATTTGTTCGATCGTTCTGGGCAGGTTTTGCCGGGCTGAAAAAACCTGGTTTTTCTGGTTTGGTGCGTATTCAAGGTATGGCTCCAGATAGCCCGGGTGAGATGCGATCCAATCCTTGGCAATCCTGCTTTTTATCCGGTCGCATTCAAATTCATCGATAATCTGAAAGTTGGTGTTCAAACCAGCCAGGTCAGGGCGTTCACGCACGATGTCATTAGCCAACCCGTGCAGGGTTCGCACCCGGTAACCATAGCCTGGCAGCAGACCCTCAACCTGAAGTTGCTGACTGATCCGGGATGAAAAATTATCCACCGCCGCGTTCACCAGAGTCACCACCAGGATCTCCTGGTCAGCATCAATAACACCGCGTTTGATCAAATTGGCTGCCAGATACGCCAGCGTCCAGGTTTTACCGCTGCCGGGCACAGCACTAATCCCCATTCGTCCGCCCTGGTAACGCAATACCGCTTCCTGCCCGGAGCGCAAACGGATGCTCGGTTGGGTCATGCAACCTCCTCCAGTGAGCGCCGCCAGGCTTCATTAATAATCCGGATCAATAAACCCCGATTTTCATAACCGCGCACATCCAGAGCGCTCAGGCCAATAAAAACCTGTTTTCGACAGCGGTTGAGCAATCCTATGGTCAAGCGGCGCAGGGTTGCGTGGGCAGCTGCCAATTCATCCTCTGCATCCCAAACCTGACCGGCTTTCCAATGCCGGCTGAGCACATAAGGGTGGGTCAGGGGTTGATTCAGGCGCTGATACCAGCTGGGACTGCCAATATCCAGCCAAAACTGAATATCCACCGGCTCGTTGCTGACTAAAAACGTGTGCGCTGGCGCGATGAAAACGGCATCGGGTGAGCGTTCTTCCCAACTGTGCAGATACTGAGCGGCGATCACACCATCCCGCACCATTTGCAGGTACTCCCTGCCGGTGTCGCCATTTTCTATGACTTTCTGGTGCCCCATCGCCCAGCGGAATTTTTGCACCGATTCGATCAGCGTTGAAACGAGGTTAGCGCGCACCAAATCATTGTGAAATCCGAAGCCGGGCTGGCTCAACACCTCACCAAATAACTGACTGAGGAAAAAATCGAGATTCTGTTGGCCTTCCCTCTGGGCAGCGTCCAGCAGCCATTCCCGCAGCCTATCGTAACGCTCCCCCACACGGTAAGTGATGCGTTCCTTAAACTGGGGTTGGATTGTTTCAAAGGGCTTGAGGGGAAACGTCTCACTATTCGGTTCAAAAACCAGGTTAACCAGTAATTGCGCCCGCACCAGGTCTAACCCCTCGATGGACTGCATGAAGGCCGTTGCCAGGTTAACCGGCTGGGCTGACAATTCCCAATTTGGGAAGGATAGCATCGCCAGGGTCAGCAGGGTCTGTGTATCGGGTTCATCTCGCAAAGCCCGCGAAGGTCGGTGGGATTGGTGCGGTATGCCCAGCGCATCCAGTCTTTCACCCAGCGAAAACTTCAACACGTCCGGCATATAGGGCGCCAGTAGAACGATCTCGCCGGGCGGAACCCCATCTTCAATCAGAGCCGCCACCTGCGTGGTGACCCATTTCACCATTGATGGAAATAATTTAATCGGTTCATCTGGCATGTGCAGCGCTTCTCGCAGGAGGGCTGTAGAACCGCCAGCGTCCTCCATGCCCCGCGCCTGAAGCTGGCTGATCACCGCCTGGAGCCCCGTTTTCAACTGGGCAATACCAGCTTCGTTAACTAAGTTTTGATTGAACCACAAACGCGTCTCGCAGGCTACGCTTAAAGAAAACGCGCTGACCACATCTGCGCCCAGGAAAGACCGAAAACCAGCTGCTTCATCAGCGATTAACAACGCCGATTCAAAATCTGGAAGCCAGCTCCTGAGAAGATCGTGGGTAACAGGGGTGTCTTCTTCCAGATTATCGGCAATCAGGTGCCGATAAGACTGGTTGAGATGCTCGCGGCAGAGCCTCGACGGCCAGAGATGCTGCAGGAAGATTTCCACCTGCAAAGAGAAATCCAGCAGGTTATGCGCCAGGCAGAATTGACGAAAACGCTCTGCGCAGTGCTGCACATCATCATAAATATTAAATTGCTCAATACCGCCAACCCAGGCAGATTTTAATCGCGGGCCAATTTCCTCGATTGAAAACCCCACAATGGCAGCTTTATTCAAATTATCCAAAATTTGAGCATAAATCCGGTTGCGGTTAATCGCCAGGCTTTCAAAATAACCTTCGTTTTCAATCAGCGGCCTGACCACATGCGCCATATAATACTGGGCCGATTCAAGCGTCAGAAAGTGCGGGGGCTGATTCGGGAGAGCAAAACCGGCCTCCTGGCTGATCAACGGCCAGAACAAATCCACCATCCGCCTGGCCAACCCGCCCAGGGTCATCGTGGTGATTAAACTGTTTACTGGCGTTATCGTATCGCGCATGCACGCCAGATAAGGCTGCGCCAGGGTTCGCTGCGGCGTAAACACCAGAATCTGGTGGGCAGGTACGCCGGAAGCTAGAAGCTTTTGAAGCCAGTGCACCGCTGCCGTTGTTTTCCCCGAGCCTGCCCGTCCCTGAATGAATATCCTGGAATCGATCGCCTGGTTAATTAGCAAACTTTGTTCATCAGTGAGCTGCATACCCTAATTATATGATAAAAGCGCGCTGGTTGCCCAAGGCATCACGAGTATAATAGCCATGTACCACAGCTTTACACATTCAGGAAAGGAACCTTTCTATGACCGAGAGTTTGGCTCCATTTTTCTCACCGACTGGGGTGGCCATCATCGGTGCTTCGCAAGACCCCCGCAAGCTCAGCCATGGCATTCTAAAAAACATGCTCCGGTATGGCTTTCAAGGTGGAATCTATCCCGTCAACCCTAAAGCCGACCAGATTCTGGGCTTAACAGCCTACCCGGACGTAGGTGTCGTCCCCGATCCCGTAGACCTGGCTGTGGTCGTTTTACCGGCGCCGCTGACCCCTGAGATCCTGCGCGCGTGTGGTGAACGAGGCATCAAGGCGGCCATCATTATTTCGGGTGGTTTTAAAGAGGTGGGCGGTGCGGGGGTGGCATTGGAGAAAGAATGCCTCCAAATTGCACAGGGTTACCAGATGCGCCTGGTTGGCCCGAATTGCGTCGGCACAATGGATTTGTATACTGGCCTCAACAGCACTTTCGTTGAAGGTGTGCCCACCAGGGGCTCGATTGGCTTTGTCTCTCAATCCGGCGCGGTCTGTGGCGGTGTGGTCGATTTGATTGGGGATAAGGGGATCGGCTTTTCCCATTTTGCCAGCCTGGGCAACGAGCTGGATGTAAATGAAACCGATGTCATCGCTTATTTTGGAGCTCACCCCCAGGTGAAGGTAATTGCGGCCTATGTGGAAGCAATCGAACACGGTCAGCGTTTCATTGAGGTCGTCAGCCAGGTCTCACAAGAAAAGCCGGTCGTCCTGCTAAAAGCAGGGCGTACAAATGCCGGTGCCAAAGCGGTCTCCTCGCATACCGGATCCCTGGCGGGATCTTATGCGGCATACCAGACTGCCTTTAAACAAGCCGGTGTAATTGAGGTTGAGGACCTCAGCGCCCTGTTTGATGTCGCCTGGGCCCTGAGCTGCCAGCCCCTACCTAAAGACAACCAGGTCGTCATCCTGACCAACTCTGGCGGTCCGGCCGCCCTAGCAGCGGACACCCTGGCTACACACGGGTTTACGTTAGCAGAAATCACTCCTGAAAAACAAAGCCAATTGGCAGAAAAGCTCAACCCCAGCGCCCAGGTTGCCAATCCAGTGGATATGCTTGGCGGCGCCGAGGCACATGACTTTGAACATTGCCTGAATGTGCTTGGCGATCAACCCAGTATCGACGTTTTCATACCCATGCTGGTTCCACAATCACTGGTGGATCCGGCAGATATTGCCCGCGCCGTTGTCGAAAACTCTAAAACAATCGACAAAACCATCTTAGCCTGCATGGTTGGTGAACAGAGCATTTCAGAAGCGCGGGCGATATTGCACGCCAACAAGATCCCGATGAGTACCTACCCTGAAGTTCCCGGAAAGGTGCTGGGAGCAATGCGCACCTATCGCCAATGGCGGCAGCGTTCGCAGACAGGACCCTTTGTGTTCTCTAATCTAGAAAAAGACAGAGTCGCTGAAATTTTAGCTCAAACAGAGCAACGGGTATTGACCGAGGCGGAATCTCGGCCCATTATGGCTGCCTATGGCCTAAACCTGGTGCCTGGCCAGATCGCAACCAATCACGATGAAGCACTGGCCATTGCCGAAGAACTGGGCTACCCGGTGGCGCTAAAAATTTTTTCGCCCCATATTCTTCACAAATCTGATCTGGGCGGGATCGCTCTTAACCTCAACTCGGCTGAGGCTTTGAAAACAGCCCTGCAGCGCATGGTCGCAACGATCACAACCGCTGCACCCCAAGCTGAAATTTCAGGGTTTTTAGTGCAAAAGATGGCTCCTAAGGGAATGGAGGTCATCGTTGGCATGAAGCGCGACTCGACCTTTGGCCCTTTGATGATGTTTGGGCTGGGTGGCGTGTATGTGGAGTTGTTCAAAGATATCGGCTTTGGAATCGTTCCCCTGACGCCAAGCCAGGCTCTTGAAATGGTTGCCTCAACCAAAGCCGGACAGTTATTGCAGGGTTATCGTAGCAAGGTCGTATACGATCTGCATGCCGTCGTCGATACGATCGGCCGGCTGAGCCAGCTGGCGTTGGATCACCCCAGGATTGCTGAGGTAGAGGTAAATCCGCTGTTGGTGCTGCCCGAGGGAGAGGGCACCCTCGTACTGGACGCGCGCATGATATTTTCTGAAAATTAAGGATCAGACGGTATGATGATCCTCAGCATAAGTATTGTCTTCGCTCTGTTGGTAACGATTGGCCTGCCTGTCTTGGCAGGCGTGTGGATCAATAAACACCTGAAGGTCACTTGGCAGGTGATCACCTTAGGGGCATTAGGTTATTTCATTGTTCAGGCCCTCTTCACCCTTCTTTACAGTGGCTTCGCTTTCCTGATGAAAATTGAAACCTCGCAACCTCTTGTTGACATCGACAACCTTTTCCACCTCGTGATCAGCATTTTCATCACCGCCTTGCTGGGCATGACGCTGCGTTGGGCAGGGATGAAGTACCTTAAAATGCCGTTGATTAACCTTGAGGCCGCTTACGGAATTGGCCTGGGTTTTGGCGGCATCGAAAGTATCACCCGGGTAGGCCTGCCATTATTGATGACTTTTTTCACCATGGTGAGGGGTATCAATTCCCAAACCAGCCATCTTGAACCTGAAATCATGGCACAGCTGAATGAACTTTGGAAAGTCTCCCCCTGGGTGCCGCTGGCGGGATCTTTTGAACGCATTGCGGCTTTGGTGATGCACATCACCATAACAATCCTCGTCCTGGAGTACTTCACCTCGAACAATAAGCTGTGGCTGGGGGCGGCAGTGGGTCTGGAGGTGGTGATTAACGCGCTGATTCTGGGGCTGGTCTATTTGGGACTGCCTTCCGTATGGCTCATCCCGATTGCCATGTTGGTCACCTACGGAAACCTGGTTTTGCTTCACCGCCTGAATGCGTTCAAGTTCAGCAAACCAACACCACAAAGTGACACCTCTGCTTAACAGAATCATCGTCTCGCGGTCAAAAACAGTTTTTACCAGGCTGAGGTTTGTTTTTTAATAATATGGAACAACGTCTATCATAATTTTATTGAAAAAGGATTATTTGCAGAGCCTCACGTTCACCAAACCCTGATTAATCCGTTAAAATAAAATACAGCTCAATGAGCTGTATGCTTTTCGCAAAAGCCAACGGAGGGAGTTGAACCCTCGACCGGGCGCTTACGAAGCGTCTGCTCTACCACTGAGCTACGTTGGCATGTAAGGCATTATACCAGTAAAGAATATTTGTTGACAAGATAAACTTCGGGAGCCCACATTAATGAACATCGCGATGCTTTCTTACCACACCTGTCCGCTGGCGATCCTGGGCGGAAAAAATACGGGCGGAATGAATGTCTATGTCCGCGAATTGACCCGGTTTTTAGGTCGACAGGGTGTGCGGGTGGATGTCTTCACCCGCTCTCAAGATGAACACGT
Source organism: Chloroflexota bacterium (assembly GCA_012522475.1). Lineage (GTDB taxonomy): Bacteria > Chloroflexota > Anaerolineae > Anaerolineales > Anaerolineaceae > Brevifilum. Next base: position 23,320 of record JAAYKH010000027.1, on the reverse strand, counting down.
TCCTTCGGTTTCACACGACCTGGGGTATTTCAACCGCGTTGTCCATATCCCCGCCGGGCCAGAAAACTTCCTGCCAAAAGACCAGATATGGAATTACACCGACGTCTTTGCAAAAGGGGTTTTCGAATTCGCGGCCCGGAAGGACATCCGCTATGATCTGATCCATGCCCATTACTGGATGTCTGGAAAAGCTGGCATCCTGCTAAAGGCCCAATGGGGTATTCCAATGCTGCAAATGTTCCACACCCTGGGTTTATTGAAACAACAAATCGCCCGTTCCCTGGAGGAATACGAAGGTGAATATCGTATCGTCGGCGAAACAGAAGTGATGTCTGCCGCAGAGGGGATCATCGCCGCCACTGATGCAGAGCGTGAACAACTGGTTACCCTGTACGACGTCAACCCTGAGAAAATCACCATCATCCCTCCGGGCGTGGACACGCACCACTTCTACCCCATTGCACAGGATGAAGCCAAGGAGGCGATCGGCATCCCGGCACAGGATCGCATGGCACTTTTTGTAGGCAGGGTGGAACCCCTGAAAGGACTCGATACCTTGATCAAGGCGATGGGTATTCTTAAACAAACCTGTAAATCTTTCCGCTGTCCCCATTACCTGGTCATCATTGGCGGAGACCCTGAGGAAGACCCGAACGAAATGTCCGTTGAAATGGCCCGCATCCGGGCCTTATGCCAGGAATTGGGCTTAAAAGATATGATCCTCTTTTTAGGCAAGCGCGGCCAGATGACCTTACCCTATTACTATGCCGCTGCTGAAGTGGTTGTCATGCCCTCCCATTACGAGAGTTTTGGCATGGTAGCGCTCGAAGCGATGGCATGTGGAACGCCGGTCATTGCCTCACGGGTTGGGGGGTTGGCCCATCTAATCAAAGATGGTCAAACCGGCTACACCGTCCCGATGCAGGATCCAAATGCACTGGCGGAAAAGCTGCGCCTGGTCTTTATCGATGCGGAATTACGCGCCCACTTAGGGGCGCAGGCAGCAAAATATGCCCAAAATTTTCGTTGGGAAGCGATTACGACTCAAATGCTGGATGTATACCGGGGGCTGTTAGCGCAGGGTGAAGGCTAGTTTTCCTTTTTTCACCTGACATTACCTTCCGTGAAAGCCATTCACAACGAAGCCAATTCAGATTCGGCTTCGCTTTAACCGGCCTTAAAGACTGTTATTTGTAATTATTCCACGTCAATTTGATGGTCGTTCAAACATTCCAAAGTGATATCCGACTGTTGTAAACACAATCAGCAGCGATAACAGCAAACAGACCAGCGATAAAATCCAATTGTGCAGAAAGCTGCTGAGCGACATCAATAGCGACAAGACACTCAGGGCAATCAGCACATTGCGCACCAATTGACTTTGAATACCTGGCGCCCGCCTTGTATACCACCACAACCAGATCCCAGTCACTTGAAAGACGTGCCCGCCAACCAGCGCGATTAAAAGGATCGCAAACCCCGGCAAACCCCATAAATCTATAAACACAATACCGCAATGTTTCGTCCTGGCTGGTGGGTGATGTTCGGTCAGACGGAGGAAAACTCGCACTTGTACCATACGCTGGTTGATGATGTTGCTGGCATCCACCTGCCAGCGTAAGACTGAACTTTCACCAGCCGCCAGAGGCAGGCTGTGTAATTCCCGCATCATATCTTCGAACTCGCCAGGTTTGCTGATACGGGCACTAATCCAAGCCTCAATCGGGTCATTATTGGGGTTGCGGATCTTCAACGCCACATCACCAGCCTCTCCTGGTGCAAGGATCAACGGACAGCTCAACCTGGAAAGTTCAGCTTTTGTCGTCAGGCTCGTATCAAAAGCAAGGGCTTCAGGATATCCCCAAAAGGATTGTCCTTCCAGGTTAGCCCACAGGGTTAACACATTTACAAACATACTGGCAGCCATACCTAAAGCAAAAATAACCAGGCTAATGCCCAAAAGGAATGTTTTTTTACGTTTCATATACTTTAATTCGATTGTCTTTCAATATTATTAATTTTCAAGCAAGCAAAATTAACTGCTCACCAGATGTATCAGCATCTTCATCCAAACGGTTATGGTGGTCCCGGTCTACCCGTTAAGCCCGCCTTATTATATCCTTGCCGTAGCGTTCACGCAGTTCGTCAACCGCAGAAAGTAATTGATGTTCTTTTTGCTGGTCATCATCCCACAGGCTTAATTGACGGACCGGGGGACAAAGATTGCTGACCCCAACCCCAATTAACCGGACAGGTCGCCCCCTGGAATAATTGTCCCTGAAAAGCAGCGCAGCTGTTTCAAAGATTTCATGGTCCAGGTTACTTGGTGAAGGTAAGGTTTTCTGGCGGGTGATGGTTGTGAAGTCAGACCAACGTAATTTAATTTGCACAGTTGTTCCAGCTAATGCAGCTTTCCTTAATCGCTGCCCAACTTTCTCGGCAAGCTTTCGAAATCGGGCGAGCAACATCTCCTCGTCGGTCAGGTCTTCAGCAAAGGTGATCTCATTACTGATCGATTTGACAATTTGTTCAACGATCATTGGCCGATTATCAATGCCAAGTGCTCGCAGACGCAAATCCGGGCCAAAGCGCCCGAATAACGCCTCCAGGGTTTCCTTTGGCGTTTGGGCTAAAACACCAATGGTGCGGATACCAAGACCTTCCAGTTTTTGCGCCGATTTCGGTCCAATGCCCCACAGCGATTGAACGGATAAAGGCGCCAAAAAAGCCGCTTCTTCTCCCGGTGGAATCACCGTGATGGTATTGGGTGGGTTTGGGCCAGTTTTTTGCTTTTTGCCCCAGTCATTGGCAATTTTTGCAACCAGTTTGTTGGTCGCCGCGCCGATAGAAACCGGCAGGTTGAGGGTTTGGTTGATGCGGTCGCGCAATGTTCTGGCAATGGATTCGATCGAATCAGGAAGGTCAGTAACTTCAACAAAGGCCTCATCAATCGAGATACGCTCAACCCACGGAGAGACATCAATTAAAGCCATCACCTGCTTGGAAACTGCGCTGTATTGACCATGCCGAGAAGGGATGACCTTCAGCTCCGGGCAGAGCCGCAATGCCTGACCCATCGGCATGGCAGAACGAACGCCAAATTGCCGGGCAGCATAAGAGCAAGACGCAACCACACCGCGCTGGTCTGACTTACCACCCACCGCAAAAGGTTTGCCCTTCAAGCTGGGGTCATGCAGTTCTTCCACAGCACAAAAGAAGGCATCCAGGTCAATGTGCAAAACTTTACGAGTCATAGGGTGATTATACAATCAAATTTCCCTGGAAGATTGAAAGATCATCTTTGTTTTCTCCGTGATTGGGCTGGAGAGGCCTATCCCCCCTTATGAACTTACGGGCTGTTGGGTTTCTATCGAAAAGGTTTTTAATTTTGCCAATTGATCAACAGGTTAGCACCTCCACCCGCTAATTGCCCTCATCTTCTTGCGGTTTGTTAATTGGTTCTTCGCGTGCTATACTGATTAATCAGGATGCAAATCGGGCATCCTGAAAGGTTAAACTTCAGGTATTGTGGCAGAAAAACCTTTTGAAATGAGCGTCTGGATGCATCTGGAGGAGTTGCGCAAACGCCTCCTGTATTCCTTGCTGGCAATCGTCGCTGGAGTTATCGTCGCGATCACCTTTGCCGATTTTTTACTCGAGTTGCTGGCCAGACCCATCGGCGGTTTTGACCGCCTGCTCTCAATTCAGGTCACTGAAAATTTTGGCGCTTATTTCAAGATTGTTTTGCTGGGCGGTTTTTTAATTGCCCTGCCCTTCATCCTTGTCCAGCTTTACTTGTTCATCAGTCCTGGGTTGTCTTCGGTGGAGCGACGCTGGGTCCTGACTGCGGTTCCCTTTGCTTCAGCTTTATTCATCATTGGTGCAGCCTTTGCTTATCTGGTGATGTTGCCAGCTGCTATCCCTTTCCTGACAGCCTTCCCCGGGCCGATTGTGCTCCCGAAATGGGATGATTACATCAAATTTATTACCAGCCTGGTTTTTTGGATTGGCTTGAGCTTTGAAACACCCCTGATCATGTTTTTGCTTGCCAAGTTAAATTTGGTCAGCGCACAAAGTATGCTCAAATCCTGGCGCTATGCTGTCGTCGTCATTGCCATTATTGCTGCCGTGGCAACACCAACACCAGATCCCATCAACATGGCGTTTCTTATGCTGCCGTTATTAATTCTCTACTTTTTGGGTATACTGCTGGCGGTATTTGCTCACAAAAATTCTAGAGCATTAAATCAAGATAATTAATAAGGAGGTTTCGATGTTTAAAACAGTTGGTCCACTCGAAATCGTCGTCATTCTGGTCATTGTTTTACTCGTTTTTGGTGTGGGTCGAATTGGTAAGCTCGGTGGAGAGCTCGGCAAAGGTATTCGTGCCTTCAAAGACGGACTGGCCGGAAAACTTGATGAGGATCAGGACGTTAACGAAAACAATGACAACATTAAAGACGCATCCTAACCGCGTAAATTAACCGATGCAAATTTTCAACGTCGGCATTTTAGAACTCCTCTTTATCCTGATCCTGGCTTTTATCGTCCTGGGCCCCCAGAAAGCGATTGCAACCGCCAGGAATATCGGCGCTTGGATCAGAAACCTGGCAAAATCGCCCTTTTGGCGCGAGGTCGTCAGCGCCTCAAACGAGATTCGGGATTTGCCCCAGCGCATCATGGATGATGTTCAACTTCAAACCCTGATTGAAGAGCTTGACCTCACCTCCCAGGAAATCAAAGGCACCCTCGACCAAACCGACGCAATAGCCCATACTGAACTCAACAATTTAGAAGACCAGATCAAACGCAACCTGCGCATTGAGCCCGTCCCCAATGGGCATCCTGAAGAAGAAAGCCAAAAATCTGCTTAAGTCCACCAACGATTACAAGGTACCTGAGAATAATGCAATTAACCTGCATTCTTTTTATGAGTGGTTACGATCGGCCCTGAACAGTACCCATAATTGACCTCTTCTACCCTGTGCGATAAAATCTACCTCGATTGAAGATTAATTGAAGGATACCAAACCGTATGCCCATCTACGAATACACCTGCCAGGATTGTCACACCCAGATTGAAATTATTCGCAGTATGCAAGACGCCGACGCACCGCTGACCTGTGAACATTGTCATGGAAATCAGGTCACACGTCGTATTTCTCTATTTAATGCCTCCAGTGGTGGAAGAGTCATCGCCGGGGGAAGTCAATGCAGCACCTGTTCTGGCGGTTCTTGCAGCAGCTGTGGGTCTCATTAGTCATGAAAAGCGCCAAACTCGCACTGATCACCGGTGGTTCAAGCGGCATCGGATTTGCTTTAGCCAGGGCATTGGCCTCTCAAGGGTTTGATATCTGCTTGCTGGCCCGCAACCCGGTCAACCTGGAACGTGCAAAACAAGCCCTCAGTGAACATCTTGTACGAGCCGATCAACAGGTGCACCATATTTCAGCGGATGTCACCGATTACCCGTTGCTCTCCCACAGTTTAACAGACTGGATGGGTACATACGGCTGCCCAGACCTGGTGATCAATTCTGCAGGTGTTGCCTATCCAGGCTATTTCCAAGAACTGGCGATTGAAACTTTTCATTGGTTAATGGATGTCAATTATTTTGGGACGTTGTATGTCTCGAAGATTGTCACCCCGGGTATGATCGAGCGTGGTTCGGGGACCATTGTTAATCTCTCTTCTCAGGCCGGGTTTGTTTCCATTTTTGGCTATTCTGGATACAGTCCCACCAAGTTTGCCGTGCGCGCCTTAAGCGAGGCTATGCGGGCAGAGCTGAAACAACATGGCATTCGAGTGGCGATCGTCTTTCCACCAGATACACAGACACCCCAGCTCGAATTTGAAGCGCCGCTGAAGCCCCTGGAAACCAAAGCGATTGCCAGTCAATCCGGGGTTCTTACTGCAGACCAGGTGGCTCAATCAACATTAAATGGTTTGGCGAAAGGACGGTTTATAATATTGCCCGGTCTGGAAGGGAAGTTGTTGTACCGCCTGGTAAATTTACTCGGGAATTTACAGTACCCTATTCTGGATTGGCTCGTGAGCAGAGCGCAGAAAAAGGCTTAACGATCATCCCATCCTTCCAGCCGCGTCGGCTTGGTTTCCATCAAGCCGCGATAAGCCATATGGCTGCGTAATACTTCAATATCCTTTTGGATGAAAAAAAATAAACCCGTCAACAGCCCCAGGCAAATTGTCCAGGGTACGATACACATCCACAAGATCAAAGCCCCAATAGGGAGATTTTTCAACCCAATCGACAGGATCGTTGGGGCCATTAAAAAGCTAAGGGTTTGAAAAAACAATCCTATGGCTGTCGCGGAAGCTCTGAGTTCCGGTAAGGTCACATCCATGATGGAGGCCATTAAATTCGAGAGGCTCAAAGCCATAAACAAGCCAATCATTAAAATATAAAAAAGAAATAAATTACTCCTGACGTCCGTTACGCCATGTGCGCAAATCAGGAAGATGCTTGGCACTAAAAAGCCCGCCAAACAAGGTAACAGGCGACCGGTTTTTTTAATCTTAAATGCTAAATCGCCAAAAATCCCGCCAATCGGATAACCCAGAACAACCCCGAGCATGCCCGGAAGTATCGAACTGTAAACTTCAGGTTTCAAAAGACCGTGTACATCGCTCCGATAAATCACCGAACCTTCCAGCAGCGTTACCGTTGGCAGGATGCCAAACAAAATTAACAAATAAATCAAAATTAAACTTGGTTTGGTGAGCAGATTTTTTGATTTCTCCCAGGTTAACCGATAGGTGCCTTTCATCGGGATGGTGCTCAGCGCCGGCTCCATTGCACCACGTTCAGGCTCTGTCGCTTTTGTTTGTATGGCAAGTGTGATGCTAAAGGCCGCAACGCCCATTAAGATTAAAAACAAACGCCAGGATTGCTCTAATTGACTCACATCCTGCAAAATAGTGCCTAACACAATTGAAAGTGGATGCGCCAGTAAAAGCAATGAAAAGATCTTACTGCGATTGTATGGTTTAAAATAATCGCTTGCCATCGCATAGATGCCTGAAAAGCTGACCCGGCTGATGCCATACAGAGCCTTTGATACCGTAAACGTTGCAAAAGTAGGCGATATGCCCATCAACCAGGCGGATACCCCCCAAAGAAAGCTGCCAAAAGAAAGCAGTGGTTTGCGAGAACTGCGATCAAACAAAATCCCCCCCACCAATAAAAACAGCATCATGAAAATCAAATCAGTAGGGAAAATATCATCGAGCCAACGTTCAGTAATCGATGAAAACGCACTCACTACCATTGTGATGGGCTCAATAAAAAACCCCAGGAATTGATTAAACAACAGGAAAAAAAATAGGATCATCACAGTCAACCAGCGAGATCGTTTCTTTCTGTTTTCCATCCCATGCTCCCTTGCAAATGGTCCTGAACACAAGTATAACCTCCTTTATAAAAGGGCCGTGAATTATTTATTTATCCTGTGCAAAAACCCTCTGGCAACAATTAAGTATTCGGATTATCATCAATAAAACAAACATTCAAAGAATTTTAGTGAGCACCAAGGTCAAACGTATCCTCAACCGCTGGCGGAGCCAGCCAACTATCGCTGAAAATGTGGTCGACTGGCGCGTATTGCCGCCGAAACCCGCTGATCAACGGCCGTTTCCCCCTGCGCTCTCATCCGATCTGGTTTCAGCGTTAAACCAGCTGGGCCTTTTTTCCCTTTACTATCACCAACGCCTGGCATATGAAAATGCGCGGGCAGGGAAAAACCTCGCTATCGTCTCCGGGACTGCCAGCGGCAAGACTCTGTGCTACAACCTTCCAGTCATTGACACACTGATTAACCAACCCACAGCCAGGGCCCTCTATCTTTTCCCCACCAAGGCATTGGCACAGGACCAGTTATCCAGTTTAAATGAAACCCTTTCGCTTCTTAAAGATCCAAAACCCATCGCCAGTATTTACGATGGTGACACGCCCACACATACCCGGGCCACACTGCGCCAGGTGTCGTCTATCATCCTCACAAACCCCGATATGCTCCATACGGGCATCCTTCCTCACCATGCGGTTTGGAAGGATTTCTTCAGCGCCCTGAACTTTATAGTTATCGATGAAATACATACCTATCGCGGTGTATTTGGGTCACATGTCGCCAATGTGATCAGGCGTCTGAAACGGGTATGCCATTTTTATGGCGCTCACCCCCAATTTATCCTCACTTCAGCTACGATTGCCAACCCAAAAGAGCTGGCGGAAAGGTTGATTGAAAGCCCGGTCACGGTGATCGATCAAGATGGCTCGCCGCATGGTGAACGCCATTTTCTGATTTACAACCCGCCTTTCATCGATAAAAGGTTGGGCATCCGCCAGAGTTCGCTTACAGAAGGTACCGCCCTGGCGGGTGAATTGATTGACGAAGAGATCCAAACCATTATCTTCGGGCGCACCCGGCGCGGTATTGAGCTGCTGCTCACCTACCTGCGACAACGAGACCCCCAGGGAAATCCACAGCGGGTGCGCGGTTATCGCAGCGGTTACCTCCCCAAAGAGCGCCGTGCGATTGAAGATGGCTTGCGCAGCGGCGCAGTGACGGGTGTTGTAGCCACAAATGCCCTCGAATTGGGCATTGACATCGGCGGTATGGACGCTGCTGTGCTGATTGGGTATCCGGGCAGCATCGCGTCGACGTTGCAACAGGCGGGACGTGCTGGCAGAAAGCTGGCGCCCTCTCTGGCCGTAATGGTCACGGCGCCCAACGCGATGGACCAGTACCTGGCCCGACACCCGCAGTACATCTTTGAACGCTCGCCCGAACAGGCCTTGATCGAACCCAATAACCTCCTGATTCTCTTGGGGCATATTCGCTGCGCCGCATTTGAGCAGCCCTTCACTGCAGGTGAAGATTTTGGCGCGATTCCAGGCGAAAGGCTGCTGGCTTTCCTAACCATGCTGGCACAACACGGTGAACTCCACCAACAGGGTGAGCGCTTTTTCTGGATGGCTGACCAATATCCTGCCATTGACATCTCCCTCAGGAATGCCACCACAGACAACATCTCGCTCCTTCTTCAGGGCGCTCATGGTCAGGAAACGATTGGTCAGGTCGATCTCCTCAGCGCGTACTGGATGGTACATCCAGAAGCCATCTACCTGCATGAAGGTATTTCCTACCTGGTAGAAACGCTTGATCTTGAAACAGGCGCAGCCTACCTGCGGCCAGCCGCTGTGGATTATTACACCCAGGCCCGTAAAAAAACAGACGTTGAAGAACGATCCCTGATCAAACAAACACCTGTAACTGCCGCCACTAAGTCCTTGGGAGAGATCCAGGTAACAACCCGGGTGACCAGCTATCGCAAAATCCGTTGGTTCACCCACGAATTTCTCGGCAGCGGCGAGGTTAATCTGCCGCCAACCCTGTTAAACACCGTTGGTTACTGGGTCTCATTAGATGAAACCACCGTAGCAAGGTTAAAAGATCAGTTGTTGTGGAACGCTGGCGAAAACGATTACGGACCAGAATGGGGGTCCATCCGCAGCCAGGTCTTGCAGCGTGATGGGCATTGCTGCCAGGTTTGCGGATATCGCGGGGCGACCCAGCCCCTGCACGTACATCATATTCAGCCATTTCGCAGTTTCATCAGTCAGGACGCTGCCAACCAACTGCAAAACTTGATCACACTTTGCCCCGCCTGCCATCGCCAGGCTGAAATCAATGTTAGAATTCGCAGCGGAATGGCCGGCGTCAGCTACCTCCTGCACAACCTGGCGCCCTTGCTGTTGATGTGCGCTTTTGATGATATCGGTGCACACTATGACCCGAACAGCACACTTGGTGATGGACAACCCACGGTGGTATTCTATGACACCATCCCAGGTGGTTTGGGATTGTCTGAAAACCTATACGAAAGACATCACGACCTGATCCTGAGCAGCTTCGAAACCATTACCCACTGTGAATGTGAGGATGGCTGCCCTTCCTGTGTTGGCCCGATTGGAGAAGAAAGCTCGGGTGGAAAGGCAGAAGCCCTGGCAATTTTTAAGGCCCTGACCGGAAATGACTGATTGGCAAACACTCACCCAACAGCTCAAAGCCCTGGGCGTCGAACTTGGAAAAAATCGGGTGCCCGAGGCACCGCGTCGCGCCAAGTACCCGATCGAATCCGTCGTTGAAGGCCAATTCCTCGACCTGGGCACTGACCAGATTTTCTATCGCGAAGCACACTACCCCAAAGACCATATCCATGGCACCAGGCAGATCTGGCCAGCGGGGCCGATTCAAAAGCTCTGCCAGTGGGCGAATGCAGGTCCTTTCTCTCCGGCTGACCTTAAAGATATCGTTTTTCTTGATACTGAAACCAGCGGACTGGCCGGTGGAACCGGCACCTATGCCTTTCAAATCGGTGCCGCTCGCTTCAAAGATGATGGTTTTCACCTGGCGCAATTTTTTATGCGCCACCCGGGCGAAGAACCTGCCCTGCTGATGGGGCTATCAAATTTCATCGCTGGTATGCAAGCCGTGGTCACATATAATGGTAAAACCTTCGACCTTCCCTTACTCAATACACGTTTTACACTGATGGGTTTACCCAACCCGTTTGCTGGTGTGGACCACTTTGATCTCTTGCCCCTGGCCCGTCGTTTATGGCGCATTCGCCTGGAGAGCCGCACCCTGGGAGCTGTCGAAAATCACATCCTGGGCGTCAAGCGCGGTGTCGAAGAAGTACCAGGGTATTTAATCCCCGAAATCTATTTTGAGTACCTGCGTTCTCAGGATGCCCGTCCCTTGAGCGAAATATTTTATCATAATGCTGTAGACATTCTCAGCCTTGCTGGGCTCTTCACCCATATGGCTTGCCTTCTGCATGAACCACACTCGAAAGAGGTCCAACATGCCGAGGATATCGTTTCATTGGGTCGCTTTTTTGAAGCCACAGGCGATTTTTCCCAGGCAAAAGCCCTTTACAAAAAAGCCCTGGCGAAAGATTTGCCAATGGAATTACTCCGAGATACTCGTTCCAGGCTGTCTTTTATCTTAAAACGCACGGGAAATTGGGAGGCTGCCCTTAACTTATGGCAACAAGCCGCCCAGGATCAAGAATTGTTTGCCTTCGAAGAACTGGCAAAATATTATGAACATCATGCCAAAGACCCGGACACTGCTTATTTTTGGGCGTCGAAAGGGAAAAAAGCGCTCGATTTGTGCGGACGACCCATAAACGAATGCCAATCCTGGCATGCAAGCTTGGATCACCGTCTCAAACGCCTCCTTCGGAAGATATCCTGAAAGTCGTTGTATAATTAAGGTATGACTGTTTTTAGCCATACCAAGTTTATTTAAAAAATAAACTTGGTATGGTAAAATACTTGTTGAGTTTGTTTTTAGAATAAAAGATTTCAGTTTATTAGGAGGTCCCAAATATGGCCGGACATTCACATTGGTCAACCATTAAACGTAAAAAAAGTGCTGCCGATGCGAAGAAGGGCAAGATTTTCACCCGGATTGCCCGTGAAATTGCGATCGCAGCCCGTGAGGGTGGTGGGGACCCAAGCATGAATGTACGCTTAGGATTGGCCATCGATAAAGCCAAATCTGCCAATATGCCCAAGGACAGCATTGAACGGGCTATCAAACGTGGTGTCGGAGATGATAAAGATGGTGCGAATTTTGAAGAGATCCTCTATGAGGGTTTTGCGCCCAATGGTGTCGCTTTGATGATTGAGTGTGTAACCGAGAATCGCAACCGTACCGTTGCTGAACTTCGCCACGCGCTTAACCGAGCCGGCGGCGGACTCGGTGACCCCGGCTCTGTCAGCTGGCAGTTCGACCGGTTGACCTATTTTGCCTTTTCTAGCGATGCCCATGATTTTGATGCCGTCTTCGAGCTGGCAGTCGAAGCCGGTGCAGATGATATCCAGCAGGATGAAGAACTTATTGAGATCTACGGCTCACCGAGTGCCTTCAAGTCCATCGCTGACCACTTCACAAAAGCAAATATTGTTCCCGAAGAATCTGGTATTCGTTACATCCCCAAACAAGAAGTCTCCCTGGACACTGAAAATACCGTCAAGGTGATGAGAGTCATCGAAGCTATCGAAGACCTGGATGATGTTCAAGATGTTTATGCCAATCTGGATATTACCGAAGAAGCCATCTTAGTTTTGGAAAACAGTTAATCAGAAATGCGCATCCTCGGCATTGACCCCGGGCTGGCAGCCACCGGTTATGGGCTGATCGAGATTGATGATCAGTCTCGGTATCAATACGTTGAATTTGGGGTCATCGCCACCCCCACAGGTCTTGCTGAAGCAGAGCGTTTGAAGATCCTTCACTTTGAGTTAACCGAGCTAATTAACCGCGATCTACCCCAATCCAGTGCAGTGGAAAAACTTTATTTTCAGAAGAATGTCAAAACCGCCCTCTCGGTTGGTCAGGCGCGTGGCGTGGTGTTGTTAACCCTGGCACAGGCTGGATTGCCTGTTTTTGAATACAATCCGAATGAGGTCAAACAAACCGTTTGTGGGTATGGCAACGCTGATAAAAACCAGGTTCAGCACATGGTTAAAACCCTTCTGAACCTTCAAGACATCCCTAAACCTGACGATGCCTCCGATGCCCTGGCAATTGCTATTTGTCATATCCATCACCAATCCTTCAATGACGCAGTCCAGCGCTTAGGGTAGGCGTTATGATCACCAGTTTCTCCAACCCTAAAATCAAAGCGATTCGGAAGCTCGACCAAAAAAAAGAGCGCCAGGCAACCGGTCTGTTTTTTGTTGAAGGCCTGCGAGGCGTTGCTGAAGCGCTCCACACAGGCGCCCCGCTTGATTCTCTGGTGATTGCGCCTGAATTACTGGTTAGCGAATTTGGCCAATCACTATTAACACAGCCAGCAGTTCGTGATCTTGAAAAGATCGTTGTCAGCAAAGAAGTTTTTAAAAAAATCGCCCACACAGATGGGCCTCAGGGGATTGGAGCCATCATCCACCAGCGCTGGCAGGGATTCAGTGCAGTTCAGATCGGTGAAACTGATCTCTGGGTTGCGCTCGACCAGATTGCTGACCCCGGAAATCTGGGAACGATCATGCGCACAGCAGACGCGATCGGGGCGCAGGGCATCATTCTACTGGGGCCCTCCGCCGACCCCCACGACCCAACAGCCGTCAAGGCCAGTATGGGTTCAATTTTTTCTCTCTAATTGGTGGCCTCCGATTGGGAAAGGTTTCTCGACTGGCGTCACAAACACCAGCTTTGCATGATTGGCACCTCGGATAAAGCCGAAACCGATTACCAGGCGGTCACTTACCGGCGCCCCATGGTGTTATTAATGGGCAGCGAGCGGCATGGTTTGCCCGCGAAAGCCGCACATGCTTGCGATGTGCTTGTACGCATCCCCATGCAAGGGCGGGCCGATTCGCTCAATTTAGCCGTGGCGACGGCACTCATCATCTATGAAATTTACAACCAATCTCGAAAATTTGATACAATAAAACCATGATTGCCAGCATAAGCGGAGAAATTACCCAGGCTCTGGAAGGCCAGGCCGTCGTTAACGTCGGTGGCGTGGGCATACTCGTCAAACTGACCGAAGCAACCAGCCTGGCATGCCAGCCAGGTTTGAAGCGGGCTTTTCATACTTTTCTGGTTGTCCGGGAAGATCAGCTAACACTGTACGGGTTTGAAACCCCCGAGGAACGCGACCTGTTTATCCACCTGATCGGCGTAAGCGGCGTTGGGCCAAAAATCGCCATGGCCACACTCTCCGCCCTCTCTCCAGAGAGCATCAGACGGGCGGTTACCACCAACCAACCCGAGATCTTCGCCAGCGTTCCGGGCATTGGAAAAAAGACCGCCCAAAAGATCATCCTCGACCTGCAGGGCAAGATCCAGCCGCTGGAACCCTTCGAAGCGGTTTCCAGGATGGATCAGATCGACACGGAGGTTATGGAAGCCCTCACCACGCTCGGCTATTCTGTAGTAGAGGCTCCAACAGCCCTGCAATCTCTTTCAAAAGAAGATCAACAAGCAGACGCAGAAACGCGCCTGCGCAAGGCCTTGCAATACTTTAGTTGAGGGAAGTTCTCCCAATCACAGATGCAGTCAACGACCAGTATTGGCAAACCAGCAGTTTCTCAAAACGATCAAACGTGTTAATCTGGTCTATCCGCGTAAAAGGTCGATAACTTCCTTCTGGAACTTCAACAACTTCTCATTGACAAATTCAACGACATCCCTGAGATCGTCTTCGATCAGTGGCGTCAGATCCATCGCAAAATTTAGATGGGTCGCTTCATCGACCTGATGTGATTGATAGTAAGTGGCGTTAGCCATTCTGCGCCCCATGATCGCCAGGTCATACCGTTTACCACCGCTGATTTGAGAATCGAAGACACCAATCAACGCAGCCTGCAAATTAACCTGATCCGAGCAATCCAGTACAACTTTCTCTGAATCGGACAGCCAGTCCAAATTCCGCCAAACCTCGACGCCCAGCAATTGACCCGGCCTGGACTCTGGTTCAATCCGCCGAATTGCTTCGACCACACGCAGCGCCACGCCAATATGGGTGGGGTGTTTATCAGCCAGGTTGTGTGTATAAACGATCTTCGGTTTTGCAACCTGAAGTAAGGCCACCAAATCATCCGTCGGATCTTGAATGGAACGATCTTTAATCTGTTCACTTGAGTACATCAATCCAATCATCGCGCCATAATTTCCCACCATGGCAGCCTTTTCTTGTTCAACCCATCGAACCTGCATCATTTCTTCATCACTGAAGTCGGCATATCGCCCTGCCCGAGATGAGCCCCGCCCATCAGTCATGACAACGCCCGTAAATGAATCATCCGGGTGCGTAAAACAATGCAAGATTCCGTCAACAGCGATGATCTCCAGGTCATCCTGATGTGCGCTGATCGCTAAATGCGTGGTTCGTTCAAGAGCTTGATTGCGCAAAGTTTGGTCAGGTATATAAGTTTTAGCAAGCGGGTTTTTAAACATGCGTCACCTCAAAAATTATGTGATATTTTTACCAGTCAAATCGATCTAACAGTGAACAGGGACGCTCTTTAACCGCTTAACTGCTTATGCGTCCCTTGTGGTTGTTCAAAACAGCAGGCAACGTCTTACGCAGTTCCACCAAAGACTGGAAAACATGCATGGCGCCAGTAAAGTCTGCTTCCTTGATGTGCGAATTGGGAATCACCACACAAGACATACCTGCTGCCAACGCCGCCGTCATTCCTGAAGGCGAATCCTCCAGTGCCAAGCAATGCTTTGGCGGCACGCCAAGGCACTGTGCCGCTAATAAATAAATTTCCGGCTCTGGCTTGCCTACGACAACATCATCGGCCGAAAAAATACAGCTAAAGAAATCAATAATACCCAGTTCTTCTAAGGTAAGCCTTACATAAGTCCTAAAGCTGTTTGAAGCCACGCCCAATTTCATATTTAAGCCAAGCAAGTCATCAATCAATTCCAGCAAACCGGGATTTGGCGTAGCCATTTTGGGTATAAAATCGATCATGATATTTTGTGTTTCATTGATATATTCTACAGGCGTTAGGGGCAATTGGGCATTTTCAATCACATATTCTGCACACTGATAATTGTCCAACCCGATCATCGGGCCAAACCATTCTTGCGGAGCGCTCTTTCCATGTCTGTTCAGTAAGAGATCCATCGCTTCAAAATAATAGATCTCGCTATCGATCATTAAATCATCCAGGTCAAAAATTACAGCTTTAATCATCCTTTTTTCCTTATTGTCATCTCGTTCTCTTGTATTTTTAGGTCAAAGCTCAGATAAGCCTGAGCAAAAACCACCCCTTATCATATCACCAATTTATTTTTCATCAACCAATAAATTTGAATTTCAAAATAATGATTAGAACTATAATAAAACAGCAATCAAAAATGCCGACCCCTTTCTTTCCCATCCTAAAGATGCACAGCCTTCAGATTTATAGCCATCTCAGGTAAAATCAGGGGTTAGGTTTCACGGAGATACTTGGAGAGCAATTGGCAACTACAGTGCAGGGGATCGCCCATATCTGGCAGATTGGTGATAGCCCAATTGGCAGCGGGGACGCTGGTGAGGTGTATACTGTCACACGTCTGGATCAACCCGAAGTTTTGGGTGTATTAAAAAAGCCAGCCAAAATTGCCACCGGCGGTACCATTCAACGACAGGCTGGTCAGATTGCCCAAGAGGCACAGGCCCTTGCACTGTTGGATGGCATCCCTGATGGAAAAGCGCACCCACCTCGTTTACTGGATCAGGCGCCTGAATTCACAAGAGGTACAGCCAATTACTTCATCATCAGCGAGACTGCCCGCGGTAAAGCCCTGAATGAGATACTTGCTGAAACACTTAAAACCAGCCAGCCTTTCCCGCAACGTGTGATTATGACAGTTTTAGATGCTTTGTTTGACATGTTTTCACATGCACACAAAACCGGTGTTATGTGGAATGATGTAAAACTGGAACATATTTACTGGGATGCGTCAACCGAAACTATCGATGTGATCGACTGGGGCAACGCGATCTTCATCGAGTCTCAGGGGCAACCCACACACACCCGTTGGCAAGACTATCAGCAAATCATCGACGCCCTGAGCAGCTTTCTGCAAAACGCAGCCCCTGACTTGTATGCTGACCTTGGCTGGGATACGTTCAAGGGTAAAACCCTGAATGCCTCCGATGTCTCTGCACTGGCCCGGCAGGTTTCTTACCAACAGCAGGTCGTCGATCTGCAGTTGATGGAAAACAAATCGCTCATGCGCGTGGTGCTCGATCAGCAACCCTCGCTAAGTGGATTAAAAGAGATCAAAGTTTATCGGAATAATCTTATGGCAATTGGCGCACTCTGGGCTTATGATGAGGCTTTGCTATACTGCCAAAAGCTTGTGGAGGGCGCCCTGGCGGATAACGACATTCAGACAGCGGTCAGTGCCACTGCCCATACATTTGAGCTGTTCGGTGAGGTACTAGATTGTCGCTGGCAGTTGTTACGTGAATACTGCCGGCACACGGACGTACTTACCCATAAAGCCTTCGCTGACCTGGCCCAAAACACCCTGAACAAAAAATGGGAAGCAGTGTACCAGATCATCGAACTCGTCGCCTGCCAGGCGCAAAACCTTAACGCTATGAAGATTGGTGAGCTGATCAAGCGTGCCGAAATGGAGTTGACAAACAAAACATCGCAAAACAGCTCTACCAAAAAAAGGATCGAAAAACGCCAATCCGGCTGATTCCTGGTGATAACGACCTCTTACGCGCAAACCACAACTTTGTCACCCGAGCGCCAATTCTTTGCCTGGCGGGTAAAATCAACACTTGCAGAAAACACCAAACCTATTAGGATTAAAAATCATGGAAACCAAAACTTTTGGGCCAGATCAACCTATTAAACTAACCGAGCCGCTGGATACCTGGCTTTCTGCGGGCTTATACGATTACGCAGTGCCTGAAGCAGCCGGCTCATCAGCCCGGGTATTCCTTCTGAAATACGACGATTTAGCCGGTGAATATGTTAACTACCCGGCCATCAAGGTCATGCGGCCGGACAAGCGACACTACGCCCTGCCTTTGTTCAGAAATGAGGTTCGTATTTTAGACCTCATGCGAGATGTACCAGGAGTCACCCCCATGAAAGCGTTAGGCTTTATGCAGGTGACTGGCGGAACCTGGCCAGGTGAAATCCCCCCTCTGACCACAACACTTGAAACAAAGGCCTCAGCCAGCCACCTGCATGGTGAAATGGATCTCTTTTCACCGGATGAGGTTTCAGACTTCTTATCAGAACTTGAGGCCCGGACAGCCAAAGCATGGCTACCATTCATCGTCTTACCCCGACGGTGGGAGGATAACCTCTACCTGCGTTGTGATGCCGGGTATACACGCGGTGAATTCCGCCGCACCTTTCCGGTCAGCCAGGCCCTCCAGGCAGGCTCACAAATCTGCCAGATCATCCAGGCTGCCCATGAGCGAGACATTGTTTACCTCGACCACAAGGTGATCCACTATTACTGGAATGACCCCCGCCAGCAGGTCTTTGCCCTCGATTGGAATATTGGACGCCAAATATCAAATGATGATCATCACGCTATGTTCACATTCGACCTGCTCCAGTTTAGCGCCCGTGCCCTCCATCACATGCTGACCGGGCGGCAGGCGCCTGGTTCGGTGAATGTTGGCCCCAACAAGCCCGAAGACATCCAGAATGCACCGGAGAGTTACGAGCCGGTGTGGACTTATGATGATCACAAACGGCTTAATGAAGATGAAATGGACATGCTCGCCAAAGCTCTTCAGGGTGAGTACCGCACAGCACAGGAATTGGAGAATGACCTGCGTTGGCTTTATCAGACACGTTCATCCAATGCTTGATCTTTTTAAGAAAGGAAACCCATGCTCATTGATCTAATCATCAAAGCAAAGGACATCCTTAATCAGGAACAGCCCACAGACCAGGCGTTAATGGAAACAGAAAACGCGCTCAGCGCCTACCTTGAGGCCTTAGCCACCGAACGGATTTCTGAACCGATCGAAACGACTGACCTTGAACACGCTCATCGTTTACTGCGAGAAGTGCGACGCGAGCGTTCGCGGCGCCTGGCAGAGGCTCAGGCTCAGACTGCCAATGAAATACCCGAACAAGCCTCACAGGTACCCACCCCAATGGAGGTTGATGTGCCTGCGGTTTCACCCCAACTGGGCGAAGATGACGCTTATGACCCGCTCAAGAGCTTTCTGCCCGCCAGCCACAACCCGAGAGCCGATGCATTAATGGATGAAGCGGAGGAAGCCTTCTATGCCGGTAATTATCAAAAGGCAATTCCTCTGTATGAAAAAGTCCTTGAGATTGAACCTGCGTGGTCGCGGGCTCAGGAACATCGTGATGAAGCGGAAGAATTCTTACGTTCTGGCAATATCCCCTCCGTGGCATTGCCTCCCAACGCCGGTAAAGCGTTCGGCAAAGCCCAATCTGCAGCCCGCGTCTTTCGCTATCAGACCGCATTGGATTACCTGGATGAAGCCTTCGCCAGCCTGAAGGAAGCTGGCATCAGTCGCTGGCGTGAAGGTGAAGAACTTCGCCAAGACCTGGAAAACCAAATGCAAGCGCACGAGGTTTACCAGGAAGGCCTTGGTTTATTGGCCCAGGGTGACCTTCAGGGCGGGCTTTCCAAAATTCAAGCGGCAGCCAGCGCGGTTGTTTTGCCAGAATATGTGGACAAAGCTGCCGAAATTCGTGCAGACCTGATGACGCTCGATCAAATTGCCGATGTCGTCAACCTGAGTGGAAGCGTCCCCCCGGAAATCTTAGCCGACACCCGCCAGGAATTAGATCGGTTGTCCATCAAATATAGTGAAATCCCCCGCATCTCACGCCTGCGCAGCCGCCTGGAAGTCATTCTCCCAAATGTGGTCGCATCCTTAATCGAATACATCCAGCGCCAGATACGCCAGGCAGAATCAGCTAGCAGCCTCAAAATCGCTATAGAGGCCTACACGGCCTCCGAACAGGGGCTCGCCACCCTGCAAATTCTTCAGCCGGAAAATCCATTACTTCGCACACTGGAGGCAGATATTCAAAACGCCCAGGCAGAGATGCAGGTACTGGAAAACAGCCTCGATCGAGCCGGTGAATCCTTAACCGAAGAAAGTCGTTTCTTCCCGCGTGACGCCTTCCTAATCAGCGAGCAAGTCCGCAAGCGCTTTCCACAGGACCCAAATGTATTGGGACTTAAACGCAAGCTCCGTTGGTATTATGTTTCTCTATTTGGCGGCGGTACGATCGCGTTGACCCTGATAAGTTTGGCTTTGTGGTTTGGGGGACGAGGAATCGCTGGAGCCGTTCGCAACCATCAACTTGCCCGCACCCCATCGCCGACGATCACGGCCAGCCTCACCCCTACCGGCACCATCACCCCAACGCCTACAGAAACCGCAACACCAGGGCCCACGGCCACAGAAACGCCCTACTACACACCCTCACCCACGCCCATCATCACAGGTACAGTTTTGCGCAATCTCTTTGTTCGCCAGTCTTGCTATGAGGCTTTTCCTGCCACCGGTCGTCTCTCCGAGGGTGATGTGGTTACCCTGATTGCGATACCCAATCGGGTATTCGATGACCTGAATAGAGAATGCGTGCTGGTTGAGCATCGGGAAGATACCACCAATGTAATTGGTTACATCCTTATCATGGATTTAAGTTTCCCCTAAACAACACCATCGCTGCATTTTTGTGCCCCCTCATTTCAAACGCCCAGGAACCTTGCCCAACCAGGTTTTTGTTGCGCAATTGCACCAGGCAAAAGGTAGCGCTCTGGATCAACTTTTCTACTTTCATAATTACGCAGAGGTGTTATCAAGTTTTGTGCAAAACTGTAAATTTATCACAAAACCTGGGATGCATAAAACGGCCGCGCGATATTATTGAAAAAATGCTTTAAACACGCCTATTGCAGCAGCACAAAATACAGCAATACTCACGACCAACGTCAAAATACCAACGACCAGTCCCCACACCATTTTCTGCATGGTCTGTGAAAGTACAGCATCCTGGGGATCATCTGGGTTATAAAAAACTGTTACAACCTGCTCTTCAGGATAAGGTTCCAGGTACGCTTCAGCTTTCTTTCGAGCGCCAAAACTGGGCACATTGCCAAAGTCGATGCGCGAGCCTGTATAAGATATTTAATCAACTATATAATGATAATAAACCTCAGGCCGATAAACGACACGCAGGCCGTCATCATCGAAAACCTCTTCCCTCTCCACCCTCTGCCCAGTGATCTTGCCTTCAACAGACGGCCAGGTCATGCTTTTCTTGGTTTTTTTCTTGGTACGAAAATAGTAAATCAATAAAAATATTCCAAAAAAGCCGAATGCCAGAGCAGACAAACCAAAGCAGATCATTTCTGATTGATTATTATTAGGAAGAAAGTTCACGGCAGCACCTCCAGGTGATAAGTTGGCAACATTTAAAGATATAGGGGTTAATGAATAGCTGTTTTTTTGACGCTTGGTACTTCTGCTATCATTAAATATTAATGCGCATACTTTGTCAAGATGCAGTTGTGAAACGAATTTACATCAGCTCCAGCTTGGGGCGATATTGTAATGCTTCCGCCAAATGCACCTGCGTGATCGCCTCCGACTCCGACAAATCCGCAATGGTTCGACTGAGCTTCAACACCCGGTGATAAGCTCGCGCCGTCAGCTGTAGTTGACGCATAGCGGTTTTCATCAGCGCCTGGCAGGCATCATCCAAAGCACAGAATTTACGAATCTGTGCCGGATGCATGTCGGCATTGCTGGCAATTGTCGTTCCGGCGAACCGCTCTCGTTGACGTTTGCGGGCGGCCTCCACCCGCTTTCGCACCTCTGCTGACCTTTCCCCCGGTTTCATATCGCGCAGCTTGGCATATTCCACCCGCGGCACCTGCATATGGATATCAATACGATCCATCAGCGGACCAGAAATCCGCTTCTGGTAGCGTGTCACCGTGGTCGAGGAACAAGTGCAGGGTCGCGTTGGGTCTCCAAAATACCCGCACGGACAGGGGTTCATCGCTGCTGCCAGTTGAAAATTAGCCGGGAAGGTCACCGACCCCTGGGCACGGCTGATTGTAACCACCTTATCTTCCAGCGGTTGGCGCAGCACCTCCAGGACTTTCGAGCTGAATTCAGGCAACTCATCCAGAAAGAGCCCGCCTCTGTGCGCAAGGCTGATCTCACCCGGATGCGGCCAGTTGCCACCGCCTACCAACCCGGCGTGGCTGATGGTGTGGTGCGGCGCACGGAAAGGCCTGGCACGAATCAGCGGGACGTCTGAGGGCAGAAGGTCGGCCACACTGTAGATACGAGTCACATCCAGTTCCTCATCGATTGTCATCCTGGGCAAGATCGAGGGCAACGCGCGTGCCATCAAGGTTTTTCCCGAGCCAGGCGGACCGATCATCAACAGGTTGTGTCCACCCGCGGCGGCCACCTCCAGGGCGCGTTTGACATGCTCCTGACCCTTGATCTCGCTGAAGTCCGTCTCTACCAGGATTTCTTCCGGGTCGTGCTCGGGTGGTTCAGCAGGTGTAATCAGTGCTATGCCTGTCAGGTGATCGTAAAGTGCATTCAGCGTGGGTGCTGGGATCACCGTAATCCCCGGAATCAGGGCTGCTTCGGGTGCGTCCACCTCGGGAACCACCACGGTACGATAGCCAGCCTGCCTGGCCAGGGCAGCCATCGGCAGCACACCCTTAACATGCCTGACGCCACCATCCAGCGATAATTCCCCAATAATCAATGTGTTCTCCACTGCCGCGGGATCAAGCTGATTGGTCGCGATTAACACCCCTACTGCGATCGGCAGGTCGTAAACCGGGCCTTCTTTGCGCACCGAGGCCGGCGCCAGATTAACCGTGATCCGCCTTCTCGGGTAATAATATCCGGCATTCTTCACCGCCGATTGTACGCGTTCACGGCTCTCCTGAACTGCCGTATCCGGCAAGCCGACAATCACCATTTTAGGTAACCCGCCGCCCGTGTCAACTTCCACTTCAACGACAACGCCGTCCAGGCCGATTACTGCACATGAATAGACACGAGCAAGCATAAGCACTCCCCGATTCGATGATCCAGACAATAGGGCAATTTTAACACGAAATTATGCAGGCTCAGGAATGAAAGCCTAAAGGCAGCTAAACGATCACGATACTAAACCGTAAAGATGGAAAACAAGTTACTGTCATTCAATACAAATGCCTCTTCATGGTTGGCCGCGAGTTCAGCGGGTTCGAAATAGAAACCGAACGAGCCTGAAGATAACGATTATAATGCTTTACACGCGTCATCCGCTGCGCCTTACCGTACCGATACCCGTTTTATTAGGGATGCAGAATGGGGTGTAAATATTGAGGAAAATCCGTAATAATGCCCGTCACACCCATGTCGAGCAGCTGTTTCATTTCTGAAACGTCATTTACGGTCCACACATTGACGTCATAGCCGTTCTCACACAGTAACTTAACCTGCGCAGATAGCGTCACCTTAAACCCAGGATGAAACGCCTGTGCGTCAAGTTCCTCCATCAACGCTAAGGGGTCTTCAATAATTTTATGTGCCAACACACCCGTCGCCAGGTTTGGATTCAATGCCTTTACCTGGCGAAGGTAATCCCAATTAAAAGATGAAATCAGCACCTGGTCTTCCATCCCCAGGGTCTCAACCAGCTTAACCACCTCCGAGACGATCACAGCATCTGCCGGGGTCCCGCTGACATCTTTAATCTCGATATTAACCCACCACTGATTTGATT
>JAAYKH010000026.1 GCA_012522475.1 Chloroflexota bacterium | reverse complement strand
GTTTTATCCCCTCCAGTGGAACCTACACCCTGGCAGCTTATTGTGGTTGGGATGGTTTTGCCCTAGCGATTAACGAGACTTTGCTTGTTGATGTGGATAGCGACTATTACCAGCCGGGTCAGGTTGGGCTTTTCACCGGTACCTGGAACCAGCCGAATATTATGGTTGGGTTTTCTGATTTTGCTATCCTGAAACCCTGATATCAATAATTTGTTTCTTAAAAGGTATCAGCCCCCATAAATTCATCCTGACGGGGGCTGTTTCTTTAATTCTTTGGCTTGATCGATTCAAAATTTGAGCCAGGCGCTCTTAATACTCCGGGTTAAACCTGGCGATGAAAGTCTCGAGGGAATCGGTGCCGTGAATTTCGATACGATGAAGGTAGAACAAATTTCCCCAGGTGTGGGTGATGGATTGTCCCAACCCCATGCCGGCCCGGTACGCAGCATTGCTGACGAAGGTAGCGGTAAACGGGTCAATTTCTCCAAATGGATAGGCGAAGGTATTGACAGGTACACCCAAAGCAGCTTGCAAATCTGCTTTGGATTGGGCAATTTCATAATCGGCACTGGCATGATCCTGGGTGATATCCAGGTGAGAATAACCGTGACTGCCGATCTCCCAGCCGGCATCCAGCATGGTTTTAATTTGTTCAACATTGACAAAATCTTTAACGTCGTGGATTCGGTTGGCAACGATATAAAACACACCTGGGAAGCCAAACGCGTCCATGATGGGAAACGCATGTTCGTACACGCTAAAATGGCCATCATCAAAGGTGAGCACAATCGGCTTTTCTGGTAAATCACCACCCTCCAGAAGAACATCAACCAACTGAGAAATTGTAATGGCAGTATAACCTGCTTCGAAAAGCCATTTCATCTGAGCTTGAAAATCGGAAATGGAAACAAAGTAACGGTTGTCGGCATCCTCGCCGGCGATATGATGATAGAGCAGAATTGGCGCCACAACCTCACCGGGTTCGTGATAAACCCACTTTGGGGTGGGCGTTTGGCTGGGCGTCATCGTGGGCGGCACCGGTGTGGGTGAAGGCGATGGTGTGACCGTAGCGGTTGGTGTGGGTGGCAGGATTTCCACGGTCTGCGTGGGGTTTGGCAGTGTGGCGGTCGGGGCCTCCGTTGCTGGAACAGCCTCTCGTGCCGCCTGGGGAAATTGGCAGCCCGTGAGGATGATTGCACCGACCAATAAAATGCGTATCATCTGAAATGAAAAGCCTTTACGCATAATAGGACGCCCTTTCCGAAAACAGTGATGCGAGCGTGGCGCCGAGCCACTCACACCGGGTTAACGTCTGCGACTCCTGCCACTGACCATCGAGGCAAAGTACAGCAACTGCATCAGTGAGGTGATGATGGCTGCGACATAGGTTAACGCCGCGGCATTCAGTACCTGTTTCACCCCCCGCTCCTCCTCCTGCGATGTAATCATTCCGCTGGATTTGAGCATAACTTTTGCCCGGCGGGAGGCATCCAGTTCCACGGGCAGGGTGGCCAATGAAAACACCACGCCGCCAGAGAAGGCGACCACACCCAGCCAGGCCAATCCGCTAAGCTGGATGAGCAGCCCCACCATGATCAGAATCCACCCCAAGTTGGTGCCGATGTTTACCATGGGCACCAGTGCTGAACGCAGCCGCATAGGAAAGTAGTTTTCCTTGTCTTGTTGGGCGTGCCCCAGTTCGTGGGCGGCAATGGCCATGGCTGCCACACTTGGGATTTGGGCAATATTCTGGGATAGGGCCAGGGTTTTATTGCGCGGGTCATAATGGTCGGTCAGATGGCCGGCGATGCCTTTGAGCTGTAAATTTTGCATGCCGTGGCCTGTCATCAGGCCCTGCGCCACCTGCGCTCCGGACATCCCGGAGCGGTTTTGCACCCGGCTCCACTTGTTATATTTACTGTTGACGTAAAATTGGGCTATCAAACCCAAAAGGATCGCCGGGAGCATAAAAAATAAGTAGTTCGGGTCAAACACTGGAAACATTGATTATCCACCGTCCTTAGTTTTCATTTATTGACTCAGTTCTTTCAAAACCTCGATCGCTTTATCTAATTGCGGATCGAGCCCTGCTGCGTAATCTTCTGGCGTTAATTCAACGATGTATTCAGGCTCCAGACCTACTTCGCTGATCTGGCGTCCGTTGGGCGTAAGCCAGCGCGCAATGGTGACGCGCACACCACCCGCATCGTTTTTTAGGGTGATCCAGTTCTGAACCGAGCCTTTGCCGAAGGTTGTCACACCTACCAGTGGGCCTCGATTGAGGTCTTGAATAGCGCCAGCGGTGATCTCCGAGGCAGAGGCCGTGCCCTCATCCACCAGCACAACCAGGGGGATTTCGGTCGCCAATCCACCGGGAATAGCATGGTAGGTGAAGGTTTCACCATCGCCATATTGTTCAAACATAACCACGCCATCAGCGATAAACTCGGACACAACCTGAATGGCGATATGCAGGTAACCTCCGCCATTCCCGCGCAAATCAAAAATGAGGCCGACCGGGTTTTGCGAGAGCAGGTCTTTCAGGGCAGCGCGTAGTTGTTCGGTGGTATTATCGCCAAAGTTGTACAAGCCAATATAGGCGATGTTGCCCTCCAGCATTTCATGGTCGGCTGAGGGTACAATGATTTTTGCTCGTGTTAAACTGACGTCGAAAGTTTCAGCACCACGGCGAATGCTCAGAATGACATCGCTACCGGCGGGGCCCAGAATACGCCGGAGCACCAGGTCGCCGGGGATGCCGGTCATATCCTCGCCGTCAATACCGACAATGATGTCATTAGGCTGTAAACCGGCTTCAGCCGCTGGCGAGCCGCGCATTGGGCTGATGATCTCCACGTAATCGCCAGTGGTATTAACCCAGGCTCCAATCCCCTCGTATTCACCTTCCAGGGCTTCATTTGCCTGGGTAAACTCCTCGGGGGTCATGTACGAGGTATGTTTATCTTCCAGGGCGTCCAGCATGCCTTTAAGGGCGCCGCGCATCAACGCCAGATCATCCACGGGCTGGTCAACATATTCCTCGTGGACAATTCCCCAGGTCTCCCAAAAGGGGGAAAATAAACCCTGCAGGTCTTCGGGCGTATCGGCCTCTGCATCCACGTAGGGAATTTCAGGGCACCTGGGGCACTCAATCGGTGTGATGATCGATTCGCCGTTTTCAGAGGTGATGATTACCTCAGGGCAAGGTGGGCAGCTTACAGGGCCTGTGACGAGGATGTCGGGGCGTGTATTGCGAAGGATGAGGTAACCTGCACCCAGACCTAACCCGAAGGCAAGGCCTAAAAAGACGATGACGATTGGTATTATTAAACAAGATTGGAGTCTTTTCGATTCCATAGAATTCTCCTTATCATCCGGCGCCAGGTTGTTTTTACTTCCATAGACGATTCAAGCCCGGGCTCGGTGCTGGATGATGACTGCATTAACATATTCTTTGAAGGTTACCACATATTCATTAACAAAGGATATGAAAACTTGTACTTTTTTTGATTTCAAGATCGTTGAAAAGAATAAAAAAGTCCTAACGCATCGCGAAATGAGCACCCAGGAGATCTGAGCGTGGCGTAACTGATTGAAACCAAAAAACACGGTGAGGGCAGGCGCGTTGCAGGCCTGAAACCTTAGTTTGCAGGTTGCCAGATTCGGATTTACAATTGGGAACATAAGTAATTATTCCCACGTCTAATATAATGTGTTGCTAAAACTCAGGTTACACACTGGGAGATTAGAAATGGTAGATGAGAAAGAAACCCCGAAAAAGTACTGGCATTTTTTATTGGATATATTTTTTAAACCGCGTCGGGTCTTCGCACAATTGGCTGAGATCCAAAACTATGCCTGGAGCATTCCGATGCTTTTACTGACCGTTATGGTGGTCTTCGCGTCCTTGGCGGGCGGGCCTGCCAGGTTTCAAAACACCGTCATGAACCTTGCCCAGCCGCCCGATGACTTTATTTATTGGACAACCGAACAGCAGAACCAGTTCCACGAAGGACAGATGGCCATGCAAGGTCCGTTGTTTACAGTTGTGTTTCCCTTGCTCAGCAGTCTGGTTGGCTTGTGGCTGGGCTGGTTTCTGTTCAGCAGCATTCTGCACCTATTGATGACCCTCAAGGGTTCGCGGCAGCCGCGCGAGGTGTACTTCAATTTTGTTGCCTGGGCAGCCGTTCCTTTTGCCATCCGCAGCCTGGTGCAGATTATTGCCTTGCTTTCAACCAAACAGATCATTGATGATCAGGGGCTTTCCGGATTAATTAGCCAGGAAGCTGCAGGCTGGACAGCCTACCTGCGGCTGGTGTTAGAGATGATCGACCTGTACGGGATTTGGTTTATCCTCTTGCTGGTTTTAGGCAGCTCGATGATCAGCGGACTGAAGCCAGGCAAGGCGATTGTCACAACACTGATCGCTTGCTTAATTTTCATCATCCTGGCGCTGATACCAGGCATTATTCGCTTGCAACTGGGCGGGTTGAGTACGGCGCGGCCCTTCATCTTCTTTTAGTGTGTTGATATGGACTACATACATACCGAGGCCCTCAACAAGCATTATGAAATGGGGCACACCATTGTAAAAGCGCTTAATGGTGTCGATCTGAGCCTGCCTGAAAAATCGTTATCGGTCGTGATGGGGCCCTCCGGTTCGGGGAAGAGCACCTTGTTGCACCTGCTGGGTGGACTGGATAGACCCACCAGCGGCGAAATTTACTTGGACGGAAGCAAGCTGTCGCAGCTGGATGAAAATGACCTGGCCGTTTTCCGACGGAAAACAGTGGGCTTTGTGTTTCAATCGTTTAATCTGATCCAATCGTTTAATGCCCTGGAAAACGTCAGCTTTCCCATGCGTTTTATGAACGTGCCGCGTAAGCAAAGGATTGAGGAAGCCCTGTTCTATTTGGAGCAGGTGGGGATTGCCGATCGAGCCAGCCACAAACCCTCGGAGCTTTCAGGGGGAGAGCAGCAACGGGTTGCCATTGCGCGGGCGTTGATTAACGACCCTACCCTGATTTTGGCAGATGAACCTACCGGCAACCTTGACACTGCCAGCGGATACAGCATCATGGAAATTCTTGCTGGCCTCAATCGAAATGGGCGGACGGTTCTGGTGGTTACGCATGACCCGCGGATGCGTCAGTTTGCGTCGCATATTATTTACCTGTTGGATGGCAGTATTGTGAAAGAATCAGTTTATGAACAGGCCGTCCAACAGGTTTCATGAACACGTTAAGGAATGTAATATGAAAAAGAAGATCTTGTTAACACTTGTTCTGTTGATCGGCGTTTTATTTCAAAGCAGCCCGTCTGTCAAAGCACAGACCGCTGCTGATCGCCCGGTTATTTCAATTGACTCTTATGCTTCGGCGACAACGCCCGCGCGCGGCGAAACCTTCACCCTGACCGTGATTTTCATCAACAACGGGCAGAGCGCCGCCACCAACCTGATGATCGAGTTTATTCCTGGCGATCTGATCCCGCGGGAAACCGGCGGCTTACAAACGATCTATCAATTGATCAAGGGTGAAAGGAAAGGCATTAAACAAAGTTTTACGGTCAGCTCGGAACTGTGGGGCGCACAGATTGCCAATGCCACCGTCAACATCAACTACTCAGACTATGACGGCAATAGCTATAGCGATAGTTTTAATTTGGCGATTGACCTCCATACCCCAGTTTACAACCCTTCCACGCCAACCAAGGTGCCAGTGCTGAGCCCGCAGCTGGTGATTCAATCCTTTTCAACCGATGAGACCATTCTGCAGCCGGGCACAATTTTTGATCTGAACCTCAACATCACAAATTTAGGCAACGCGGCCGCGAAAGCAGTCTCGATGGTTTTAGGCGGCGGAACTGTTGAGATGAACCCTGAAGGAACACCCCAACCAGGGATTACCGGTAACACCGGTGATTTCTCCCATTTTGCCCCGCTCGATTCATCGAACATCAAATTTATCGGAGATATTCTCCCCGGTGAAAGCGTGCAAACAACCCAAAAAATTATTGTCAATGTGAACACATCACCTGGGGCTCACTCGCTGAGCTATTCCTTCGTTTATGTGACAGAGGACGAACAGAAAGTTGTTGATAACCAGGTGATCACCCTGCTGGTCTATCGACTGCCGTCGATACAAGTTGATTTTTCTATGGAGCCAGGCCCTTTCTTTGCCAACCAGCCCAATCTTTTGCCCCTGCAGGTGGTTAATCTCGGTAAACAGGCGGTTATTTTGGGGAATATTCTGGTGGCAGCCAGCGATGCACAGTTAGAGAATAATATGGCACTGGTTGGGGCGATTGACCCCGGTTTCTACTTCACCCTGGACCCGATGATCACGCCTTTCCAGGCCGGGCCCATGGAAATTTTAGTCAGTGTGAATTACACCGATGATTTCAATCAGGCGCGTGTTTTTGAAACCGTGCTCAATATCGATGTGCTTGAAATGGATATGGGCGATTTTTACCCGGAAGATGAGTTCTTCCCGTCAGACGGCGGCTTTGAAGATGGAGAGTTTCCGACGGTTGAAGAAACCCTGTGGCAAAAGCTCTTGCGTATCCTCAAAGGACTGCTTGGCTTGGACAGCGGTATTAATCCACCCCCAATAGACTATGGTGAAGGGGTGCCCTACGACCTCCCCTGAGCGTGAAATCCGATGAAACCACGTGAATTAATCAGTTTGATCCTGCTGAACCTTAACCGCCGAAAAGGGCGTGTATTGCTGACAGCCATCGGTGTGGTGATCGGCACGGCAGCAGTTGTGGTGCTGGTCTCTCTGGCGCAGGGTTTGAAACAGAACGCCAGTGCCCAGTTTGGCAATATTGCTGAAATGTCTCAAATTAGTGTTTACCCGGATTGGGAAGCGCAGATGATGATTGAAGCGGAAGGGGGTGAGTATACCTCCCCGCCGCCGATTACCCCGGACGTGGTTGAGGAAATTGGCGCGATCCCCCTGGTTAAAGCGGCCATCCCGCGCACCGGTGTTTATGCCATGACGATTTTGAAAACAGGCAAGCTGGAGGCGTGGGCCAATGTTATCGGAATTGGTACTGATGATCTTTCGGTGCTGGGGCTGGAGATGGCATCCGGTACATATGAACTCACCAAAGGCACGGTGATTATCGGGGAAGAAGTGCTGAAGAATTTTTACGACCCCAACCAGCGCGCTGAGCAGGAACCGCTTGCCCTGTCTGACCTGCAAGATCAGCACATGACCCTGGAGCTGACAAAATGGAGCGAAGACGGTTCGGGGAATTATATTGAAGTTAAGAAAGCGCTTAAATTGAGGGTGGCAGGGATTATCCGCGCTTCTCGCAGTGAATGGGACTACTCGGTGTACATGCCTCTGAACGAGGTTTTAGAAATTAATGCCTGGGTTAATGGCAGGCGTTTCGACCCGAAAAAAGACGGTTATGAGATGGTCACCGTTGTTGCTGAAGACCGTGAAAGCGTGCTGAATATTGCCAGCCAAATCAATGATATGGGGTTTATGGCTTATACGCCCCAGGAATTCATCCAGGGTGTGAACAGTTTCTTCGTGGTCCTTCAGGTGATCTTTGGCGGGGTGGGCGGTATTGCCCTGCTGGTGGCGGCAATTGGCATCGCCAATACCATGACCATGGCCATCCTGGAACGCACCCGCGAAATCGGCTTAATGAAAGCGGTTGGCGCCACAAACCAGGACGTGCTGAGCATCTTTTTGGGTGAATCGGCGAGTATTGGTTTTATTGGCGGCATTGGGGGTGTGTTGTTGGGTTTGCTGCTGGGGGAATTGATCAATATTTTCGGCAGTGTTTATATGGCCGGGCAAAATTCGGGGATGATGGGGGGCGGTTCTGCCACACTGTCGGTTGCCACGCCGCCCTGGCTGATTCTGTTTGCGTTGGCTTTTTCAACGCTGATTGGCCTAATCTCGGGCGTTTATCCGGCGGTCCAGGCGGCCAGCCTGGTGCCTGTTCAGGCGCTAAAGAATGAATGAGCGAGCGTCTCAATAAAAAAAAGATATGACCTTAGAACGTTGGGGGTGTTTATTTTTAATTTTGAACGCAGTGCGTAGGGCTTCGAACGAGGAAATCTGTTTGTTTGGCAAGGGAACTTGAATTGGATCGCCTTCAGTTTGCAGGCTTGCGATCAGACGCCCAGAAAACCACATGCCCTTTGCCAGTCAACCCCTGATAGCAATGAATCAGTCCTGCGACCTCTATCCTTAAAAAGCCGGCCGCAATTTGACCCTCAAGGTGTGAGCAAGCGACCGAGTTCTTTAATCTCGTTAATATGGGCGTTGCCATCGTGGGGCTGGGGCCCGACAATCACGGTGCTAATACCCAGGGACCGGGCCGTGGCCAGGTTCCTGGCGTTATCATCGATCATCAGGCAGTGTTCAGATTGTTCTTTGATGATATCCAGGGTTGTGTGATAGGCTTCAATCTGGGGTTTGCAAAAAGGGAAAATGTCGTAAATATCGATAATGCGTTCAAAATGATGTTGAATACCCAGGCGGCGTAAAACCCGCTTGGCATGGTCTGTGCTGGCGTTGGTGAAGATTACCTTACGCTGGGGTAGCGTGTGAAACATCTGGTCAAGCTCGGGATCGGGTGCCAGCAGGTCATCGATGGGGATATCGTGGACATAATCTAAATAATGGTCCATGTCGACCTTATTTTCAATCAGCAAGCCGCGCAGGGTGGTGCCGTATTGCGTAAAGAGGCGCTCCCGCATAGATTTCACTTCAGCAGGTTGAACACCGATCTCCTCCACCAAGAACTGATCAATACGGTTGGCGGCCATGCCCCAAACACCGGTATGGTAGGGATAGAGGGTGTCGTCCAGGTCGACTAAGAGACAGTGGATATTCGCATAGGTATATTGTTTTTCAGGTTGTTGCATAGACTTAATTCTCAGGTTGTGATGCCGGCACCAATGATACCACGTTCGCCCAACGCTATGGCGTCCATGGTGCTTTTGTTGCCAGGGTCTGTGTGGGTTAACACACAGCTTTTTTCAGCGCCAGGGCCATCCAATCACTATCGTTCAAGCGCTCGGTTAACGTAAAACCAGCGCTTACGGCGGCTTGTATGACCGCGGGCTCTTGGTCTGCTAGGATGCCTGAAAGCAGCAGAACACCGTTGGAACTGACCAGGTCACCCAGGCCCAGGCTGAACAAATGAACGATGGTCGCCGCCAGGATGTTGACCAGCACAAGCGGGGCCTGGCTGATCGAAAATCGGCCGGTGAGGATTTCCTCGACAGAGCCCAGGCCGGTTTCCAGGCGGGCTGCATCAATAGGGTTCAGATTTGCGTTTTCCAGGGTAGATGCGACGGCCTGTTCATCAATATCTACTGCCAGGACATGATCGCCGCCCATCAGCAGCGCGGCGATCGAGAGGATGCCCGAGCCGCAGCCTACATCGATGGCCGACGCCCCAGGGATGAGATGTCTTTCCATCAAGCGCAGGCAGAGCTGTGTGGTGGGGTGGGTACCGGTGCCGAAGGCCATGGCCGGGTTGATGCGCACCACCAGGCGGCTTTCATCCGGTTCAGGGTGTTGCCAGGCGGGCATAATCAGGAGCTTGTGCCCGATCTGAATGGGTTGATAATGGGTCTTCCAGAGAGCCATCCAATTTTCTTCCTGGATGGGCCGGTATTGAACCGGCGGCAACGGGGCGATCATCCCCAGGTACCAGAGGGCTTCTTCGAGCTTCTGGCGGGTTTCTTCTAGCTGGCTGTCGGCTGGCAGGTAGCCGAAGACGGCTATGTTCCCTGTAGGCTCATTTTCCTGGGTTTTTGGGTTGAAAACTGTTTCAGTTTCCACGACCACACCGTTGGCAACAAAACGCCCCAGTACTTCGGCTAGGGCTTCGGCTAACTCGCCATCTGTTACCAGCTTGGCTTCAATCCAGTGGACCGGGCTTTCCCCATCAGCCACCAAACACCTCGCGCAATTTATCGAAAAAGCTTTGATCCTGGATTTTGATATCAGGGTCCATGGTTTTCGCCAGCAGTTCGAACAGTTCGCGCTGCTCTCCGCTCAACCGCGTGGGGATTCGCACTGAAACGGTGACCAGTTGGTCGCCTGTGCCAGAGCCGCGCAAATGCGGGATGCCCCGACCCCGCAGGCGGAAGGTTTTTCCAGGCTGTGTGCCCGCTGGAATCCGCAGATCGACTTCACCGTTCAGGGTTGGGACGCGGATCTCGTCACCCAGAACAGCCTGGGTAATGTTGATGTCCAGGTCCAGCAGGATGTCGTCAGCCCTGCGACGGAAGAAAGCGTGCTTTTCAACTTCGATTTCCAGGTAAAAATTGCCGTGAGGCCCGCCGTAGATACCGGGTTGGCCCTCGCCAGCCAGGCGGATTTGAACGCCATCGGAGACGCCCGAAGGAATGGTGACCAGTTTGTTGATTGTCTTTCGTTCCAGGCCGCGACCATGACAAGTTTCGCAGGGCGTTTCGATGATCTCCCCCGAGCCATTACAGCGGGGGCAGGTGACCACCTGTACCATCGAACCCAGCAGGGTCTGATGGACCTGGCGCACTTCACCCTGACCATTGCATTGCGGACAGTTTACGGGGGTGGTGCCTGGCTTGGCGCCCGAGCCGTTACAGGTCTGGCATTGTTCATCCCGGGTGATTTGTAGCTCTTTTTCAACGCCAAAGGCTGCCTCTTCAAAGGTCAACCGGATCTTGCTGGAAAGGTCAGCGCCGCGGCGGGGGGCATTGCGGGTGCGTCTGCCGCCCATGCCGCCAAACCCACCAAAACCGCCAAACCCGAACAACCCTTCGAGGATGTCCGAAAGATCGATATTGGTAAAATCGGGCATGCCTTGGGTGTTGACGCCGGCGTGACCAAAACGGTCATAGGCCGCGCGTTTTTCGCTATCGGAAAGAACAGCATACGCTTCGTTAATTTCTTTAAATTTTTCCTCAGCATCCGGTTCACTGCTGACGTCCGGATGATACTGGCGCGCTAACTGCCTGAAAGCAGATTTCAGGTCATCGTCGCTTGCTCCACGCGGGACGCCCAGTATTTCGTAATAATCACGTTTTGCCATTTTTTCTGATCTAATTCTATTAACTATGCTCGTAATTCGGCTGGATAAGTCTACCCATTTGACGTGAGCCTGTCAAACGGCTTATCGTTTGCGGTGCCCGGTGTGCATGCCGGGCACCGTTGTAGACGCTTAGGTTAAACCTGCTTGAACTCTCCCTCAACCACGTCGCCATCATCGTGCTCGTCGGATGGGGGTTCGCCTTCAGGTTCTTCACCAGGCGATGGGCTTTCCTGGGCTTGCTGGGCATAGGCTGCTTCGCCCAGTTTTTGCATCACCTCGGATAAGGCGTTGGTAGCGCCATTGAGAGCTTCTAAATCCTCGCCGTCTTTGATCTCGCGCACTTTGGCAACGGCGTCTTCAACCTGTGCCTTGAGCTCTGCGGGGGCCTTATCGCCCAGATCGGTGAGGGTCTTCTCAGCCGCGTAGACCATGTTATCGGCCTGATTCCTTGCTTCGATCAGATCGCGTCGCTTGCGGTCTTCGTCAGCGTGTAATTCAGCTTCGCGGCGCATTTGTTCAACTTCCTCTTCGCTCAGGCCTGAAGAGGCGGTGATAGTGATGTTTTGGCTGCGCCCGGTGGCTTTATCCTGCGCGGTTACCTCGAGGATGCCATTAGCGTTGATATCGAAAGTAACTTCAATTTGAGGGATGCCGCGCGGCGCTGGTGGGATGCCATCGAGGACGAATTTACCCAGGGATTTGTTGTTAACTGCCATGGGACGCTCGCCCTGGAGGACGTGAATTTCCACCTGGGTTTGGCTATCGCTGGCGGTGGAGAACACCTGGCTCTCGCGGGTGGGAATGGTGGTGTTGCGTTTGATCAGGGGTGTGGCCACACCGCCCAGGGTCTCAACCGAAAGGGTCAGGGGGGTCACATCCAGCAGGAGGATATCTTTGACCTCGCCGCCTAAAACGCCAGCCTGGATGGCCGCACCAACGGCCACCACCTCGTCGGGGTTGACGCCCTTGTGGGGCTCTTTGCCAAACAGGTTTTGGACTTCTGCTTGAATCTTGGGCATGCGGGTCATCCCGCCCACCAGCACAACCTCGTCGACTTCATTTTTGGCCAGGTTGGCGTCGTTCAGGGCGCTTTTAACGGGGTTGAGGCTGCGGTTGATCAGGTCGTCCGTCAATTGTTCCAGTTTGGATCGGCTGAGACTCATCACCAGGTGCTTCGGGCCGGAGGCGTCGGCGGTGACGTAGGGCAGGTTGATCTCGGACTGCATGGTGGTGGAAAGCTCAATTTTGGCTTTCTCGGCTGCTTCTTTCAGCCGCTGTAAAGATTGGCGGTCATTGCGAAGATCGATGCCATGTTCCTTTTTAAATTCATCAGCCACAAAATCGATGATGCGTTGATCAAAGTCATCGCCGCCGAGGAAAGTATCACCACTGGTAGAGCGCACCTGGAACACGCCTTCACCGACGTCCAGGATGGAAATATCGAAGGTGCCGCCGCCCAGGTCGTAAACGGCAATGACCTCGTTCTTCTTTTTATCCAGGCCGTAGGCCAGGGAAGACGCTGTGGGCTCGTTGATGATACGCAAAACCTCCAGGCCGGCGATTTTACCCGCATCCTTGGTGGCATTGCGCTGGGCATCATTGAAATAAGCCGGCACGGTGATCACCGCCTGTGTGACGGGCTCGCCCAGATAGGCCTCAGCGTCGCGCTTGAGTTTCGAAAGGATCATGGCGCTGATCTCGGGGGGAGAGTATTC
Organism: Chloroflexota bacterium; assembly: GCA_012522475.1. Classification (GTDB taxonomy): domain Bacteria; phylum Chloroflexota; class Anaerolineae; order Anaerolineales; family Anaerolineaceae; genus Brevifilum. Next base: position 28,749 of record JAAYKH010000026.1, on the reverse strand, counting down.
CCTGTCGCCCAGGATGACGCGCAGGTCGCCGTTAGGCGCTTTGGCCACCTTATAAGGTACCAGTTTCAAAGCCTGCTGAACTTCTGGGTCGTCGAATTTGCGGCCCATAAAGCGCTTAATCGAGAAGATGGTGTTCTCGGGGTTGGTGATGGCTTGATTGCGAGCCACGCGGCCAACCAAACGCTCTCCATTTTTGTTGACGGCAACGACGGAAGGGACCAGCCGTTCGCCTTCTGCGGAAGGGATCACAACCGGTTCGCCGGCAATCATTACTGCCGCGGCGGAGTTCGTGGTCCCAAGGTCAATACCAATGATTTTTCCCATGTGCTTGTGCCTCCTTTAAAAACAATCGATTATTGAGCGACGCGCACCATCGCCGGGCGAATGACGCGGTCTGTAATGCGGTACCCGGGCTGGACGATGTCAATGATCTGACCGCCGGTATAATCCGGGTGTTCCTCGTGAGTGATGGCTTCGTGGATGTTGGGGTCGAATGCATCCCCCGGGTTGACATCCATGCGTTCCACACCCTGGTTTTTCATCTGGTTCAACAGTTTCTGATAGATCAGCTCGATTCCTTCAACCCAGGCCGCAGAATCTTTGCCGACGGGTTTGTCTTTGAGCGCCCGTTCCAGGTCGTCAGCGATAACTAGAAAGCTTTTAACGGTGCTGGCCAGCGCGTCCTGGTTGACGCGGGCGGTATCGCGCTGCACGCGTTTTTTATAATTATCAAATTCGGCACAGGTGCGCAACCAGCTATCCTTTTGTTCTGCAACTTGTTCCTGAAGGGTTTCGAGTTCCTGTTCCATCGCCGTATATTCATCGTAGGTCAGGCCGATCATGGTCTGGTCTTCATCGGCAGGATGGTTTTCTTCATTTTCTTCGTTGTGGGTTCGTTTTTTATTTTTCTCTTGTTTTTCTACGGTCATAGATTGCTCCAATGGATAATAAAGTCGATTATTTCATCGGGTTACACCGCCAGCATCTCAGAAACCAGGTCGCTGAGCACGTTGGCGACAAATTGCACGGTAGAGATGGCGCGATCGTAAGGCATGCGGATAGGGCCCAGCACGCCGATCGAACCGGTCAGGGATTCCGGGTCGCCGTAGCGGGCCAGAATCACCGAACACTGGCGCAGTTCTTCCCAGGTGCCCTCACCGCCAATCAGCACCTGGATGCCACCGACATCGGTATTCGTCATCGTGCTGGCGATCAGGTTTTCCAGCAGCGAGCGTTCCTGCAGGATATACAGGGCCTGGCGGGCCTCGTCGGATTCGGCAAATTCGGGCTCGGAGAGGACGTTGGTCATCCCATCCAGGTAGATTTCACCGGTGGCTGCTTCTTCGGTCAGCGCCATTTCTGCCAGGAGGATGTCGATGATATCCTGGCCCAGGGCGTCAAACTGACTTCGGAGGCGGGCGATGTCGGCTGAATCGCAGCGGATACACAGGGTTGAAATGCGCCCTGCGATCTCGGAGAGACGTTCTTGCGAGATGGCCTCGGCCAGGGTGATGAATTGTTGACGGATATCGCCGTCCATCAATACCAGCACCATCAGCACCTGCCGACCGCGGGTGGCGACCAGCTCTAAATGCTTGAAGATGGCTTTTTCAGCGTGGGGCGCTGTCACCAGTGAGGCGGCCTGGGCCTGGCTGGCTAAAACCGAGACGGCCAGCCTGAGCCACTGTTCGACATCCTGACGAGATTGATAGAACTGGTGGGTGATGGTGCGGCGCGTGGTGGTGGGGAGTGTGCTTTTTTGAATCAGGTTGCCGACGAAGAAGCGATAACCCTCTTCGGTGGGCACCCGCCCGGCGGAAGTGTGTGGCTGACGCAGGAGGTTGACCTCTGTCAGGACGCTCATTTCGTTGCGGACGGTGGCCGAACTCATCGCCAAATTGTATTTTAAGACCAGCGTGTTAGACCCAACCGGCTGTGCGGTTTGGATATGCTCGTGAATCACGAGAGTCAGGATCAATTTTTGACGGTCGGTCAGTCGCATGGTACGCTCCGGTTAAATTTTAGCACTCTCATAGGGAGAGTGCTAAAATAGCACAGGTTTAATCTTACCATGCGGGGTTAAGGGCGTCAAGAAAGCGCGGCCGCCGTGCGTATATGCGTTTTATAAGAAATGGTGGTAAGAAGGATTGGGTAATCAGGGATTATGGTGGAGTTTGCCACCACAAGCTTGCCAAATGATCCCAGGTAACATGTTTGAGATTGCTTCCCTTTGGGTGCAATGACAGATTGGGGTGACGTGAAATTGTGGAATTGTCATTACGAGCTTGTGAAGTGATCTCAGGAAACATGTTTGAGATTGCTTCCCTTTGGGTGCAATGACAGATTGTGGTGGTGTTAAGTGTGTAATTGTCATCACGAGCTTGCGAAGTGACCCCAGGCAACATGTTTGAGATTGCTTCCCTTTGGTCGCAATGACAGATTGTGGTGGTGTTTAAGTGTGTAATTGTTATCATGAGTTTGCGAAGTGATCCCAGGCAACATGTTTGAGATTGCTCCCTTTGGGTGCAATGACAGAAGTTCAGGCTTGCAGATCAAACCGCAATCCACTATCAGCTGTCAACGATCAACTGCCAGCTTCTTATTTCACCCGCGTCAGCGTCATCCGATACACGTGCCGGTCGACCCCACCGAACTTGTACTTATAATCCTCATCGCCGCGCATAAAATTGACCTCGGTAAGCCCCTGTTCAAGCGACCACTGCACCAGGTGTGCCAGGTGTACCCAGCCGGGTGAATACTCGCGGAACGCCCATTCCCAGCCGGAATTGTAGAGCCATAACCGATTCTTGTACAGAAACGAAAAATGCCCGGCTGCTTTAACCCCATCCAACGTAAAAAACGAGAGGTGCAGCCAGCCGGCCTCAAAGGCGGTTTGGGCAGTAACCGCCAGGTGATGCCGCATGGCGGGCGTCAGGAAGGCGTGCTTGTTGGGGTCCTGTGCCATCATCTCAATGAAGGCCTGGGTTTCTTCGGGCAGCTGCTCTGCCGCCTGGACGGTGTAAAAATTTGGCTTGGCAAGACTGTTTTCCACGTTGCGCCACTTGCGGCGGACCTCGTGGCGCTGTTTTTTCTCCAGGCTCATCAGGTAAGCCTCGTAATCGCCGCTCAGCGGGATGTAGGGGGCCGGCTGCAGGTAGGTTTGCTGGTGTGCCCAGCCGCGCGCGCGGGCTTCTGCTTCCAGGGCGTTCAGGGTGGGGGAGTTGTCCAGCAAATTGTAAAGGTCCAGCACATCCCAGGGGGGTAGGTCGGCTTCATTTAATAGATATGACAGCAGCACGCTTAAAAACCGGGGCAGGTCTTCTGGCCTGACGATGAAATCTAAAAAATCGGAAACCTCAATCGCCCCTACGAACATTAAAGCAGGTTTGTCCTGAAGGTTTTCGGCGAAAAACAAGGGTGCCACACCTACCAGGCGTTCACCCTCTGTGGCGGCAATGATCGCCAGCTGACTCTCCTCAGGCCATTCTCCGCCGCCGCGAGTTTGCCACCAGGCTTGCAGGTATTCGAAGGTGAGGAATGGTACGTCACTTGCACTGTTTTCTAAAAGCAAATTCCAGGCGTCCCTGATAGGCGCCAACTCGGCAAAATTGTGATAGCGTTGAAACTTCATGGCTGTGATTATACCTTAGCGCGAGAGTGTATAATGTAGGTAATCTTTGGAATAAAAAATGGTCAGGTGCACATGTACGATCTAAAATTGATCCCCATCCACCAGGAAAAAGGACAGCCGATCGCGGCGCAGGTAGGCTTTATTGCTGTAGGCGCACCGCGCCGGGCGGCACGCAGTCGAGCAGAAGACCAGTTGATCCTCTCTCTAGCTGTCAGCGGCGATGCGCATTACGCTGCAGAACTGCAGGAGGTCTGGTTGGAAAAATTAGCCGACACGTTTTTTAAAACGGGTGGTTCGGTGACCTCGGCGTTGCGGTCTTTGATTGAGACGCTCAACCTGACCCTAATGGAAAGGAACCTCAAGGCCGCCCAGACGGGTGCCGCGGTGAGCGGCGCCATCAACCTGGCGGCTGTACATCGCAGGGCTGTCTACATTGCCCAGACCGGGTTGATCCATACCTACGCGCTGACCCAGACCGGGCTGGCTCATTTTTACGATTCCAGCCTGATGGATCGCGGGTTGGGTTACAGCCGGACGCCCGCCATCCGCTATTACCAGGCCGAATTGGGTGCCGGAGCTTACCTTTTCACCACAGCCGATGCGCCCGCGCCCACCTGGACGGAGGCGCGCCTGTGCAAAGATGGCTTTCCCAGCCTGGAGCAATTGCGCCGACGTTTGTTGGATCAGTCCTCGCCCAACTTGCGGCTGGATTTGGCCCAGGTAGTGCCCGGCGAAGGGGAGATTTCAATACTGCATCAGCCTGTTTCAACCCCGGAAAGCCACAAACAACCGGCACCATTAATCGCGGACCAGGAAATCGTTGACATACCTGAAATGTCAACTGCGGATGAAAGCCTGGTGGAAAGTGCGGTAATTGATGAAACGCATCCGCTACTGACACACGAGGGTGTGCCGCCGGTCGAACTGCCTGAAGAAGGCTTGCCCTTGTCAGCACCGCCCTCTGGGCAAATCAGCGAGGATGATGAACCAAGCATCAGCGTTGAGGCCACCGAGACGGCTGTTACTCCGCCGATTGTTGCAGATCACCCCTCAGCAGAAATTGAGGCTGAAGCCCAGGCGCGGCTGGAAAGCGTTCAGCCGGCAGTTACAGAAAAATCGTATCCGGAACGTAAAGCCCTGCAAGAACAGGTGGGCGCGATCCGTGATGAGGGCTTGAAGGGCCTGGCAGGATTTTTTAAATGGTGGGGCAGTGCACGGGAAAAGCTGGCGAACTTCTTTAATAAGTTGCTCGCCAGGAGCGGACTGGCGGATGAAACGGGACAACCGGGGTTGCCAATGCGCACCCAGTTGAGCATTGTGATTGTCGTGCCGCTGGTTGTGGTGGCGATAGCCATGAGTATTTTCCTGGTGCGGGGCAGAACGCTGCAGTATCTATCTTATCTGGATCAGGCGGAGATTTTAGCCGCTTCGGCGGAGGTGGCAGAAGACCCCCTTCAGGCGCGCGAAGATTACGCCCAGGCACTCCAATTTTTAGAGCAGGCGGAATCACTCCGTTCGACGGATGAGGTCACCCAGTTGCGCGCCAACACCCAGCGCATTCTGGATATTTTGGATGGCGCGCAGCGGCTCAGCTATCACCCAGCCATCATCGGTTCGCTGCACGAGGAGATCAATATCACCCGCATCATCTCCTTTGGCTGGGATTTATACATGCTCGACGCACAGGGCGGACAGGTGATCCATGCCACCCGGGGTAGTAAGGGCTATGAAATTGATACCGATTTTGTGTGCCGGGCAGGAGGGTTCAGCGGGGGCATGGTGGATATGCTGGTGGATATGGCGCCGCTGCCGATTAACAACCCCTACCAGGCGCATGTATTGGCGGCGGATGCGCTTGGCAACGTCGTTTTTTGCGGCCCGGGGCAGGACCCCGTGGTTCAGACGCTGCCGCGCGGTGAAGGCGCGCTTGGTGCGGTGACGCGCATTGCATCTGATGGCAATACATTGTATGTACTCGATCCATCAGTTGAGGCGGTACGGGTTTACTGGTCGACCAACGGGCAGTTTTTAGATGAACCGAAGCTGCTCTTCGGGGGCGCGGGGGTGAGCGAAAAACCTGCTTTAAGCCAGGTGGTTGATCTTGCCGTGAACGGGGCGGAAATTTATCTACTGCGGGAGGACGGCAAACTGGCGCATTGTGTCACCACCGGGTTGCCTGACAAGCCGGTCAGCTGCGAGAACCCGGTAGAATTTGTGGACAGCCGGCTCGGGAAAGAGAATCAACCGGTAGTGATGCCCGACTCCCGGTTTGTGTCGGTGCTGTATTCCGCCCCGCCCGACCCGGCGGTGAATATCCTGGACGCGGATCACGCCGATATCTTTCGGTTTTCACTGCGTTTCAGACTTGATCAACGTATGCGTTCCGATTTTGGGGGATATGAAGTCAAATCGCCGGTGGCTACAGCTTTTACCATCGGGGTGGACAGAATCGCTTTCGTGGCCTTTGGCCACCAGGTGTTCTGGGCCTACATAGAATAGTGGAGGGCTGATCGCTAATCGGGGCGGCATTAGGAATTGCGCGACGCCGTGTTCTGGTCGTTGATCAGCACATTCTTAAGATATTTAAATAAGCTGCCCAATTTTACAATCGGCATCCATACAAATTCCTCACCGGTTGATTCCCATTTCCCATACCCAATTAATGTTACAATAAGCTTTTGAACGGAAACAGTCACCAATAAGGAGGCTTATGACACAAGTTGATCCACGAATTGAGGCGCTGCGCGCCATGCGCGCCAGAGCACAGCTTGGCGGCGGGCAGGATAAGATCGACCGCCAGCACGACAAGGGTAAGTTGACCGCCAGAGAGCGGTTGGATGCCCTGTTGGATAAGGGCAGCTTTACCGAGTTGGAACCCTTTATTACCCAAACCGGGGTCCCAGCAGATGAGGCTCATTTAGGCGATGGGGTGGTGACCGGCTATGGCACGGTAGAGGGCAGGACAGTCTATGTTTATGCCCAGGATTTCACTGTGATGGGCGGAGCATTGGGCGAAATGCACAGCCGGAAGATCTGCCGGGTGATGGATCTGGCTGCCGCTAACGGCTGCCCGATTGTGGGGCTGATTGATTCGGGCGGCGCGCGCATCCAGGAAGGTGTGCGGAGCCTGGGCGGTTATGCCGAAATCTTCAAGCGCAATGCCCAGTATTCCGGAGTGGTGCCGCAGATCAGCCTGGTTTTGGGGCCTTGTGCTGGCGGCGCAGCCTATTCCCCAGCGCTGACCGACATGATCATCATGGTTGAAAAGCAGAGCTTTATGTTTCTGACCGGCCCGCAGGTGATCAAGACCGTTACCGGTGAAGAGACGGATTTTGAATCGCTGGGCGGCGCACAGGTGCACCTGACCCAAAGTGGGATTGCACACCTGATCACAGAAGATGAGGGTTCTGCCCTAGTCCTAGCGCGCCACGTGTTGAGTTATCTACCGGCCAACAACGTTGAAAACCCACCGCATAAGCCCGCAGGTGATGACCCGCAACGCTTGGCTGATGTGCTTAATAACCTGGTGCCGATGGATCCCAGCGAACCCTATAACATGCGCACGGTGATCGAAGCCGTGGTGGACCGGGGTTCCTTTCTGGAATTGCAAGCTGGCTTCGCCCGCAATGCCCTGGTAGGGCTGGCGCGCTTCGATGGGATGACGGTGGGCATTCTGGCGCAGGAACCGGGTGTGATGGCCGGGGTGATCGACATCGACGCCGCTGACAAGCTGTGCCGGACGGTGCGCTTCTGCGACGCGTTCAACATTCCCCTGATCACCTTTGTAGATTCTCCCGGCTTTTTGCCAGGTGTGGGGCAGGAGCATCGCGGCATCATCCGCCACGGCGCCAAGGTCTTATTCGCTTACTCCGAGGCGACCGTACCGAAGATCAGCGTGGTTACCCGCAAAGCTTATGGCGGTGCTTATGTGGTGATGAGCAGCAAATACCTGGGCACGGACATCAACTATGCCTGGCCCAGCGCTGAAATTGCCGTGATGGGGCCGGAAGGCGCCACCAACATTCTCTATGGGAAAGACCTGGCCCGGGCGGAAGACCCGGCAGCAGAGCGAGCACGCCTGGAAGATGATTATCGCCAGCGCTTTCTGACGCCTTATGCTGCTGCTCACGCCGGTTACATCGATGAGGTGATTGAACCTGCAGAAACACGCCTGAAAATAATCACTGCCCTGCGGGCGATTCAGCACAAAGTTGAGCAACGTCCACCCCGCAAACATGGCAATATGCCCGTCTGAGAGGTTTTGCGATGAATGAAGTTATCTTGCAAGGATTGATGATTACGCTGATCGGTATGGGGTTGGTGTTTGTCGTGATTATCTTTTTATGGTGGCTGATGGGTTTGCTGGTGCGGGTGACGACGCCCAAGGCAGCACTTGAAATGCAGGCAGAAAAAGGCCAGGAAGTGCCCCCGCCGCCTGTATTGGCGGATATTGAAAAACAACGCCGTGCTGCGGCAGCCGCGGTGGCGGTTGGGCTGGCTATGGAACAGGGGCATTCACATCCCCTGGGTTTTGAACCGCACGTTGGCGCAGGGACGATTAACCCCTGGCAGAGCGTCCATCGCAGCCGGCAGTTGCAACCACAGCAAAAAAGAGGATAGATTAATGAAACTCGAAGTTCAGATTGACAGCCAGATATACACGGTTGAAATTGAAGATATCCATGCCCGCCCGGTGATTGCCAGGGTGCAGGGTGAACGCTTTGAGGTATGGCCGGAAGTTTCAGCGCCGATAGCGCCAGAACAGGCGTTTGTGCCGGTAACCTCGGTGCCGGATGCGACTCCGAGCTTTAGCGGCCCGGCTGCGCCAGCGGGGGCCGCTAATGTTGCCGATGTGACCTCACCACTGCCCGGCGTGATTGTGGCGATTTTGGTAAAACCCGGTGACGCTGTGACGCGCGGCCAGGAGCTATGCACGCTGGAGGCGATGAAAATGAAAAATGCGATCCGTTCCAGCCGTGAGGGCGTGATCCAATCCGTTGAGATCAATCTTGGTGATCGGGTTAACCACGGGCAGTTGCTGATTACCTTTGCAGAATAAGGGAGCCAGCCGATGGACTATTCTTTCCTTTTACGTGAGATCACCAAGGGATTCACGGCCTTCACCTGGGGCAATGCGGTCATGATACTGGCAGGGGTGGTGTTGGTTTACCTGGCGGTGGTCAAAGAGTATGAACCGGTTCTATTGTTGCCGATTGGCTTTGGCTGCATCATGGCCAATGTTGGGATGTCTACTGATGCAGGATTTATGAAGGTGATTTATGAAGCTGGGATCGCCTCGGAGCTTTTCCCGCTGTTGATTTTCATCGGTGTGGGAGCGATGATTGACTTCAGCCCCCTGCTCTCGCAGCCCAAGATGGTTCTTTTGGGGGCCGCCGGACAATTTGGCATTTACGGCACCCTTTTGCTGGCGCTGCTGCTGGGCTTTCCAATAAATCAGGCGGCTTCGATTGGGGTGATCGGCGCGATTGACGGCCCGACGGCGATTTTTGTTAGCGCTCGGCTGGCGCCAGAGCTGTTGGCCCCCATCGCCGTGGCGGCTTACTCGTATATGAGCCTGATACCGATCATCCAGCCGCCGATTATGAAGGCCCTCACAACGCGCAAAGAGCGGATGATCCGCATGGACTATGCTCCCCGAGAGGTCTCGCGGTTAACTCTGGTGATCTTCCCGATTTTTGTGACGGTTGTGGTCAGCCTGGTGGCGCCGGATGCCGCCCCCTTGATTGCTTCGTTAATGTTAGGCAACCTGCTGCGCGAGAGCCTGGTGGTGGATCGCTTAAGCCAGAGCGCTCAAAATGAGTTGATTAACATTGCCACATTGTTTCTCGGGCTGGCGATTGGCGCCACAATGCGCGCAGAAGCCTTCCTGAACTTGCAGACTTTGATGATTTTGGGTTTGGGATTGTTTGCTTTCATCCTGGACACGGTAGCCGGGTTGTTGTTTGGCAAACTGATGGCGGTTATCAGCCGCGGCAAGATCAACCCGTTGATCGGCGCATCGGGGATCAGCGCCTTTCCAATGGCGGGACGTTTGGCGGCTAAAATGGCTCAGGACGAGGATTTTGAAAACTTTATTCTCATGCATGCCATGGGCGCCAATACCGCCGGACAGTTAGGCAGCGTCATCGCCGGGGGGTTGCTGTTAGCCCTGGTTTCGGGAATCGTGTAAGCTTTCCAAGGCCTATCAATCAGCAGGGACGCAAAACAAGCTGTCTCTGCTGATTTTTGTTTAATACCCGTTGTGATGTAAACAATCGGTGAGCGTTAGCTTTTTTATACCAGCGTTTTCGGTGTCCAGCAGCCTGCCAGTTTGCCCATGGTGTCGAAGGAGATCTCGCACCAACCTTCCAGATTGAGTACCAGGTGTCCCAGGCTGCCGGTGGGCATCGACGTAATCTCACCAACGATGATCTGCAAGAAGGTTTCCAGACCGGGGTTGTGGGCAACGATCAGCACGTTGTCGATCTCGTCCCCAAGCTTCTGCAGGGTGTCAATGAAATCGTCGGGTTCAGCCATGTAGAGGGCGTCGGAATAAATGATCTCGTTTGTATAACCCAGATTTTCAACCAGTACCTCAACCGTTTCAACCGCTCGTCTGGCAGTGGATGAAAGGATTAAATTAGGAAAAAGATGGTTCGCGTCCATGACTTTGGCGATCAATTTAGCGTCTTTGCGACCGCGTTTATGCAACGGGCGTTCATGATCGGTAAGTCCAGGGCGCTCCCAGCTTGCTTCTGCATGGCGCATCAGCAATAGCGTTTTCATCTATAGACCTCCTGGTTAAATGGTTGAAGATGAATAACAGCAGAAAATATCGGTGCCAGCCGGTTTAGCGATTGAATAAACATCTGGAAAAACCCTATGCCGGCATCGGGTAAGTGCCTGGTGCTTCGATAGCCAGGCGGATTTTCTCCCTGTCGATGTCCGTTGGCAGGGTGCAATCTGCGCCGATGATCAGGTTTTCGGGGCCAAAGGAGCGGATAATCGCGTGAATCGCGCTCTCAATCTCTGTCGGCTTTCCATTGACGATCACGCCGCGATTGTCAAGCCCGCCCAGGATGGGGCGGTTAAATAAGCGTTTGCCTGCCTTTAAAGATAGATTTGATGGTGAGGTTTCCGCCCAGTTGATCACGTGCCCGGGATAATCACAGTACAGGTGCAAGCGGATATTATCACCGCAGATGTGGAGAATATTCAGCTCACCCTTTTCATTAATCCCCTTCAGCACGGCCAGATCGTGAGGTTTGATAAATTGGAGGAATTCATGCTCACTGAAGCGGTCCGCTTCGCCACCCTGGGCGGAAAAATAAATACCATCAGCGCCAGCGTCCAGGCAAGCCAGGGCGAATTCAGCCAGACTTTCTGCGATGACCGCCAGACCAATACTCACGGATTGCGGGTCTGCCTTGAGGTGTTGCGTCACTCTGTGGCCTGAGGCGTGGTTGCCGGAGGAAAAAGGATTGAAGATCGTGGTTGTGGTCAGGCATTCCCCCTGGAGAATATCGCTGATTTGTTTGATCTCATCGAGTTGTGCTTGGAAAAATTCACTCTTCAGGGGCGCCGGTTTTAGCTTGCGCCAATCCGTTGGGTTTTTAAGCTGAATTTCCGACCGGTAGGGGTGCTCGTTCATGATTTTTAGAAAATCGGGTTGAACCTGACGGTAATATTCAATATGAGCCTTAACCGAAGCTTCCCCGTGGGCTTGATCATCGGGGAAGTGAAACCAAAAACTTGCTGGCACGCGGTCTGGGACCCGACCAGCAAGAACAGTACGCATACGTTCAACTTGCTTCATTGTTGACTCTCCTGCTTTGATTTTACCCGTTTTGCACACTTTAAGCTCAGGTTGGGTTGCCTATCGCCCGACCTCTGGCTGCTGTTATTTTTATGCAGGCAGGATGGCATTCAAAAGGAAATTTAATCAGCAGAAATTAATCTTAATATTAATGATCGGGTGGTAAGGATTTCCCTTGAGGCTTTCTTGGGGTTATAATCAATTAATACCGCAGGACAAAACTGGGGTTTGAACAAAATGAACAGCGCTTTTCTTTCTTAATGAGGCAGGTCACCGCGATTCGATGAGTAAAATTCGGAATCATATGCAATCGATCACCCTTTTAGCCCTGGCGGGCTTTCTGCTGGTGACCGCTTTTTTAATTTCCCAGCAGACGCAATCGGGCGAGAAACAGCCCGGGTTAATCGTCACGCCTCGCGCCAAGTATACTTCGCTGGAGGATATGCCAGACTGCTCGGGCGAATTAACCATTCAGGAGGCGATTATTTGTTTCAATGAGGCGGCTCAGGTTTCTGAATCGCTGGTAATGACATTAGAAGATGCACTTGTCGATATGGAGACCGACACAGCACGCCAGGTCGCCCTGATTGAAAGCCAGATTGCCTGGGCAGAAGCGCGTGATTTTGAATGTGATTTGGTGCGCAAGATGGCCGGTGGCAATGAGGGGGTTTTGAAAGAATTGGTTTGCCAGACGGAACTGAATTTGTCTCACCTGACCAGACTGGAGCGTTATCGCAATGATTGGTACGGCGAAAAGGACGCTGAAAACAAGGTCGAAGTCGGCCAGTAAGTGTTGCTGATATCAGCGCGCTCGCCTTTGATGCCTCGAACAAAAAATATGATAGCTAAATATGGCGGTCCTTTCTTGTTCATGCGCCATGCTTGGAGCGCAAGGAAGTAAAGCCAGTTAAAAAGGGGGATGCTATTTTTATTCGGTGGTATTACGATTTAAATTGCGAGCTGTTATAAAAAAGACTGATCATTGATTTTGACAGACTGTGAGCATCATTTTGGACCCTTGGACAATCCCCGACGAATTAGAGAGGTTTTCGTTTCTTCCGGGTTCGTGAATAAATCAGCAGCGCGAAAACGCCCAGGAACCCGCCCAAAATAACCGACCAGGTCCAGGCGGAGAGTTGAATGAGCGGACCTGGCAGGCTGGGAGGTTGGATCTTCGCCTTTTCCCAGTTGACGTTATACGCCCGCGTTCCGGTCAGGTCTGTGTCGGTGAAATCTGCACCGGTGACATCCAACCCGGCCAGGCGAGCATTCGTCAGATTGGCTTGGATGAAGTTGGCGTTGGTGAAGTTTGTGCCCACCAGGGCAGCGCTGCGTAAATTGGCACCCTCGAAGTCGGATTCGCTGGCATCCGTGCCGATAATGGCTGAATGACTGAGGTCGGCCTGAATAAGGCTGGTTTTGACCAGGTCGCCCCCCAAGATGATGGTGTTATGCGCCGCGGCATCGTGCAGCGAAGCTTTATAAAAATTGGGGTTGATTAACAGCCCATACGAGAGGTCCGCTTTGGTGAGGTCAGTTTCGCGTAAAACTGCGCTAACCGCGCTGATGCTCTTCAGCGCCATGCCGCGCAAATCCGCGCCGGAAAGGTCCTGCCGGGTGCGGATAGCCTCCTGGGCTTCTTCAACGGAGCGGGGTTGGATGACTTCTGAAGCCTTCTTTTCGATTTTTATTTCCTGTCTCATAACGCCTCCCTTATTATTTTATCGAATTTTCATTGATCATTCAACCTTTTTGTTTTTCCCATGCCGCTGATCACCTGGCGCATTTTCGGCTGCCCGTAGTAATGCACCTTGCCCATACCAGAGATGGTAATATCGAGGCTCTCCTCAACCCGCAAGGTGGCGTTGCCCTGGCCAGAAATTACAATTTGGGCGGTTTGGCTGGCAAGATGCGGGGTTTTATACTCACCGGAGCCTGAAATATGGATAGATTGATGTTCAGCCCAACCCGCCCCTGAAAATTCACCCCGACCGCTGATGGACACTTTAAGGTTGGTGCACTCTAAATGACCAAAGCTCAATTGGCCCAACCCCGAGATCTGCAGTTTGGGATCCCTGGCTTTGAAGGTATCGCATGCCAGGTCCATTTTCCCGCTGATGTGGATTTGGTCTAAATCAGTCACGGTGAGATGATAGGTGATTTTCCGATCGGGCTCGGTAAAGATTGATGAAAACATCTTTCCGAACTGGGCGAACCAGTCCTCATCAAGGCCTAAGAACAGGCTGTCGCCGCGCACTTCTGCGACCAGCTTTGCGAGAAGCTCCTCATCGGCTTCTACGGTCAGTGAGGGTTGATCGCCCTGGGTCAAGATCAGCGTGCCGATATCCCTGCATCTGACTTTGGAAAAAGGTTGATTCAGTTGAATTTCTTGTCTCATCCGGTTGTCCTCTGTTTCTAGTCGCCTATACCTTTATGGAAACGATTATACCATAAAATTAAATAAAAACACGTATAATATCATAATATCTCAATAACTCCTCAGAATTTATAAAGAATATCAAATAGTTCTTTGTAATAATTAATAACCGATATTATGAAAGTTGAAGAGGGGAGCTGCCTGCGGTTATTCGGCTGGTCGCGCGAGTTATCCAAATGAAAGGTAATTTGCAGGCAGGGGGCTTTGCTGGCGGCAAAGGCATCTGGCGAGAGGCGTTTTTTGTTATCCCGGGCGGGTCGTTTGTGCTCAAGAAAACAGGTGCAATGTTTCTATTTTCTCTTTTGCCCACTTGATGCCCCGAGCCAATCCTGGCGAATCGAGCTCGGGGTAAACACTAAACACTTGCAGGGCCCCAACGAGGGGGTGTTATAAAGCCTCTTTTCGCGTCAATCGGAAAATAGGGCTGGTTTTTCCTGATTCAAAAGCGCCATCAGGCACGGTTGATTTTTTCCAGCAATGCGTCAATAATTTGTGCTTCCTGACCTTCACACTCCGTCCCACCCACCAGAATGCTTTTCTTGGTCTTTCCATGAAAATCGCTGCCGCAGGTCATCAAAATCCCCAGTTCCAGGGCGGCATCACGATAGAAATGCTCCTGCTCACGGGTGTGATAACTGCTGTAAACCTCCAGCCCATCAACGCCCTGCGCAACGATTTCCTCCAGCAGAGATTTGTTTTCATTCAACTGCTGACCAGGATGCGCCAGGATAGGAACGCCGTGATTGGCGCGGATGACCTCAAGCCCCTGTTCAAGCGTAATATAGTCCACGGGCACGTGGGCAGGCTTCCCCTGCGCACAGTAATCCCAGTAGAAATTTACATAAGGATTATCGCTCCGGTGCCCACCGGCGCGGTAGGGGTCCAAAAGCGGATTCTCACCTTTGGCGTCAAACTGCAAGGCTGCCTCAGCGATTGTTTCAGCAATCACGATCCCATCAACTGCCAGGCTTTCAATCAGCGCATCGTCAAATTCAATCCCCAATTGCCGTACCAAGCGCAACATTTTTGCAGAGTTCGCCTGATCCTGAAGGCGAATATCCTCTGCAATTTCATTAAAAATCTCGGCATGGTGGTCAATGCCATAGCCAAGCATGTGCAAGCCAAGCCCGTTGTAAACAACATTCATTTCAATTGCCGGGATGATGATCAGCGGTGTCCCTGTGGCAGCCTGAAGCGTCTCGTCGACTGCCCTCGCGGTGTTATGATCTGCGACGGCCGCATGTGTTAACCCGGCTGCCAGACAAAATTCAACCAGTTGTGCCGGTGGAAATTCTCCATCAGAACTGTAATTGGAATGAATGTGTAAATCAATTGTCGCCATAGTACCTCAAATTTCCTTTTTCTTTTCGCTTCGTTTCTATCAGGAACGCATCGTCCACTTTACGGCATTTAACACGTGCCATGCCCAAAAACTTACCGCCACACCCTGGCGCGTCAGGTGGTTAAAGCTCTGACGTCCTTTCCACGCGTATACAGCTCCTGCGATGATGCCAATATCTTTACCGATACCCTCTCCATCGGCGCGGTGAGATTGGCCGTTGACCTGAAATAAACCCCATTCAAAGTGCTCGATCGACCCGTCAGGGTCGGTAAACATTTCAGGCCTTCTTCCATAGTCCATAGAGCGTTCATCAGCAGTCAGCCCTGCAGGTATAATAAACACCACCTGATTATAGTATGAACCTGCCGCAGGATGCAAACACATCCGATCCGCGCTCAGAAAGGAACTTATGGCGTTTCAAATCACAAAAGAATGGCTGATTGACCTTCCCGAAGATTTCGACAGCAGGGTGGAAGAAGGCGAGCTCATCTTTTGGAAAACGGGGATCACAATTATCACGGTGCCCTTTCGATTGCCAGCAGAAACGGACAAACTCACCTTGTTGGCTCAGATTCAGGAAAAAATGCCCGCAGACGCCCTGGAGACCCTGGTCTCAACCAAGGGAGGGATTGTTGGTTTAGGATACACCCACATTCACACCACCCGGGATGACAAAAAGCGCCTCTCGCTATATACCTTTACCGCCAGTGATGACTCCTGCCTGCAAATCGCCTTCTATTTGGATAACCCAGACGACCTGGCCTGGGCGAAATCGGTTTGGGAGCATTTAATTTACCTGCCTGCTGAATAATCGCAGACGGCTCTCCCTCTTCTGCTTTCATAATATTGATCATCAATTATTATAAAGATTCATTTGATATTCTTTATAAATATTGGTGAGTTATTAAGATATTATGATATTATACGTATTTTTATTTAGTTTGTGATATAATCGTTCCCATCAAGGTATGGAGCTGTTAGAAACAGAGGGTAACTGGATGAAATAGGAAATTCAACTGAATCAACCGTGCCTGATGACATTTTTGAATCTGGAAAAACCAACCTTATTTTTTTGATTGACTCGAAAGGAGACCTTATGACACCCCCACGTTGGGACCTTACAAATGTTTACCCCGGACTCGATTCACCAGAATTGGCCAGAGATATCGAGTGGGTAAAAGAGAAGATAGAAGCGTTGCGCCTGTTTTTTGAGCAGGAACTATCTGCACTGGATGAGCACAGCCCGGCAGAAACGCTCAACGTAGCCATCAGCGCCCTGGTGGATCAGGTTAATCTTCTGCTTGAAAAAGGCAGCACCATCGGTGCTTATTTGCATTCCTTTATTGCCACGGATTCCTATAACCAGACGGCCATGCGGATGGATTCACAATTTGACCAGGTGATGGTTGAGTTTCAGAAGGTGAATGTGGTTCTGGAAAGCAAGCTGGGCCGGCTGCGTTCGGTTTTGCCCGAAGTGTTAGAGCTGGGCCACAGCGCCGGCGAGCATGCCTTTCCTTTGATGGAAATTGCGGATCAAAGCCAATACTTGATGAGTGAAGAAAAAGAGATCCTGACCAGCGAACTACACCTTTCGTCAGCGGGAGCGTGGTCGAAACTGCAAGGGACGGTGACCTCGCAAAAATCGGTTGAGTTCGAACTTGATGGTGAGTCCCAGACCTTACCGATGCCGGCTCTGATTAACCTGTACTTTCACCCCGATGAGGATGTGCGCAAACGGGCTTACGACGCCGAGTTTGGGGCCTGGGAATCCGTCAAAGAGCCCTTGGCAGCCAGCATGAACGGGATTAAGGGCTGGGTGAACACGCTCAATAAGCATCGCGGCCGTGTCGACGCCCTGCACGCGCCGATAGACCAGGCGCGCATCGACCGTGAAACCCTCGATGTGATGATGGTGGCCATGCAAGATTCTTTCCCCACCTTCAGACGTTATTTTAAAGCCAAGGCAGCCCGTTTTGGGAGCGAGGCACTGCCGTGGTGGAACCTGTTTGCGCCGGTTGGCAAGCTGGAAAAAAATTTCAGTTTTGATGACGCAGCGGCGTTCATCCAGAAGAATTTCGAAAAATTCTCGCCTGACCTGAAAGATTTTGCCCGCACGGCCTTTGAAAACCGCTGGATCGATGCCGAACAACGCGAGGGCAAACGGGGCGGTGCGTTCTGTATGCCTGTGCCAGGGGTGAAGGAATCGCGTATCTTATTAAATTTTGATGGCTCGTTGGACCAGGTGATGACCCTGGCACATGAGCTGGGTCATGGGTATCACACCTATAATATGTATCAGGCTGGCAAGACGTTGCTGCAGGCGCAGACGCCGATGACCATGGCGGAGACCGCGTCGATTATGTGTGAGACGATCATGTTTAACGCGATTATGGAGACGATCAAAGACCCGCAGGAGGAACTGGCGCTGCTGGAGACCGCGCTGATCGGCGATTCGCAGGTGATTGTGGATATTTACTCGCGCTTTTTGTTTGAAAAAGAGGTTTTCGATCGCCGCGTTAATGCCGAATTGAGCGCCGACGAGCTTTGCGAGATCATGGAAGATGCACAGGCACAGACCTATGGCGAGGGTTTGGACCCGGCTTATCGGCATAAATTCATGTGGACCTGGAAACCGCACTATTATTCGGCTGGGCTCTCGTTTTATAACTTCCCTTATGCCTTTGGAATGTTGTTTGGGGTGGGTTTGTACGCCATCTACCAGCAGCGGGGTGCGGACTTTATTCCGGATTATAAGCAACTGCTGGCCAGCACGGGCGAAGCGCCGGCTGCTGACCTGGCCGCCCGCTTTGGCATTGATCTGCGCTCGAAAGATTTCTGGACAAACAGCCTGGCGGTGGTTGCGCAGCGGGTAGACCGCTATTGCGAACTTTAGACGCAGTCATCAGGCGACATATTATTCTAGCAGGCAGCGACGCCCAATTGAGCGTCGCTGCGATTTTAATTTGATTTCCTGAGATAGGCTATCAGTCCAGCGTAAGCAGATGTCCGTGTTGCTTAAGCCAGGCGCGGGCATGCTGATAGCGCGGGTAGAGCCGGGCGACCTCGGCCCAAAAGGTGCGGCTGTGATTGGGAACGCGCAGGTGGGCCAGTTCGTGGACGACGACGTATTCCATCACCTCGGGCGGGGCCATGCACAGTCGGTAGGTGAAGTTCAGGTTGCCCTTGCCCGAACAGCTCCCCCAACGGGTACGGGCGCTGGTGATGCGCAGCGCGTTGACCTTGAAGCCGTGTTGCGCTTGATATTTTGCAATCAGACGCTGGACGTTCTGGCGGGTTTGCGCCCGGTACCAGGCGATGAAGGCTTTTTTAGCCCCTGCCTGTGCGTGATGGGCGAGGGTGAAGGCCCCGTTCAGGCTTAGCAGGGGATGGCGGCGCTCAACCAGGTGCAAAGGATACTGCTGCCCCAGGTACCAGAATTTTTCACCGGGAGTGAAGGTTTTGGGCGGGTAAAGTTGTGCGTGAGACGCCTGGCGCGCCCGTGCTCTGGCAATCCAGCTGGCTTTTTGGGCGACGATGGTGTTAATATCTGCCTGAGTGGCGGCGCGCGGCGCGCGTACAATCAGCTGACCGTCGGGCTGGACTTCCAGGCTGAAGGATTTGCGCTTGGAGCGAATGATCTGCGAGATAGACGGCAGGTCTGGCATGGGGTTGATTATACTTGTGATGAGTGGTGAATGGCTGCAGATCATGCAGTGACCACGAGACCAGCATGAAGCTCTTTTCCTGCCGGGAAGCAGCATATGGGTGGATGGAGAGGTTCGTCCGTACGGGCCATGCAAGCTACAAATAATTATTGGGCGGTTTCATAGGTCATGTCAAACCCTGGCTGCGCGGCGCGATACGAGTTGTCTCCAAGCTTAAAAACGACATTAATTTGTAAAAATTACTGCTGGCAGGGTCATCAACACAATACTCCTGCCCCCTTCCCTTACATTCTGAAGAAACTGCGTTAAAATGAAACCATGTTACCCGACATCCGTGTACGCCAGCGCGATTATCTACTGGAAATCTCGCGTGCGCTGACCGAAGAGCTGGACCTCGACAAGCTTTTAGGACGCATCCTGAAATATGCTATTGAAATGCTGGCCGGGCACGCCGGTTTTATTGCCCTCAGCAACCAACAGGCGCGCTGGTTTTTAGCTGTCGCCGATGGGTTACCGGAAGCTATTCAGCGCTATCTGAACACCTGGCTTGAGAAAATTCCACCTACCCAGGAACCGTCGAACTTACAGCTCTCCGAGCTTAACCAGCTGCTGCATCAGATCAGCATGGGCACGCTTTCGGCTGTTGGGCTGCCGTTGATTGCCCAGCGTGAGGTGACTGGCTTTATCTACATCTTCCGTAATTACCAGGGCGTTTTTTCAGCCAATGACCGCTCGCTGCTCTCCAGTTTTGCCAATCAGGCTGCCATCGCGGTGCGCAATGCAAGGCTGTATACCGAGGTTAACCGGGAAAAACAGCGCACCGACGCGATGCTCGATTCAGCGGCAGACGGGATCCTGATCCTCAGCCCCGACCGCGCTATCGAACGCACCAATGCGGCCTTTGCCCGCCTGTTCGGTCTGACGCAGGCCCAACTGCAGGCCCTGAGCCATGAAGACGTAATCCGCTGGGCCAAACCGCCTAACGGGATCACCCTCGAGAAGGCCGAGGCTGGGGGCTGGCCGCTCTCACCGCAGGCTCACCTGTATGTGGAGGGCGATCTTGAACGCTCCGGTGGACAGCCGCCTCTGCCGGTGGGCATTACCTATGCCCCGCTCATCTCGATGGATGGTACCCTGATCAGCACAATTGTCACGGTGCGAGACATCACCCGTTTCCGGCAGGCAGATGAACTTAAAAGCGAGTTCGTTTCCATCATCAGCCACGAGCTGAAGACGCCGGTGGCGTTGATCAAAGGCTATGTCAGCACCTTACGGCGTGACGATGTGCAGTGGGGTAGTGAGGTCATGAACAGCAGCTTGCAGGTGATTGAAGAAGAGACCGATCGCCTGACAGATTTGATTGAAAACCTGCTGGAAGCTAACCGGCTGCAGATGAACGGTGTGCATATGAAAAAGGCGGACGCGAATCTCTACCTGCTGGCGCAGCGCCTGGCCGAGCGCTTCCAGGTGCAGTCGGATGTGCACCGCATTGTGATCGATATTGACCAGAATTTTCCCATCGTACTGGCGGACGAATCGCGCATCGAGCAGGTATTGAGCAACCTGATCTCGAATGCGATCAAATACGCGCCCGCGGGTGAAATTCGCATCAGCGGGCAAACCCTGCCCGACCAGGTGGTGATCTGTGTGATTGACGCCGGCCCGGGAATTGCCACTGGCGACCTACCGCACATCTTCGACCGCTTTTACCGGGCACAGGATACCAGCCGAAAGACCAAAGGCGCCGGCCTGGGATTGTACCTGGCGCGGGCGATCGTCGAAGCGCATGGTGGGCGCATGTGGGCGGATGCAAAAACTGATACTGGTGCGCGGGTGTGTTTTTCTCTGCCCAGAGATTGATTTGATAGCCCGGTTTTGTTCAGATCCTGGCTCCCGTTGTGACCCTTTAGTAAGCTTGATGCTTACGTATTAAATATGGCATTGAACCTATAGAAAGGACTGATTTACCTTGGCAATGCGAGGAAGAAATTGGCACAGTTATATTCATGCGTCTAAAGAGCAACCGCGCCTCACCTGGGTGCAAATTAAACGCGTATTACGCTATGGCAAACCCTATACCTGGCGGGTGATCGGGAGTTTGCTTTCGATTTTGGCCTATACGGGGGTGGCGCTGCTTTCGCCACTGATCCTCAGGCACCTGATCGATTATGCCATCCCTGAAAAAGACCTGCAGCGCCTGGTTTTGGCGGCGGTGGCTTTGCTACTCCTGCCGATCATCAGTGGCTTTTTTCAAATTATCACGCGGCGTCTGGTCTCACAGGTGGGCGAAGGTGTCATTTTCGATTTGCGGGTGTCTCTGTATACCCATCTCCAGCGTATGTCGCTGCGCTTTTTCACCCATACCCAACTGGGTGAGCTGATCAGCCGCCTGAACAACGATGTGATCGGAGCGCAAACCGCCATCAGCCGCACACTGGTGACGCTGGTCACCAGCTTTATCGAGGTGTTGATCACCCTGACGGTCATGCTGACGCTTGAATGGCGCCTGACGCTGATGGGCATCATCATCCTGCCCCTGTTCATCATCACCGCCCGCCGGTTGGGTCGTGTTTTCCGCGAGATTGCCCGGCAGCAGATGGAGATGAACGCTCGCATGAACGCCACGATGAACGAAACCCTTAATATCGGCGGGGCATTGTTGGTCAAGCTCTTTGGTCAGCGCGAAGCCGAGGTCGAGCGCTTCAGCAACCGCGCTGAGGAGGTGAAAAACCTGGGCATCAGGCGGGCAACCATGGCGATCGTCTTCATGGTCATCGTCCACTTGCTGACTGCTGTGGGCTCGGCGCTGGTGTACGGCGTCGGGGGTTACCTGGTGATTTTAGAGATGTTCACCCTCGGTACCATCGTGGCCTTCGGTGATTACCTCTCGCGCCTATATAATTCCTTCCAGGGTTTCATTAACGCACCGGTGGAATTTGCCACCTCGATGGTCAGTTTTGAACGAGTCTTTGAAGTGCTCGACCTGCCGGTGGATATCGAGGAGCGACCGGATGCCCTGCCCCTGGAATCACCCCGGGGCAAGCTTGAATTTGAGAACGTAACCTTCAAATACCGCGATTCAAATGACGGCCTGCTCAGTTATGTTGACCGTCCTTATTCCATCGAGAAGGTGGGCGGCGTTCTTTCGGATGAAGCACATCAGCCCAGCGACCCCGCCCAACCAGTTTCCAGCCAGGCACGCGAGCTGGCACTCAGGGATATTTCCTTTTGCGCTAATCCCGGTGATTTGGTGGCCCTGGTCGGCCCCAGCGGCGCCGGAAAGACCACGCTGACTTACCTGATCCCGCGGCTGTATGACCCGGATGAGGGACTTATTCGCATTGATGGTCATGACCTGCGTGATTTGCGTCTGGACGACCTGGCCGATTCCATTGGAATGGTCACCCAGGAGACCTACCTATTTCACGATACGATCCGGGCGAATCTGCAGTATGCCAACCCCCAGGCCAGCGACGACGATCTGATGCAGGCGGCTCAAGCCGCAAACATCCACCAGTTTATTGTGGATCTGCCGGATGGGTATAACACGATTGTCGGTGAGCGCGGCTATCGATTGAGCGGTGGCGAAAAACAACGCCTGGCTCTGGCACGGGTGCTGTTGAAAGACCCCCGCATTATGATCCTTGACGAGGCCACCAGCCATCTGGATAGCGAATCGGAGGCATTGATCCAGGAAGCTCTGGAACGTATGTACGCCAACCGCACCAGGATCGTCATAGCTCACCGGCTGAGCACGATCCTTCCAGCGGACCTGATTTTCGTGATGGACAAGGGTGAGGTGATCGAACGCGGCACCCACCAGGAGTTGCTCGCGTTGGGCGGTTTATACGCCAATCTGTACGAGACGCAATTCAAGCAGTAAAAGGCTGGAAGAAGGTAGAGGAGAATGAGCCGAAGGGAATGCTTCGTTCAGCTCGCTAAGCTTTGTCGTACGCCCCTTGCTTGCCAAAATAAACATATTGATAACAGGGCGTAAACCCCAGGTGCGCATATAGCGCCAGGGCGGGCAGATTGTCTGCCTCTACCTGCAGGTAGCCAAAATTTGCCCCGTGCACCAACCCCCAATCTGTTAACGCGTCCATCATCATGGTTGCATACCCTTTGCGTCGCCAACCGGCGGCGATATAAATGCTGAAAAAACCTATCAATTGCCCTTCCGCCACCCCCATGCCACAGCCTACCGGCTGGCCCTGGTCAAACAAGCCCAGCAAGACTTTTTCAGGGACGATGCACGCCAGGATGGCATGGTGGGCCCTCTGGTCTTCCTCCGGTACGTTGATAAACGCCGCACGCAAGCGGAACCATTCCGCCACGGGTATTTCCTGGATGGATGGTACGGGCCCGTTTCGGGTTTTTTTTAGCACCTCTTGCCCCAGTACAAGCGTTGGGTCAAAGGCGGTGTAACCGGCAGCATGTAATGCCTCGACGAGCGTTGAGCCCTCAAGGTAATCGGGGACACGGAACAGACAGGGCAACCCCAGGCGGGCATAGAGCCCTTCGCAGGCTTCGATTTTCTCGTTAAGGGGTAACCGGGAGGGATACAGCGGGTTGACCGAATTGACGCGCTTGGAATGCCCACCTGTGAAGCGCAAAACCCATCCATCGTACAGCATCTGACGGGGCGCTGGCCAGGCGTTTAACGCGGCTTCTTCGATTTTTTGCAGATCAAATTTTAACATTACAGGAACCTGGTATTTTTTATTTTATCACACCCTGCGGCATTAAAATTTCATGGATTTTAACGGGCGGGATGTTATAATCCCTATACAGCACACTTGACAAGGAGCCCCGCATGAGCAAACCTGTTCAGATTCTACTGTTTGGCGCCGGCAACCGCGGCGCGGATTCCTACGGACCCTACGCTCTCAAGTTCCCCGACCAGGTCCAATTCACCGCTGTTGCCGAGCCTGACCCCGAACGGCGGGCGCGCTTTTCGGCTGCTCACCATATCCCACCTGAGCGTCAGTTTAATAGTTGGGAGGAAGCGCTGCAGGCCGAGAAAATTGCCGACGCAGTGCTTAACGCCACCCAGGATGGAACCCATCATGAATCGACCATTGCAGCCCTGAAAACAGGGTATGATATGCTGCTTGAAAAGCCCATAGCTACTACGCTGGAAGAAACGATCCACATTGTCCGAACTGCGAAGGAAGCCGACCGTACTTTGATGGTGTGCCATGTGCTGCGTTACACGTATTTCTTTCAGAAGTTAAAAGAGGTTTTCGATTCAGGTTGTCTGGGGCAAATTGTGCACATTGCCCACAGTGAAAATGTAGCTTATTACCATATGGCGCATAGTTTTGTGCGCGGCAATTGGCGCAACGCCGCTGAAAGTGCCCCCATGATCCTGGCAAAATGCTGCCACGATCTGGACCTCCTGTACTGGTTCACCGGGGAGCGTGTCGATTGGCTCAGCTCGACTGGCAACCTGCGCCATTTCAAACCCGAAAACGCGCCCCCGGGCGTCCCATCGCGCTGTACGGATGGGTGTCCCATTGCTGGAACGTGTCCATTCTTTGCGCCCCGCATCTATTTAGAAAGCTATCCGATTAAAGCTGCGGTGGTTAGCGCAGAAAACCCGGTCTTGCGGGCCATTGGAAAGCTGTCGATTGCCCATCCTCGCCTGGCGGACGCGTTGGGCGCGGTTATCAAGCCCATCCGCACGCTGACGCGCTACAGTGGCTGGCCGCGTAATACCATCACCAGGCACCCGGAAAGTGATGATGCCGTTTTGCACGCGCTGCAAACCGGCCCTTATGGGCGCTGTGTTTACCATTGTGATAACGATGTTGTCGACCACCAGGTGGTCAACCTGCGCTACCCCAGCGGTATCACAGCCACCCTGACCATGCACGGACATTCATACGAGGAAGGGCGCACTTTGCGGATCGAGGGTTCTAAGGCTACCCTGCTGGGTAAGTTCACCTACGGGCAGGCTTGGCTGGAGATCCACCCTCACGGGCCCGGTCAGACCCAACGGCATTCCTTCCCTATCACGGTTGACAACGCTTCGGGCCACGGCGGCGGTGATGCGGGCATCATGCGCGCTTTTGTACAAACCCTGCGTGGCCAGAGTCCGCCACTAACCCGTGCCGAGGATGCCCTGGAAAGTCACCTGCTGGCCTTTGCGGCAGAGGCAGCTCGTTTGGACGCGGTGGCTGTAGATATGGATGCATTTAGGCAGGTCAACCCCTAACCGATCTCAGAGGCAACTGAGAAGCTAAATTCTGCAGGGTGAGCGTTTTTTTAGTGTACTGCTTAGATTCACGTCTGTGATTCTGCGCAGATTTGGCTGAAATTTTAGTTAACTATCGTGTGTTTATTCCCGTACTGAAGAAGTCTGATTGAAATTAATGATCTTTCACCCCTCTGCGGCTCAAGCAAGAAAACAAAAACGCCAGTCTTTTGCATTAAACTGGCGCTTTAAAACACAAGGTGCCGAGTCACAGAATCGAACTGTGGACACCGCGATTTTCAGTCGCGTGCTCTACCAACTGAGCTAACTCGGCTTATGACGCTTCCTTGTCTGAGCGTGTGAATGATTTTAACCTTGACCCCGATGATTGTCAAGCGAAATCAGCTTGTATTATGCTGCAGTCATGCCGGGCCTGTCTGATTGCTGTGCAGGCGGGTTGTTTCAGCCCGCTGCAATGCTAACCCGGGCAAAAAATTGCAGCCAGTTTCGGGCTATTTTATTTTATCAACCTGGAAATGGTCCTGAACTGGGGGTGTGTTGATGTGCGCATCATCTCGAACAAGACGATTTCAACGCTGGTCACTGTTGCGCCGGCATCGTGCAGGCGCATCAACGCCAGTTGCTGATTCTCTGGCATACGCGAGAAGACGCCATCGCTGAGTACATGCACCTGGTAACCCGCGTCCAGAAGATCTAAGCCGGTTTGCAGAACGCAGACGTGCGCTTCAATGCCGGTTAGCAGTACCTGGTTGCGACCGGTTCGGCGCAGGGCCAGCAGGAAGGCGGGTTCTCGTAGGGCGCTGAAGACGGCTTTGGGAATCTGGGGGATATCGCTCAGAGCATCGGCCAGTTCGGATGGCATCGGCCCTAATTTTTCAGGTGACTGCAGCATGGGCAGGATTGGGACGCCCAGCGCCTGGCAGCCTTTGATCAGGCGCAGGATGTTGGGCACAACCAGTTCCTGTCGATCGACGATTTCAACCAGCCGGGTTTGAATATCAACTAAAACCAGCACAGATTCTTCTGTGTTCAACATGTTTCCTCCGTTTTTATCAGGGCAGCCACATTATACCCCTTCACTGTGATCTACCAGCCAGACATGTATTTGGCGAAACTCGGGCTATAATAGACCATTATGGCTGAAGATGAAAAAAAGCCCGCCACCCAGACCAGCGCTTTTGGCACCCCCGGCCGTGTAAGCCACGATTCTTCTCGATTTTATAAGAGCAGGATGTATGCCGACCTGGTTCGGGAGGATGACGTACCCGATCTTGAGGTACCGGTCCCGCCGGAGATACTCGATCGGATACTGTGTAAATCCAGTGAAACGATGGGCCAGCTGCCCGATAACAGCATCCACCTGATGGTGACTTCACCACCTTACAACGCACAGAAAGAATATGACCAGGACCTGACCTTACCAGATTACCTGGCGCTCTTAGAAAGAGTCTGGCGGGAGGTTTATCGTGTCCTGGTGCCTGGCGGTCGGGCGTGCATCAATGTCGCCAACCTGGGACGTAAACCCTACCTTCCCTTGCACAGTTTTATTATCGAAAGCATGCTGGGGATCGGTTTTTTAATGCGTGGTGAGATCATCTGGAATAAAGCCGCCAGCGCCAGCCCTTCCACGGCCTGGGGCAGCTGGCTATCTGCCAGCAACCCGGTTTTACGCGATGTGCACGAATACATTCTGGTGTTTTCAAAAACGGGATTTCGCCGGCACAGGGGTAACCGTGAAGACACCCTTCAAAAGGATGACTTCCTGAGCTGGACCAAATCGGTGTGGGAGTTTCCGGCCGTTCAGGCGGCAAAGATTGGGCATCCGGCGCCATTCCCTCTGGAACTGCCCCATCGTTGCATCCAGCTTTACAGTTTTAAGGAAGACATCGTGTTAGACCCCTTTGCCGGCAGCGGCACCACCTGCCTGGCAGCCCGACTGAACGGCAGGCGCTATGTGGGGTATGAAATCAACCCCGATTATTGCCAGCTGGCAGAAACCCGTTTGGCTGCCTCCCGTGAGGAAGAGCGCACTTCCGGATAAAATGGGTAAATAAACCCCTTTTAAAATACGTCAACCGCTTCAGTCAGACGTTTAATGGCGTTTTCAATGTAATCGTCCTGTTCAATCACCACCTGGATCGCGTTTTGTGGACAGACTTCCACACAATTGCTGCACCCCCGGCAATCATCGGTGATGACGGCGTGCCCATTTTCAAGTGTGATCGCATTGACGAAACATACCCCTTCAGCACAAACCCCACACCCGATGCAATCGTCGGTCACCTGAACGAGGATTCCCGGCATACGCTTGATCTTGTTTTGCAGTTTAGGCGCCAGGTGCGGTAAAAAACGGAACAGGCAACAGCAGGGACAGCAATTGCAAATGGTCATTAACTTCGCATAGGGTTTGACACCCATCCAGATCGCGTCGATCTTGTCCCGGCCGATCAGGTGCACCAGGCCTGCCTCCCGGGTACGCTGAAGATGCGCTAGGGCGGTTTCCTTGTCCACCAGGCGTCCAAGTTTTGGGTTAATTTCTAAAACAGCCTCACCCAGGAAGATGCAGCCGAGGTTGTGATCAAAATCCTGGCAGTCAGCTGCCTCCCGGCAGAGGCAGGCATTCATCAGAAAGATATATTTCGCTTCTTCGATAAAATGGGCTACCACTTCTGAGGGCACCACGATATTTTCCTGATCATCAATGGCTTCATTGATGACCACTCGATCTTTGGGCAGGTAAAACAAGGTATCGCCATTGCGATGGCCGTTATGCAGGACACGCCCCATCACTTGGCCGATCAGGGGCCATTTCGTCATCTCTGCACCGAAATAGCGCAGGCCAAAGCTTTTCTTTAATAAACTGACAAACCACATCGGTCTGGCCATCAATACTCCTTGGCACCCAATCAGCGACGTAACTAAAAAACTGAATTGCGCATGGTCTGGCAAATTGAGTGCATAGTCCATCATTATATCGTAAGTTTTATCGAACATCAAAAAAGGTATCGGTGAATCTATTTTTAGCTGTTTACGCCAAGGCCCTGGGCTTACTGTTATAAAGAATTCAAAAGCAAAGTAAAATAAATACGATGCGTACCGCTTTACTGCTTTACTGTATTGTGCTCGGGTTGGTTCTTTCGGCTTGCCATATGCCGACCGGTGGGCCTGAATTTACCACACCGCTCCCCA
Source organism: Chloroflexota bacterium (assembly GCA_012522475.1). Classification (GTDB taxonomy): domain Bacteria; phylum Chloroflexota; class Anaerolineae; order Anaerolineales; family Anaerolineaceae; genus Brevifilum. Next base: position 452 of record JAAYKH010000026.1, on the reverse strand, counting down.
GGTTTGAAAACCCTGACGAGAATGCCACACAACCGGAGCCCACACTGCCGATCATTACCCCCACGCCCACGGCCGCATCAGAACTGGTACAGCTCGTTGCTACCGTCTGGGAAACTTTGCCTCAGGCGCCCGTTTTGATGTACCACCGCTTCGACCCTCGCGAGGGTGCTTATTCTTCACGTTTTGTCACCAGCCTGGCAGACTTCGACCAGCAACTTGGCGCCCTTTATGAGGCTGGCTTTTCCCTGATTTCATTGGATGATTGGCTGCGGGGCAAAATTCACCTTCAGGAAGGACGCCGCCCCCTGATCATTACCATTGACGACCTGTTTTATGCCGACCAAATCTTCCTGGATGATGCAGGAAACCCGGCCCCCTATTCGGGGATTGGACGATTGTGGGTTTTTTCTCAGGAGCATCCAGATTTTAACTTTGAAGCCGCGCTTTTTTAT
>JAAYKH010000025.1 GCA_012522475.1 Chloroflexota bacterium | reverse complement strand
TGAAGTTCTTCAATTTCACGATCGATGACCTCGGAGAGGATGTTCATCAAACCGCTGATTTCTGTTTTGGGTCGAGACCAATTTTCAGTCGAAAATGCATACAGGGTCAGGTATTCGATGCCAAGTTTGGCACTGGCCCGGATAATGGTGCGTAAATTTTCTGTCCCGGCGCGATGGCCTGCCACCCGGGAGAGTCCGCGCTCCTGGGCCCAGCGGCCATTGCCGTCCATGATGATGGCCACGTGCCTGGGAGCCTTTAAGTTGATTGGGAGGATGTCTTCAGTGACCATTAACGATTACACTTCCATAATTTCTGTTTCTTTGCGTTCGCCGATTTCATCAACTTTCTTGATCATTTTATCGGTCAACTCCTGAAGCTCTTTCTCGCCCCGCTCCTGATCGTCCTCAGAGATCAACCCTTCTTTTTCAAATTCCCGCAAATCACGAATCAGGTCGCGCCGGACGTTCCGGACGCGGACACGGGCCTCTTCCATCCGATTGTTGACCACACGCACCAGTTCTCGGCGCCGTTCTTCAGTCAACTGAGGCAAGGTCAGGCGAATCACCTTGCCATCACTATTGGGGGTCAGACCCAAATCCGAGACGAGAAAAGCACGTTCGATGTTTTTCAGCGTCGTGGGGTCAAAGGGGCGTACCATTAACAGCCGTGGTTCCGGTACGCTGATAGATGCAAGTTGAATCAAGGGTGTGTTTGAGCCGTAGTATTCAACAGGCAGCCGCTCGATCAACGCCGGAGAGGCCCGCCCAGTACGTATTGCGGACAGATCTTCTTCTAAGGAATCCAGAGCGGATTGCATTTTGTCGATTGCTTCTCGCAGGGTATCTTTGATCATGTTCAACCTCCAATCCTTGATTAGGTTTTCGTTGGTTAAGGATACAACAAAAATAAATTCTCGTCTACCTTTCACATTCGTTGAGCGGGCTTATGCACATCGCCAGGCACGCGGTTGAGTGCCTCAACGGGCATATCATCCGCTCAAGCAAACGTACCAGAGTAAAAAATTTCACCATTAAACAGAGAACTGCCCAAGGTTATGGACAGCCATTATCAATAAAAAACAACCGGCGATTGACGCTCCACAGAATTACCCGTTAAACCCCTGGCCCTTCGCTAACCAGGGTGCCGACTTTTTCGCCGCGCAGGGCCTTTGTCAGCGCTTCCTCATCCCACAAATTCAGAACCAGGATGGGCAGTTTATTCTCCATGCACAATGAGATGGCAGTGCTATCCATCACCTCCAGGCGCCGGTTGAGGGTTTCAATATAGCTCAGTTGTTCAAATTTTTGTGCTTCCGCGTAGCGGTTGGGGTCCTTATCATAGACCCCGTCAACCTTGGTCGCTTTAATTAAGACGTCAGCACTGATTTCCATGGCACGCAATGCCGCGGCTGTATCGGTAGAAAAAAATGGGTTACCGGTGCCCCCACCGAAGATCACCACACGTTCCTTCTCCAAATGACGAATCGCTCGCCGCCGAATGTAGGGCTCTGCCACGGAACGCATTTCTATCGCAGATTGCACGCGGGTCATCACGTTGATGCGCTCAAGGGAATCCATCAAGGCCAGCGCGTTCATCACCGTCGCCAGCATGCCCATATAATCGGCTGTGGCCCGGTCCATGCCAGCATGCAGGCCGGTACGTCCGCGCCACAGGTTGCCAGCGCCGATTACAATGGCCACATCAACGCCCAATGCATGAACCTCTTTTACCCGTTGAGCAATATCTGTGGCCCGGTCAGGATTGATCCCAAAGCCATCCTCGCCGGCCAGGGCTTCGCCGCTGAATTTCAACAGGACACGCTGGTAAACAAGCCCGTTTTCATTTTTAATCATCAGCCCTCCTTGAGAAGTTTGAGTCTGCGCTAAAAATAAAGCCAACCGTGTGGTTGGCTTTGTATACAATTAATCTTCTTCTGGCGTCTCTTGGCCTGGATCGGACGCAGAGCCCAATTCCCAGCGCACAAAACGGCGCACAATAATCTTCTCGCCCAGTTTGCTCACCAATTGATTAATCAGATCCTGAACAGTGATGCTGTCATCACGCACGTAAGCCTGGTTCATCAGCACCGTTTGCTCTTTGTATTTTTTCAGGAAGCCTTCAACAATTTTGGGGATGATGTGCTCGGGTTTGTTCTCATCCTTAGCCCTGGCGGTCGCAATCCTGGCTTCACGGTCCAGGTCAGCCTGGAGGATATCTTCTTCCGTGATGTAAAGCGGGTTTGCGGCAGCCACCTGCAAAGCCAGTTCGTGGGCCAGTTCAAGGAAATCTGGCGACCGGCTGGCAAAATCAGTCTCACAGTTGACCTCAACCATCACCGCCATGCGGCCCTCACCATGCGAGTAAATCTCAATAATCCCTTCCGACGCCTCACGGCTGGCGCGTTTGGCGGCTTTAGCCAGTCCCTTTTCTCGTAGAACATCGACAGCTTTTTCAAAATCACCATCGGCGTCTCGTAGTGCAGCCCGGCAATCAAGGATGCCGCAACCGGTGGCTTCCCGTAATTCTTTGATCATTTCTGTTGTTATTTCCATCGGTATCTTTCCTATAAATCTGATGTTATTTTCTTATTCTTTTTCAACATCGTCACTGGCAGCGTCTTCGGTTGCCTCAACGCTGATCGGTTCATCCTCAGCCCCGGGGTCTTCTTTCACGCCTTCTTCTACAACAGCTTCATCCAGCTCTTCGTCATGGCTTTCTTCCAGTTCGCTGTCCTTTGGACGCCTTGTAGAGCCAAGATGTTTGAGGGTGGATTCACCCAGCAGGTCTTCGTCGTCCAGCTCATCTTCATCTTGGATAAAGCGACTCACACCAACTGGCATGGATTCAGCGTGCAGTTCTTCGGTTTCAGCGTCTTTACTGCGAATGGCTTTACCCTCCATAACCGCGTCAGCGATCTTCCCCACAATCAATTTGATGGCGCGAATTGCGTCATCGTTGGAGGGGATGATGTAATCGACGTCCTTCGGGTCACAGTTGGTATCCACCATAGCCACCACAGGGATATCTTTCAGGTTGGCTTCGTGGACCGCGGTGTCTTCCCGCATCACATCGACCACAAATAAAATATCCGGCAGTTGCTTCATATTACGAACACCGCTGAGCCGTTTTTCCAGGCGGGCGATCTCGCGAGCGATCATCAGGTTTTCTTTCTTGGTCAACAGGTCCAGCTCGCCGCTATCGCGCATACGTTCCAGCCGTTCCAGTTCAAAGGTGCGTTGCTGAATGGTCGTCCAGTTGGTGATTGTGCCGCCCAGCCAGCGTTCGTTAACATAGGGCATGCCGCAGCGTTCTGCTTCTTCACGAATGGTATCCTGGGCCTGGCGTTTGGTACCGACAAACAAAATCGAACCTCCCTCGATAATCCGATCACGCACAAACTCGTAGGCTTCGTCCAGCAAGTTTACAGTTTGCTGGAGGTCGAGGATGTGGATGCCGTTGCGTTCCGTGAAGATATAGGGACGCATCTTAGGGTTCCACTTATTGGTGTGATGTCCAAAATGGACGCCGCTCTCGAGGAGCGCTTTCATTGTAACAACGGGTGACATGGTTAATTTAACTCCTTTGCGTTTTAAACCTCCGCCTCTTTCCAGCTTGTCCCTCACCCATCTTCTAGGCACGCAGGACAAATCCAGAGGCGTGTGAAATTGTGCTGCCAGGTTGATTTAACAGCGGCATGAGTATATCACACGGCCCGTTAAAAGGGAAGTAAATAGGTCAATTTTAATGGCGTGAATTGGGCTCGCAAAGGTCGTGAGCAAAGCGAAAAGGCGCTTGATTTTAAAAAGCGCCCTGTATTAAAAACCCATTCCCACAAGTTGCATTAACAGGGCTGAATCCCATGTTCAAAAACCCGTTATTAAGGTATCTTTGTTGATAAGTCTGCCGTTTACAATCCAGGTTGAGGCTTGACCGGATTAAGGATGCCTTTTCGATGAGGCCTCCTGGACACACCCGGCCGGGCGCTTGGCAACGCGCCCCTACTGAAACCGAATAATCAGGCTGATAGACAACTTATGACCGACTTTGAAAATTTCACCTATTATCACCCCATAACCGTGCGCTTTGCAGACCTGGACCCGCAGGCCCATGTCAACAACGTCGCCTACCTGACCTATCTCGAGAGCGCCCGCCTGGGTTATTACCAGCAAGCCGGCATCTGGCACCCGGGGCCCGGGATGCACACCGGGATGGTTGTGGCACATCTCTCAATTGATTACCTGGCGCCCATCTTCTTCGGGCAGGCCGTTCAAGTTGGGATGCGCTGCGAACGTATGGGCAATAAGAGTTTTACGCTGGCTTTCCAGATCGAAACCACGCCCGAGCAAGCCCCGCTGGCCCGCGGCACCGTAGTAATGGTGGCCTTTGACCAGCAAACCGACGCCAGCATCCCGATCCCCGCTGATTGGCGTGAAAAAATCCTGCGTTTTGAGGCACAGAAAGGAACCTGATGAAACTACCCGAACTCGACCTGAAGGGAATGACCCGCTTTTTGGTTGAACTCCTCGAGACCCCCAGCCCCACCGGGTATACCGAGGAGGCCATTCAACGCTGTGCAGACGAGTTGGCGCCGCTGCCTGGCATCCAGCTGGAAAGAACGTCGAAAGGCGCCCTGGTGGCCACGCTGCCCGGTGAGCAGGAGCGCCCCTGGCGGGCGTTAACGGCCCATGTGGATACTTTGGGCGCGATGGTTAAAGAAATAAAATATAACGGCCGGCTCAGGCTGACCAAGCTGGGCGGGTTCGCCTGGAACACTGTGGAAGGCGAGGGCCTGACTGTGTTTACCCGGGGTGGAGAAACGGTGCGCGGCAGCCTGCTGATCAGCAAGGCCAGCACCCATGTGCACGGCCAGGATGTGGGTACAACCGACCGCAGCGATGCCACCATGGAGGTGCGCCTGGATGCGCGCACAACCAGCGTTGACGAGACCTTGGACCTGGGCATCGAGGTGGGCGATTTTGTCGCCTTCGACCCGCGGGTGGAGCAAACCGCAGGTTTTATCCGCTCGCGCCACCTGGATGATAAAGCCTGCGTGGCCTGCCTGCTCTACGCGGTCAAAGCCCTGGCCGCGGCTGGTTTAAAGCCTGAAACGACCACCGTTCTGCATATCAGCAACTACGAAGAGGTGGGCCATGGCGCCGCGGCGGGGATACCGCCCCAGGTGAGCGAGCTGGTGGCGGTGGATATGGCTGCGGTGGGGGATGGCCAGGCTTCGGATGAGTTTCATGCCACCCTGTGCGTCAAGGATTCAGGCGGGCCCTACCATCACGGGCTCAGCTTGCGACTGCGTCAGCTGGCCGAAGCTTACGATATTCCCCACAAGGTCGATATCTACCCCTATTATGGTTCCGATGGCGGGGCTTTCTGGCGCGCCGGCGGCGATGTGGCCGTGGCCCTGATCGGCCCGGGGGTGGATGCTTCGCACAATTATGAGCGCACCCACACCGAAGCGCTCGTCGCCACCGCCAACTGGTGTTTGGCATATTTACTGGACGAATTGCCGAGCTGACGGGGCGCGCGTACTGGGGATTGGGCTGCAGAAGACCGCGGGATTATTGCACAACCTGGCGTGGCCACGGCACGGTCGGGGCGGAAGCGGGTGAGGTCAGTACCGTTTGGCGGGATTTGTTTGAGGATCTTTGAAAAAGCTCGCGATAAGGGCTGAGGGCCTCTCCAACTGCCCCCTGTGTGCGCTTGGGCACGCAGCCAACCGCGACAGGCTCTGGAAGTTCAGCGAGATGGACGCCGACCACGTCGCCGCGTGGAGCAAGGGCGGGGCGACCGATATCAGCAACTGCCAGGTTTTATGCAAGACGCATAATCAGGCCAAGGGCAACCGCTGAGCCGGGCGGTTAATCTTTAGGCTCCCACCCGTCCCCGTTTAACGCGCCGCAATCCCGCCCATTAAATGGGTGTATACTCTAAAGATATGCCCGACCTAACCTATCGCCTGGGCACACAAGACCTGGGCTTTCTTGAAATTGTGGCCGAGCTGTGGGGCCTGGAATTGCAAGCGCCGGATGCCCGGGCGGCCCTGCCTCCGCTGGCCCGTGCCATGCTGAACCCGGCGCTGGTGCACGAGGTGGTCGAAACCCTGCCGCAAGATGCCCGTCGCGCGTTGGACGCGCTGCTGGCGCATGCGGGCTGGCTGCCCTGGGCGCGTTTCAGCCAGCAATTTGGGTCCCTGCGCGAGGTTGGGGCCGGCCGGCGCGATCGGGAAAAACCGTACCAGAACCCGATCTCTGCGGTGGAAATCCTCTGGTACCACGCCCTGATCGGGCGTGACTTCCTCCGGCGAGACGGGGAACTGCAGGAATGCGCTTACATCCCGGATGATTTATACGCTCTATTCTCGCCGGTGCCGCAAAACCAACCGGGCCCGCCCGGCCGAGCGGGCACACCCGCCGAAACGGCCCACATCCAGCCGGCCACAGACCGCATCCTCGACCACACCTGCACTTTGCTATCCGCCCTGCGCCTGGGCGACCCCCGGCGCTCGCCCGCGGTGCACACCTGGGCGCCCCCACTGCCCGTGGTTCACGCGCTGCTGGCGGCGGTGAAATTAATCACGTCAGCAGAACAACCCGTCCCGGAAGACGCCCGGCTTTTCCTCGAATTGCCCAGGCCAGAGGCGCTGGCCTGGCTGGTGCGAGGCTGGCGGGAAGCATCCGCGTTTAATGAGCTGCGCCTGGTGCCCGGCCTGGTGTGCGAAGGGGCCTGGCAAAACGACCCTATCACCGCCCGCGAGCGTATTTTAGCTTACCTCGACGAGGTGCCAGAAGGCGCCTGGTGGCATCTGGAGGCCTTCACCCAGGCGGTGTTCAAGCGCGCCCCCGATTTTCAGCGCCCAGCGGGCGATTTTGACAGCTGGTTGATCAGCGATGCCCACAGCGGGGCGCCTTTAAACGGCCTGCAGCACTGGGACAGGGTGGATGGCGCCCTGGTGCGCTACCTGATCACCGGCCCGCTGCACTGGTTGGGCCTGGTCGACCTGGCCGCGCCGGCCGCGGGCGAACCGGCAACGGCATTCCGGTTTTCCGCCTGGGCCGAATCGCTGCTGGCGGGCCAGCCCGTCAGGGCGCTGCCCACTGAAGACCGGGCCATCAACGCCTTTTCAGATGGAAAATTAATTGCCAGCACGCACACGCCCCGGCTGGCACGTTACCAGCTGGCGCGCTTTTGCCTGTGGAGCGGTGAAAGCGAAAAAGACTACACCTACCAGCTAACCCCAGCCTCCCTGGGGGCCGCCGCTGAACAGGGGCTTAAGGCGGCTCACCTGGAAATTTTGCTGGAAAAGTATGCTGAATCCGTACCGCCCAGCCTGATCGCCGCGCTGCGCCAGTGGGATCAAAAGGGCGGCCAGGCGCGCATTCAGCCCGCGGTGGTGCTGAGGGTGGAACACCCGCGCATCCTGAAAGCGCTGCGCGAATCCCCCGCGGGCCGCTTTCTGGGCGACCCCCTGGGCCCGACCGCGGTGATCCTCAACCCGGGCGCCGAGGAAAAAGTGGCCGCTGCCCTGGCACGGTTGGGCTACCTGGCAGACCTTGAACCCTTCCCGGGCGGGCGCCCCACCGGATGAACCCGATTGAAGCCCAAGCGATGCCTGAACCCTCCTCCGAACCTTCTTGCACCCGTCCGCGCCCAAAGCGCCCCGTACCGCTTAACCTCATGGGGTGGGTTTTCGCCCTCTGGACGCTGTTGGGCTGGCTGCGCTTTGGGGGCGCCCTCGAAAAACAACACCTGCTCACCAGCCTGGTCGGCCCGGGCCTGTATTTTTATTTACTGCTGGCGGGCCTGGTCTGGGGCGGTATGGGCCTGCCCGTCCTGTGGGGCTTGCTCACCCGGGCAGCCTGGGCGCCGGCGGTGCTTCTGCCGGCAGCCATCCTCTACCCGGCGCTTTACTGGCTGGAGCGCTTACTGCTCTGGCAAAACCCCCACGCCCATCGCAACTGGCCCTTTTTCTTACTGCTGACCGCCGCCTGGGCCGGCCTGGTTTGGTGGGGGCTGCGCTCGGCGCAACGCTGCCAATTTTTTAAAAAGTAAATCTGACCGGAAAGGGGTTGGGCGATGTCTGACCAGGAACGAGAGATAAAATTTTACGTCCAAAACCCGGGTGCGATTGCGGATCGCCTGCGCACCTGCGGCGCCGACCTGGCCCGCGAGCGCACCCACGAACGCAACCTGCGCTTCGACACCCCCTCGCGCGAGCTTAGCCGCAGCGGGCGCATGCTGCGTTTACGCCAGGATGACCGCGCCCGGGTAACTTACAAAGCAAATGCGCACCTTGAGGACGGCGTCACTGTCCGCACGGAGTTGGAATTCGCTGTCGACGATTTCTCTACGGCGCACAAACTCCTGGAGGCGCTGGGTTATCAGGTGGTGGTCGCTTACGAAAAATATCGCCAGGTGTACCGGCTGGGGGCGGTCGAGGTCGACCTGGACGAGCTGCCCTTTGGATCTTTTATCGAAATTGAAGGCCCCGGCAACGACCAGATCGAAGCGGCAGCCCGGCAACTCGGCCTGGACTGGTCCAAGGGGATCGCCGCCAGTTACCTGGGCTTGTTCGAGATGGCCCGCTCGCGCCGCAATTTCACCTTTCGAGACCTGACCTTCGAAAACTTTCACGCGCTTTCGATTAACCCTAAAGACCTGGGCGTTGTGCCCGCGGATGTGTGAGGCGTTGGGTCGGCAGCGCCGGGGGTTAATCGATCCGCGCGCGAGGAAAAAATGCGCAACCTGATTCCAGGTGGGGGAAACCTGTAGGCAGGGCCTATTTCAAGGGGGTACAATCATAGATTACGCCCTGGCGCGAGCAAACATTTGCTTGAAAATAAAACATTTGTGCTATAATTAACTGATGAGTGAAACGATGACGATGATGGCCCGAGATAACCTGCGCGTGGTTGGCGCACGCGAACACAACCTGAAAAATATCACCGTGGAGATCCCCCGCGACAAACTGGTCGTGATTACCGGCCTTTCCGGCAGCGGAAAGAGCTCCCTGGCTTTCGATACGATCTTTGCCGAAGGGCAGCGCCGCTATGTTGAATCCCTGTCAGCCTATACCCGCCAATTTTTAGGGCAGATGAGCAAACCGGACGTGGAATCCATCGAAGGGCTTTCCCCGGCGGTTTCCATTGATCAGAAATCGACCTCGCACAACCCCCGTTCCACAGTCGGCACCGTCACCGAGGTTTATGATTACCTGCGCCTGCTGTACGCCCGGGTGGGCATCCCCCACTGCCCGGTCTGCGGGCGGGTGGTGCAGAAACAATCGGCCCAGGAAATTGTGGAGGATATCGAAACGCTGCCGGCGGGCAGCCGCTTGCAGATCCTGGCACCGCTGGTGCGCGAGCGCAAGGGTACCTATCAGGCCGTCTTCGATGAAATCCGCAAAGCAGGTTTTGTGCGCGCCCGTGTGGATGGTGAAACCCGCGCCCTGGATGAGGAATTTAACCTCGCACGCTATAAAACGCATACCATCGAAGCCGTGGTAGATCGGGTGATCCTGCAGGCCCACGATGATAAGAACGAGGCGCAAGCCGCCCGCTCGCGCCTGACGGATTCCGTTGAAACCGCGCTTAAGTTCGGTGAAGGGTATGTCACCGTGCAGATCCTGTCAGAAGAACCGTACCGGGATGTGCTGTATTCAGAACATCTCGCCTGCCCGGAGCACGGCAGTATCATCACCGAAATCGAGCCGCGCACCTTCTCTTTTAATACGCCGCATGGTGCCTGCCCCACCTGCCAGGGACTTGGCAGCCGTCAGGAAATTGACCTCGACCTGCTGATTCCCGATCGCTCTGTTTCGTTGGTGGATGGCGCCATCCTGGATGACGCCTGGGATGGGCCCAAGGAAAATGGGGGCTATTACTGGCAAATGCTGGAGGCTGTTGCGGAGCGTTACGACATCGACCTGGAAGCGCCGATTGCCAGCATCCCCGAGGAAAAGCTGAACCGGGTGTTTTTTGGCACCGACGGAGAAGAGCTGCAGGTGTTCTTTACGGGGCGTAACGGCCGTCAAAGCGCCTTTACGGCATCTTTTGAAGGTGTACTCAATAACATTCAACGTCGCTACCGCGAGACCAGCTCGGAATATGTGCGCGGGAAGATCGCTGAATTCATGCGCAACCAGCCCTGCCCCACCTGCCACGGTGACCGGTTACGCCCGGAAGTTCTGGCCGTGACTGTCGACGGCGTTAACATCGTGGCGGTGACGGCGTGGCCCGTCAGGCGCAGCCTGGCCTGGGCCCAAAGCCTGGCCGGCGCAGAGTCGCCCTTATCCGCACGGGAACGCTTGATCGCCGAACGCATCCTCAAAGAGATCGAAGCCCGTCTGGGGTTTCTGGTCAACGTCGGGCTGGATTACCTGACCCTGCAGCGTTCAGCCGGCTCACTTTCCGGCGGGGAAGCGCAACGCATCCGCCTGGCCACTCAAATTGGTTCCCGGTTGATGGGCGTCCTGTATGTCCTGGACGAACCCTCCATCGGCCTGCACCCGCGCGATAATGACCGCCTGCTGACCACGCTGGAAGGTATGCGCGACCTGGGCAATACCGTCCTGGTGGTGGAACACGATGAAGACACCATTCGCCGGGCCGATTGGATCGTCGACCTGGGCCCTGGCGCGGGCGATCTGGGCGGCGAGGTTGTGGCCGAAGGCCCCCCGGAGGCGATCATCAACCACCCCCAATCCATCACCGGCGCCTATCTCTCCGGTAAGCTGTTTGTCCCTGTGCCGACAGAACGCCGTGAAGGCAATGGCGCCTATCTGCGCTTGCTCGGCGCCCGGGAAAACAACCTCAAAGACGTTACCCTCAATCTGCCCCTGGGAAAGTTTATCTGCATTACCGGCGTATCCGGCTCGGGCAAATCCTCATTGCTGATTGACACGCTCTACCGCACCCTGGCGCGCCAGCTGCACGGCGCCCGAACGCAACCCGGCGATTTCGACGCGATTGAAGGCCTTGAACATGTCGATAAGGTCATCAACATCGACCAATCGCCGATCGGCCGCACACCGCGCTCTAACCCCGGCACCTACACCGGTGTATTCGACCTGATCCGCGATCTGTTCACCGAACTGCCCGAAAGCAAAATGCGCGGCTATAAAAAAGGCCGTTTCAGTTTCAACGTCAAAGGCGGACGCTGTGAAGCGTGCAGCGGCCAGGGGCAGTTGAAGATCGAAATGCAATTCTTGCCCGACATTTACGTGCCCTGTGATGTCTGCCATGGATCCCGTTATAATCGGGAGACGCTGCAAATTCTGTACAAGGAGCACAGCATCGCCGATGTATTGAATTTAACCATTGATTCCGCCATGGACTTTTTTCAAGCCTTCCCCAAGATCGTTCGCCGGCTGGAGACTCTGCAGGATGTGGGCCTGGGTTATATCCGTCTGGGTCAATCGGCCACCACCCTGTCTGGCGGAGAGGCGCAGCGCGTGAAGCTCTCTAAAGAACTCTCGCGCCGATCCACCGGCAGCACCCTCTATGTTCTGGATGAGCCCTCAGTGGGCCTGCATGCCGCCGATGTGCACCGGCTGATTGACGTCCTGCAGCGCCTGGTGGATGAAGGCAACACCGTGGTTATCATTGAGCACAACCTGGATATCATCAAGGTGTCAGACTGGATTATTGATCTGGGGCCTGAGGGCGGGGATGCCGGCGGTGAGATCATCGCCGAGGGTAAACCCGAAGAAATTTGCGAAATGCCCCAATCGTATACCGGGCACTTCATGAAACGTATCCTGGATTGTGGGAAAGTAACGCATCCGGCGTGAAGGCCGCCGGGAGACGCGCATTGACAGCCGCTGCCCAGGGTTTTTTTTACCCCGCTGGGATGACTCGACCTAAATTTGTTAATCGGATAAAATGGAAATACAAACTTTCATGTTTTTGGTGCTTTCCGGCATGTTTTTCGGATGGAGCCAGTGAGGAAATCTTATGAGCAAAAAAGATGCAAAAAACATCATTTCATCTTATCGTAAGAAACAGAAAGCGGGCCCATACGTGCTGGGCGGCCTGGCAATTTTGCTGGCTGTCGCTGGCATCGCCCTGCTGGTAATTTACCTGGTCGGCGGTGGAGGCGGGTTAAAGCTTTCGTTCTTGAACTCCCCCACTCCCACGCCCACAGAAACGCCAACGCCCACGCCTGTTACGCCCACAGCGACCTTTACGTTGACACCCACGATCACGGATACCCCGATGCCGACATTAACCAACACACCTTCGGGGCCCGTCGAATACGAGGTGCAGGAGCTGGACAACTGTACCTCCATCGCTGAAAAATTCGAAGTGGATGTTGAGGTGATGCTGGTATTGAACAACCTGGACAGCCGCTGCCTGATCTACCCGGGGCAAACAATCCTCGTCCCGGCCCCCGGTCAGCAACTCCCCACGCCCACACCGCTGCCAGACGATACGCCTCCGGGCACATTGATCGAATACCGCGTCCGCCCAGGAGACAGCCTGTACGTCCTGGCCGAGACATTCAACAGCGAAGTTGACCGCATCATGCAGGAAACCAATCGCTATCGGCGAGAGAATGACCTTAAACTCATGGAAGACGAAGCCGATATTTTCGTCGGGGATCTGTTGATCATCCCGGTGAATATCGTGCCAACGCGGATTCCCACCGCCACAGCTTCGGCAACGCCAAAACCCTGATCAACACCTGAAGCGCCATTAACGACACCATCACACAGCGGCTTGCGCTTTAAATGTTTAGAAGCACAAGCCGCTGCAGTCATGTACTGGGGGAGTACCTTCACAGGCGTTTTTTTATTCCTGTCCCCCATTCAATGCACCGCGTAAATATAAAATCAGGGTTGAAAGCGCCCGGTCCACTTCGGCCAATTCATCCAGATGGAAATTCCTCTGCAGCGTCGGCAGGGCACCCTGCCAGGCTTCGAGTGCGTTCAGCAGCTCGGGCACGCCGCTCAAGTCCTTTGGCACCGGGGCAACAATTTCCGCGGTCTGTACCGGCAGGGGTTTGAGCGCGTCCAGATCGTGGGCTTGCAGGGCCTCCAGGGCGTAATCAGCCGTTTCCGGGTCGTGGGCCAGCCTCAACAACGCCGCCTTCCCCTCCGGGGTCAGGGTACCAACCTCCGCCAGGCATTGGGCCACAGCCCGCCTCACATACAGGTTAAGGTCCTCTGAAAGATCGACCAGATCCAGCAGCACTTCCTGGCCTAACAGGCGGGTCAGCGCAATTACCGCTTGCGGGCGCACAAAGGGACTGGGGTCGCTGAAGGCAATCTCGCGGACATCATCAACTGAAACCTTGTCGCCCCACTTTGAAATCGCCGCCAGCGCTGTTTCGCGTACAGCAATGGCTTTGTCTTTAAGCAAAGGGCGCACCAGCGGCAATGCCGATTGATAATCTGCCTGCAGCATCATTTCAATCAGGTTGCGGCGCAAGGCGTTGCTGGGGTCACTTAACAAGGGCGAAAGGATTGCAGCAGCCTCTTCGGCATTCATCTCAACCAGCGCCTCAACCGCTACGCTGCGCAACCCAATTTCATGTTCAGCAATATCAACCAAGGTGGGAATGGCTTCCTTGACCTTTAACCGGGCCAAGGCTTCTATGTAAAGTTTGGGGAGTTTAAGATCTTGCCTGGCATCGGCTTTAATAAAATCCTGCAAAGCCTGCAAGATAAAACCGCTGCAGGCATCCTGGGCCAGCCACCCACACACCCTGACCGCTGCCAGGTGGATCAGGTACGCTTCTGATTGTATGAACTCTACCAAGCGCGCTTCGATTCTGTGGGGGTCGAGGCGCGCCAGTGCCAGGATGGCCGCCTGTACCACAATTGGATGCTCATCATCCAAACAAGCCTCAACCTGGTCTGCCACCTGAATTGCGCCCAAAAGCCCCAGTGAATTAACAGCTGCAGCACACACGTAATTGTTCGGGTCGTCAATTAACGCCAATAAATGGGAAACCACCTCCGGCGCAGGTAGTTCTACCGAGCGTCCCAGGGCTTCTGCCGCCGCGGAGCGGACAAAGCCGTTGGGGTCTTTTAATAACTCAATCAGGATATCAGGTCTGGTCTTCAATCCCCCTAAACATTTCGCTGCAAAGGATCGGTCGCGCGGGTTTCGTGACTGGATGAGCGTCAGGCAGCGTTCAACTTCTTCTTGTTGATCTTTTTTTTCTTTTAATTCAGCGCCCATAATTTATTAAGCTTACTACATTATGGTCGTTAAACAGGCGTTTTCTAATAAATTGGTCGTTTAGCGGGGATGCCAACACGGCGGGGATATTCATCTGGTGTTCGGGCAATTTTATCCACCACCACGATAAAACGCTCCTCCACCACCCCGGGCAGCTCAATATGGATGAGTTTATGCAGTTTCCCCCCCAGAATGTGGATAGCTCGGCTGGCGCTATGGGTTTCGGCCGGGGCTGTTTCCCCTTTCATAGCCATCACCTTACCGTGACGATGAATTAAAGGCAGCAGGTACTCCATCAAAATGGGCATGCGGGCCACTGCACGCGCCACCGCCAGGTCGTAAGTTTGGCGGTGAGCCGGGTCCTGCCCAACCACCTCGGCGCGTTCTGCCAGGATGGTCACCTGTTCTAAACCGAGGCATTCAACGATATGGCGGCAGA
>JAAYKH010000024.1 GCA_012522475.1 Chloroflexota bacterium | reverse complement strand
TTCAGGCTCATCGTCAATTTGCGGCGGGGTTTCTGCACTTACCTCTCGTTCAGATGAAATAAAACGCTCCCCTTCATCTTGATCGGTGGACTGATGCACGTCTTCATCCTGCTTGAGTGCGTGTAGCAAATCGGTAAGATGCTCGTCTTCGTTAAGAAATTGTGGTTCATCTTCCGAACTCACCAGGTGAACCCCCTCTAAGGAGGCATCACAAACCTCGCATTTAAGGGCATCCGACGGGTTTGACGCGCCACAATCAGGGCAAATCAGCATCCACATCACTGTTTGTCCTCGTATGGGCGTTCCATTAACAGTAAGACCCGTAAACCAACGATCAACCCACCCAAAGCCACCCCGATCAGGATGCCCCGCAAGCCTACCAGGGGAAGCCGGTGGATCAATTCCATCCATTCAGCGCCAGGTGTTTCTGTTGCTGGCTGCAGATAATCCAAACTTAAGATCAGCGAGATCAGTGCGCTGATTAAAAAACTGATCGTCATGAGCGTCCAGCCACGGGTACGAATTATCCGCAAGCTGGCAAGGAGTAAGGTTACAGTCAAAATGGCCAGCAAGCTGGTTTCTACCGGGATTTGGATGTTGAGCACCCAATTACGGAAAAAACGATCTTGCAAAGGTAGAAAGAATCCCAAACCCACGGTGATTAAAAAAGCTGCCAGCCCGATTGCGCTTAAAAAACTACCTTTTTGCCAGTGCCCAACCCGTGCAATCTGTGTTTTAATCAAATACCCGATCCCGATCAGGCCGGCCAGCCCAACCAGTAAAATCCCCCAATTGATCAGTAGCCCCGTGAGCTGCGCCAGCTCGGTCTGGAAAAAATATCCTGCTAAAAGGGTTAACCCGGCCAGGACGGCGACGATCATCGCGATGATCCGCTTCATATTATCCCCGCCATCTTTAAACCAGCTGCAATCACCAGCAGTGCCAACAGGGCAACGCGCAGGAGGTCCTCGCTGATCCAGGCAGCCTGGTATCCAGGGGAACTATCGAACAAACCTGGCAAGAAAAAAATTTCTTCGCCAATTAACAGGTCACGCGTGGTTAAGAACAGGGCTGCCTGAGCGTTGATGGATCCAGCCGCTGCGAAAGGACGGCCCCCTTGATCCGCTACAGCTTCCATGATCAAGGCACCCATCTGGTCAAAGTTTCCAAACAGTCCAACCGCTCCCGAGGGATGCAGGTGCATTTCTGCTAAAAACCCCGCCAGAAAGGCATACGGTGTGGGGCCGGTCAAAGCCAGGTTCAATGCAGACGAGTAGCCATCCCGATAGGTACCCTGATAGATTTGACGCGCGAACAAAGCCAACTCACCGGTTCCCACAGCAATTAACTGGGCTTCCAGTGCGCCCGGTTCTAAGCCGGCCAGACCGGAGGCCACCGATAAAGCGTGTAAGCCCAATGCCGGATAAGCCCGCGACCATAACCGCGATCCTAATAACACCTGGTTTATTTCTCCCCGCTCGAAAGCGTGCATCCGCCGTTTTAGAAATGACCGCACTGCTGGTTGAGGACGAACTACATAACGGCCCCGACGCGCGAATAGAAAATTAAACAAGAGCAGGGAAACTGCCCCCAGACCGATAATAACCCAACCAATTTCAGTCCAGGTCATACTGAAACCTCCAGAGAACAGGCTTAAGACCCCAACCCACTGGCGTATTCATACATCCGAACCGACATATGTGCGTCATGGTAAAAGTATAGCATAAGGCAGGAAAATCAACGCTTATCAACACAGAATTTCGTATTTATTGAACTATTGACGATCTTCTTAGCAGCACCTATGAAACTCAGCTTAAAGTATAATTGGTTTTATGAATCAAAAACTACGAGTGATGGTGATATTTGGTACGCGCCCGGAAGCTGTTAAAATGGCCCCGGTGATCAGAGCTCTGAAAGCATTCCCTGATCAAATCGATGTAACTGTTTGCGTTACTGCTCAGCACCGGGAAATGCTGGACCAGGTGCTAAAGATTTTTGACATCATCCCGGATATTGACCTGGATTTGATGGCGCATGACCAAAGTCTTTCGGATTTAACCGCCCGTATCTTTACCCATCTGGATCCCATCTTGGTGAAAAAGCGTCCCGATTGGCTTTTGGTCCAGGGGGATACCACAACAGTTATGGCTGCAGCAATCCTTGGATATTACCGCCAGATTCGGGTGGGACACATTGAAGCGGGGTTGCGCACCCACGATAAATGGCAGCCCTTTCCCGAAGAAATGAACCGCCGGATTGCCAGCGTGGTGGCCGACCTGCACTTTGCGCCCACAGAAAACAACCGCCAGAACCTGCTGCGGGAGGGCATCCCGGATGAAATTATAAAAATCACCGGCAACCCGGTTATTGACGCTTTGCAGATCATCAGCCAGCAGCCAGCGCCTACGATGGTTGAACAATTACTGCAGCAAGCTGGTGTTTCCGGGGGGACCCGCCGCCTGGTATTGGTGACCGCCCACCGCAGAGAGAACTTCGGCCAGCCCATCCTGGATATTTGCCAGGCCCTTAAACGCCTTGCGGAGGCCTATCAGGATGAAATAGCCATGGTTTACCCCGTTCATCTCAACCCCAATATTACCGAGCCCGTCTATCAAGCGCTTTCCAATATCGACAATATCCACCTACTGCCACCCCTAGATTACTTGCCGCTGGTGCACCTGATGAAACACGCAGCTCTAATCCTGACCGATTCAGGCGGTATCCAGGAAGAAGCACCTTCATTCGGTATTCCCACCCTGGTCTTGCGCCAGCATACCGAACGCCAGGAAGGCGTGCATGCCGGCACTTTAAAGCTGGTGGGCACGGATCCAGAGGTAATTTTCTCAGAAGCCCGCTATCTGCTCGATGATCATGCCGCCCACGCGGCCATGGCCGGGGCTGTTAATCCCTATGGTGATGGGCAGGCTGCGCAGCGCATCGTTGCCGCACTTTTATCCACGCAAAAGGGATAAAGCATGGCAAAAAAAGATTTTTATACCCGTCTGGTGTATGCCCGGCAGACCCCACTGATTGGCAAGTTGTTTTATTACCTGCTGAAATTGCTTGGCTCAGAAATTCCAGTCTCCGTGCCCATCGGCCCGGGCTTTATCCTTGAACATGGCGGGCATGGCGTGGTCATTCACAGTAAGGCGAAAATTGGCTCACATGTACACCTCTACCAGGGTGTGACTCTTGGTCGAGCGGATATTTACTTACCCATAGAACAATCAGAATTTGAGGGTATTGAAATCGGCAATCACGTGATCCTCTCTCCCGGGTGTAAGGTCCTGTGCAAACAGGGCGTGCTCAAAGTTGGCAATGGCACGGTTATTGGCGCCAATGCGGTCTTGCTAGAATCGACCGGTGAATATGAGTTATGGGCAGGCGCTCCGGCACGCTGCGTGGGTAAACGCCCCCGCCTGAACGGTGCCGGGGAATGAAACATCAAATCTGCCTGGTGCCCCAGTTAACCGGCCTGGGGGGCATGGTTTCCTTCCAGGCCAGGATGATTGCGAGCCTGAAAGCCCGGGGAATTCCCTATACCTTTGAAATTTCGCATCCACAAAACACCGCTATCCTTGTCATCGGTGGCACCCGCCAATTATGGAAGCTCTGGCAAGCCAAACGCCGGGGTGTTCACATTGTGCAGCGCCTGAACGGCATGAATTGGATCCACAGGCTGGAAAAAAGCACCCCGCTCGCCTTTTTAAGGGCAGAAATCAACAACCATATTCTGGCTTTCATCCGCCGTTATCTGGCAGACCGTATCGTCTATCAAAGTCATATCTGCCAAACCTGGTGGACGCAGGTGTACGGCCCCCGCTCTATCCCACACCAGGTCACCTACAATGGCGTAGACCTGGATTACTTTTCACCCAACGGGCCGGAAACCCCGCCCAAAGATCATTACCGTATCCTGCTGGTGGAAGGGCACCTGGATGGCGCCTATGCCCGCGGCCTGGAAACAGCCGTTAAGCTGGCTCAACAGGTCAAGGCCAGCAGCCTGTTACCCCTTGAATTGATGGTTGCCGGTCAGGTCAGCGACGAGCTTAAAGCCCGTGCACATGCGCTGGCGCCCGATCTCTGGATCACCTGGCGCGGTGTGGTACCGCAGCAGAATCTTCCCGCACTTGACCGTTCTGCGCATGTTCTCTTTAGCGCTGACCTCAACGCCGCCTGCCCCAACAGTGTCATCGAAGCGTTGGCGTGCGGCCTGCCCGTCCTGGCTTATGATACCGGCGCCTTAAGTGAGCTGGTTAAGGACGGTGCGGGTGAGGTGGTACCTTATGGTGCAGATCACTGGCAGTTAGAGAAACCCCTGATCTCACCCCTGGCCGAGGCTTGTAGCGTCTTATTGCAGGATAACTCGGCATACCGTCCGCGCGCTCGCGCCCGGGCAGAAGCGGTTTTCAGCCTTGAAAGCATGGTTTCCAGCTATCTGACCGCGCTGGAGGCAGCATGAGCGTATTTAATAGAAAGGTAGGCTTAATCCAGCGAGTTTTGCCGGAATACAGGGCGCCGTTCTTCAACGCACTGGGGCGAGCCTGTCCCGCTGGTTTGGAAGTGTATGCCGGCGAACCCAGAGCAGATGAAACTATCAAAACCGCGTCATCGCTTGAAACCGCACAACTCACCCCCGGAAAAAACCTGCACCTGCTCACAGGCAATTTGTACCTGTGCGTCCAGCGCGGCCTGCTGCGCTGGTTGAGGCAGATCAACCCGCAAGTACTGATTGTCGAAGCCAACCCCCGCTACCTGCGGACCTCAACAGTGCTGCACTGGATGCGAAAACGAGGCCGTCCGGTGATCGGTTGGGGGCTGGGCGCGCCAGCCTTGGCAGGCTCGTTGGCGAAGTAGCGCTATCGCTGCCGGGCACACTTTGTCAGCCAGTTTGACAGCCTGATCACCTACAGCCAGGCCGGCGCGGATGAATACGCCCGGCTCGGTTTCCCATCAGAGCGCATCTTTGTTGCTGTTAACGCGATGGCGCCAGCCCCAACGCACCCGCTGCCCACCCGGCCCATACCAGCTGCCGATCAGCCCGGTCGGGTCCTGTTTGTCGGGCGTTTACAAGCCCGCAAGCAGGTGGATAACCTGCTGGGTGCCTGCGCTCAATTGGCTGCGCCCTTACAACCAGAGCTGGTGATCGTCGGCGATGGCCCCGACCGGGCACGATTGCAAACCCTGGCGGAGCAGACCTACCCGCGTGCCATATTCACCGGCGCCCTGTACGGGGCTGAACTGGAGGAGCAATTCCGCCGGGCAGACCTGTTCATCCTGCCAGGCACCGGCGGGCTGGCCATTCAACAAGCCATGAGTTTTGGCTTGCCGGTGATTGCCGCTGAGGCAGACGGCACCCAGGCAGACCTCGTCCGGTCGGGAAACGGCTGGCAAATTCCGCCCGGGAACCTGCCAGCCCTGCAAACAGCCCTGTCAACTGCCCTGGCGGATATCCCCGCTTTACGCAGGATGGGTGCAGCAAGCTACCGGATTGTGTCTGAGGAGGTCAACATCGAAAATATGGTCGCCATCTTCATTGAGGCGCTCAACCGGAGTTTGGCATGAGCCCGCATGTCCTGCTCATTGCCGATGGTCGCAGCCCAACCGCCCAAAGCTGGATCCGCAACGTCCAGGCGCTGGGCGATACAGTCAGCCTGATTTCCACCTTTCCGTGCAGCCCGCCCGATGACCTGCGCCATTTTTTCATCATACCTGTTGCTTTTAGCCGTCTTAGCAGTTCAGGCCGGGCCAGCGCCGCCCCGTCCGGTGGCCAGGTTCAACGCAGTTTTTCCCGGGGGCTCATCCGTCGGTTCGCGCCGACCTTTCAAACGATGCGCTATATCCTGGGCCCGCTGACGCTGCCCAGGTTTACCCGTACCTTTCAGGCGCTGCTTACGGAAATCAAACCAGACCTGGTACATGCACTCCGGATCCCCTTTGAGGGTATGCTGGGCAGCGGTACTCCTGGAGAACTTCCTTTTATCGTCAGTACTTGGGGCAACGACCTAACCCTGCATGCCCGCGCCTCTATTGTGATGCACAAGTTTACAAACCAATGCCTGTCACGCGCAGATGGTTTTATCGCCGATACGCACCGGGATGCACGCCTGGCACACGCTTGGGGTTTGTCGGCAAAGGCGCCCACCCTGGTCTTGCCCGGCTCTGGCGGTATGGATTTGGAAGCCATAGTATCCGCACCAAATTTCGACCCGGGAGCGTATGGGCTTCCTGCCGCGGGCATTTTTGTGGTCAACCCGCGCGGCTTGCGCCCTAAGTCCGTTCACCAGGACACCTTTTTTGCTGCCATCCCCAAAATTCTAGCGCGCCACCCCAACGCACACTTCATCTGCCCTGGTTTGGCTGGAAGCCATCTGGCTGAAACATGGGTTAAAAGATATGGCATCGAAAGATCCACTCACCTGCTTCCCAAACTCTCCCAACCTCAATTATGGTCTTTGCTGAAGTCTGCTGAGGTGTTTGTTTCACCCAGCAGCCATGACGGCACCCCCAATTCACTGCTGGAGGCCATGGCCTGCGGCTGTTTCCCGGTCGCTGGCAACATCGAGTCCCTGCGGGAATGGGTTGAAGACGGGGTCAACGGCCTGTTGGTCGAACCGCACTCACCGGATGCTTTAGCAGAGGCCGTATGTCGCGCGCTGAACACTGAAACTCTACGACAAACATCGGCCCAACAAAATCTGGCCATCGTGAAAGCGCGGGCCTCTCAGCAGGCGACCCGCCCGAAAATTAGTGCCTTTTACGGACAGTTCATAAAATAAGTGTTGACCGGTTTATCTTCCCTCAAATTTTAGTATGCCAATTTTCTCAAATGCCAGCGGTGCAATCCAGGAGACCCACAGAGCTACCAGGGTGTAGCGTATAAAACGCAGAGAATAACCGAGCGCGTGCGCCCCCCGTGGGAAGACCTGCCCTAAACCAAAATAGAGTATGATCACACCCACCAGACCAACCAGGAAGCGTGCCAGCCGATGCCAGCCTCCCTCGCCAGCCAGGAAACGCCCCTTCTTTTCCCAAAGGATCAAAAAGCCAACCAGCAATTCCGTCCAGGTGCCGCCAAATGTAAAGGTACCATCCAGGCTAAAGGGCTTTACCAGCACGATACACTCAAGTTCCGGCTGCGCTGATTGCTTGGCGCACGCAGAATCTACCTGAACAGCTCGATCAACCCAGTTGAGATCCATCTCCCAGGTGGTGCCAATCGCCCAATAGACGGTGAGGACCATCAACATCAACACAGCCGTACTGGCGACCGCCAACCCAATTTTAACGCCCAGGGGTTTTGGCTTAAGCCAGCGGGCAATTTTATCAAACCAGGAGGAAAACGCCCATAAGAGCAAGCCGCCGATCAGCCAGCCAGCCAGCAAATCGCCCAAAAAGTGTACGCCCATAACCAGCCTCGAAATGCCGATTAAGAGGATCAGCACCACCATCAGAAATGTAAACCAGCGCTTTTTCACCTCAACAGCCAGCCGGCCCCACACCGAAATTGCGTTTTGCGCGTGCCCGGAAGGCAGACCAAACGAAGATTCATGCACATGGGCAACCACGGTATCACTGATCCACGTTGGGCGCGGCAAACGGAATATAAATTTAAAAAAGGCGTTAATCCCGTTGCTGAGCAGCAACATCATCCCCACACGCAAACCGATCATCTGGTCAAAACTCCAATACAGGATCGGCAACAAGAGGATATAAAATAATTCATCACCAAAAAACGTAATCACCTTCATGGGCGTCACCAGCCACACCCCCAAAGCTTGAAAAAACTCATTTACTACAAGTTGCAAAGTATTGACAGCCGCCATAAAAACCTCCTTGATCAATTGATTTAATCAACGTTCAATTTAAAATCACCCGGTGCGCCAATCATCCTAACTGGCTCGCAAATAGGTCCTGGACAATAGCCTGTCCCTCTTCCAGGATGCGGTTCAGGTGTTCCTGCCCTGTTAGGCTTTCTGCATAAACTTTGTAAATATCCTCTGTACCGGATGGGCGGACAGCCACCCAGCCGTTTTCGGTCACAATTTTCAGACCGCCAATATCTGCATTGTTACCGGAGGCCCGGGTCAACTTGGCTTTGATCTTCTCTCCCGCCAGTTGTTCTGCCGTGATCATCTCAGGTGACAGAATACTAAAAACAGCTTTTTGCTCGGGCGTGGCCTGGCCCTCCAACCGCTGATAAAACGTTTGCCCAAATTTTTCCTGCAGGTGTTGATAGGTTTGCGCAGGGTCTTCACCGGTCACAGCCAGCATCTCCGCTGCCAGCAGGTTCAGAATGATCCCATCTTTATCCGTCGTCCAGGTGGTGCCATCCATGCGCAAAAAGGATGCGCCGGCGCTCTCTTCGCCGCCAAACCCCAGGTTGCCATGCAATAACCCTGGCACGAACCATTTGAATCCCACTGGAACTTCTACCAGCTCACGTTTGAGGTACTGGGCTACCCGGTCGATGATGCCGCTGGTAACCACTGTCTTACCTACTTTTACATCGTCACCCCAGGCGGAGCGATTTTGGAACAAATACCACACGACCACCGCCAGGTAATTATTGGGGTTCATCAAACCACCCGAAGGTGTTACAATCCCATGCCGATCAAAGTCAGAATCGTTGCCGAAGGAAATATCGTAGCGATCTTTCATTTCAATCAAGCTCGCCATGGCATAAGGTGAAGAACAGTCCATACGAATCTTACCGTCATGGTCAACGCTCATGAATCGAAAGGTGGGGTCAACTTCAGGGTTCACCACTTCCAAATTCAAGCCATATGTTTCAGCAATCGGGCCCCAGTAGGCAACCCCGGCACCGCCCAAGGGATCAACACCAATGTGTACCCCGGCCTTAGAAATCGCTTCGAGATTGACCACGTTAACAAGATCATCCACATACGGTTGGATAAAATCGACCTGATGTGTGGTGCCAGACCTGAGCGCTTTTGACCAGGACATCCGTTTTACGGCCTTCAGGCTGTCCTGCAAGATTTCGTTGGCCCGCATCTGAATCGCACTGGTGGTTGTAGAATCAGCCGGCCCACCATCGGGAGGATTGTATTTAAAACCACCATCCTCAGGTGGGTTGTGCGAAGGTGTAATCACCACACCATCTGCCAGGCCAGTGGAACGACCCTGATTATAGGTCAGGATCAACCGCGAAATGACCGGCGTGGGTGTGTAACCCAAACCCTCCTGGAGTATAGTTTCCACACCATTGGCGGCAAACACCTCGAGTGCGGTGCGCATGGCAGGTTCTGAAAGCGCATGCGTATCTTTGCCAATAAACAGCGGCCCAGTGTAGCCTTGCCTGAGGCGATATTCAACGATCGCCTGGCTGGTTGCCAGGATATGGTCTTCATTAAAACTGCAATTGAAAGATGATCCACGATGGCCCGAAGTACCAAAAGCTACCTGCTGAGAACTCACCCGGGGGTCAGGGTTCTCAGTGTAATAGGCTGAAATCAAACGGGGGATATCAACAAGTAATTCCGGCGTGGCTCGCTTTCCGGCCAATGGGCTGATTTTCATCGTATCTTCCTTCTCAGCTGAGTCTGTGCTTGATTCAACCCAATTATACACTGGTAAAGCGGGATTAAAGAATTTTTTACCCGGTCGATGTCATCGAAAGGGTTTGTTAAATACCTAAACGATTCAAACAGCGCAACGTCTACAAAATAAGAAACCTTCCTCCTTTTTATTCCGCAGCCCTTTGAAATCATCTATAAATTACAAGTGCTTTTTTCTGTTTTGTGTATCAATTCTTTATCAGAGTAAGAGCTAAGAATTGGTCTATTTTCACCCCTGCAGTATAATAATTCACAGAATAAAATGTACGAAAAGCCCGGCCAACCTGGCATGGATTAAATAAAAATGGAGTGTTTAATGGTTGAAAATGAAATTTCAAACGTAAAAAAAGACGTTGTCGTCACAATGGAACATACCCTGGAAGTCGACGGTCAGGAAATCGATTCCGGACCTATTCAATTCCTTCAGGGACACGGCAACATCCTCCCGCATCTAGAGGCTGAAGTAGAAGGGATGCAGTTGGGTGAGGAAAAGGAGATCTTTATCAAAGCTGAAAACGCGTTTGGCGCCTATGAACCCGACCTGGAGATCGAAGTTTCTCTGTCCTCTTTCCCAGATAATTTTGAAATCAAACTGGGGCACCCCATGCGCTTACAGGACGGTGAAGGACACGTTTTTACCGGTGTGGCTCTGGCAATCTCCGATGAGACGGTCACACTCAACCTGAATCACCCGTTGGCAGGAAAAGATTTGCGCTTCAAAACCAAGGTCGTCGCCCTGCGCAATGCAACCGAACAGGAAATCGCCCAAGGGTCCCTGGCCAGCGCCTGCAGTGCCTGTTCCTCAAACGATTGCAGTAATTGCTGATCGAATAAGTAAAACTATCATTAAATCCCAGGGTCAATCATATTGACCTTGGGATCAGTCTGTGATAAAATTTTTTGCGCTTGCCCCCATCGTCTAGTGGCCTAGGACGTGGCCCTCTCAAGGCCAAAACCGGGATTCGAATTCCCGTGGGGGCATGTTATTATTTTAAACACCCGCTCATCCGTCGCAAATTAATAAGGGCCTTCAATTTAACAAGATAACAGGGTGCTCGCCCAACAGCACCCTGGTTTTTATCAATGCTAAATTTATTAACCCATCAGAGCTTTGGCCAGCTTGACCGTCTGGCTGGCATCTGGCGCGTAACCATCAGCTTCAATTTTATCCGCATAACGCTGCGTAATCGGCGCGCCGCCCACCAAAACCTTGACCGAATCGCGCACGCCAGCGGCTTTCAACGCTTCAATGGTGGTGCCCATATTCGGCATGGTCGTTGTCAGCAGGGCCGACATAGCCACAAAATCAGGTTCATGCTCCTCAATAGCAGCGATAAACGCTTCCGGGGAGACATCCGTGCCCAGGTCGACCACATAGAAACCTGCACCTTCCAGCATCATACACACCAGATTTTTTCCAATATCGTGCAAGTCGCCTTTGACCGTCCCGGCAATGATCTTGCCAACCGGCTGAATATCTGCACCCACCAGTTCGGGTTTGAGGATTTCCATGCCAGTTTTCATGGCCCGGGCAGCGATCAGCATCTCTGGCACGAAGTACTCGCCCTCTTCAAACAATTGCCCCACTTCGCCCATTGCATTCACCATCACATCCAGCACCTCGCCGGGAGGCACGCCTTCCCGCAGCGCAGTTTCAACACATTCCTTGGCCTCGTCACGCTGCCCTTCCAATATTGCTATGTAAAGTTCCTGTAAATCACCTTGCATGTTCTTTGTCCTTTCGTAGTATTTGATAATTTTTCTGTTAATTGGGTGGCTTTGTACCCGCTGAACCACGCATCACCAACTGGCAGGGCAGCACAATCTGCCTGGAAGCCGGTTCCCGGTTCGCAAGAATATCCAGCAGGATTTCCACGGCCCGCTCCACAATTATCTCCACAGGATGATCGACTGTGCTTAATCCAGGCCAGGTTTGCTGTGATTGCGGCAAGTTACCAAATCCACACACTGAAATTTTTTGGGGCACCGGGATTTTCATTTCCTGTAAGGCATATAGTGCACCGATAGCGGCTTCATCACTGCCACCAAAAATAGCCGTTGGCGGGTTATCCATAGCCATGCCCAATTTTGTGGCGTTATATCCGCCGTCGAAATTAAATAACGAGTCCCATACCAGATCTGCATCGAAGGGAACCCGGTACATCTCTAAAGCTGCTTTATAGCCATATAAGCGGTCGATACTGGTGCGGTGATTGCGTGGGCCGCTCAGAAAAGCGATGCGCCAGTGGCCCATCAGGATCAGGCGCTCTGTCATCAAGTAGGCGCCCTGATAATCATCACCGGTGACATAGGGAATATTGCCGGTGCGATTCAAAGGCGTAATTTGAACATACGGAACGCGAGAGGTGATCAGCAGTTCATTGAGAAAAGGGTCAACATCACAAGGTGGTGTAATCACCAGCCCATCCACCCGCCGTTCGCGAATCAGCCCACTGAGCTTGTTTTTTGAACGACTGTGCACCGGGAAATAAGATTGTATCAAGATGTCATAATCAAACTGATACCCAATATCCATTACCTTCGAAAGCACAGCCGATTGGTAAAACCCCGCTTCATGCAGGAGGATACAAATCACATATGACTTGCTTTGCACCAGTCGGCGCGCTGAAATATTCGGTACATAGCCCAGAGCATTGATCGCATCCTGAACCCTAAGCCGGGTTGCCTCAGCCACATAGGATTCGTCATTGACCACACGTGAAACGGTCTTAATTGAGCACTGTGCATAGGCAGCGACATCTTTAATCGTTACAGTCATAACTTTGCCTCACCCAGACAACGTTGTCTGGAAAAATCTACATCAAACCCTATTATAACGCAAATACTTTTATCTGATCAAGGATTTGATGGTAAATTAGGTCTTTTTCTATGGAATTCTGCTTTATTCAAGCCGCTAAGATATTGACAACGTTGTCAGGTATGTTTATAATCAAACCGCAAATCAACCGAGTGCAGTGAGGTGTTATGACCGCAATAAATGGCAGGCATGTTTTGTTTGGCACGCTCAAAGGCAAACCTGAAAACAGGCTTCCCTGGGTGCCGCTTGCTGGTGTGCATGCCGGCAAGCTCATGGGCTATTCTGCTCGAGAGGTACTGAATGATGGCGATAAATTGGTTCGTTCACTGCTCGCTGTCTATCAGCAGTACTCGCCGGATGGGATGCCCGTTTATTTCGATATCCAGGTAGAAGCCGAGATTCTCGGCTGCGAACTGGTTTGGACAGACGATGCCCCTCCTTCTGTTGTCAGCCACCCGCTTGCAGAACTTAAATCGATTCCAGAGAAAATTCCCGCGTCGGAGGAAGGACGCCTGGCGTTGATTCTCAACGTCATGCACCGTATCAAGCAAGAAATTGGCAATCAGGTTGGTTTGTTCGGCCTGGTAACAGGGCCCTTAACGCTTGCCTACCACTTGCGGGGGCAGCAGTTATTTTTTGATATTAATGATAACCCCGACTTTTTACAGGCTTTGCTAAATTATACAGTGCAGGTTGCACAAGCCATCACAAACTATTATGTTGACGCGGGCATGGACACCATTGGTATTATCGAACCCGTAGCCTCTCAAATCTCTCCAGAGACTTATGCCGCTTTCTTACTTCAAAAACACACCGCGCTTTTCCAGCATATTCGTGGGATGGGTGTCTATTCTATGTTGCACATTTGTGGCAATGCCACGAAACTCATCGATCTTGTATGCTCATCTGGCACAGACATCTTTTCTATCGATGAGCATGTGGATCTACGCGCAATTAAACCCATCATGGATCGTCACAATATCACTTTGCAGGGTAATTTACCGACGGCTTCTTTATTGCTCCTGGGTTCTCCGCAAGAAAATCGCGATTATGTGTCAAACCTGCTCAATTCTCTGCCCAACCACCGTAACCTGATCCTCTCACCGGGTTGTGATCTGCCTTACGATACGCCCATCGAAAACATTAATGCGGTGATCGAGGTTGTCCGCAATCACCGCTTTGTATCTTCTGGCAACTAAACTTCGCAGTCGGTTTTCAAAACAAGAAATTTTTCTTCGTTTCCTGGCTATAATGGTGTCATGAGTCATAATCCCTTTCCCCGTATTGATGGGCGCCAACCTGACCAACTGCGCCCGATTTCATTTACCCTGGATTACACCCAATATGCAGAAGGATCTGTGCTGATCAGCTGGGGAGAAACGATCATTCTGTGTAACCTGACCATCCAGGATGGCGTGCCTGGCTGGATGGCCGGGCAGGGGCGCGGCTGGTTGACCGCGGAATACGCCCTGCTGCCGCGCAGTACACATAGCCGCACCCAACGTGAAATTCACGGTCTGAAGGGGCGCACCCAGGAAATCCGCCGTTTGATCGGTCGGGCGCTGCGGATGAGCGTTAACCTGAACCTGCTCGGAGAGCGCACCTTGCTGCTCGATTGCGATGTCATCCAGGCCGATGGCGGCACACGTGTAGCATCTATCACCGGCGGCTACCTGGCCCTGGCGGTGGGTTTGCACAAGCTGATTGAAAAGGGAATAATTCCCGCAGAAACCCTGTGTCCGCCCATCGCGGCGGTTAGTGTAGGCATGGTGGACCAGCGCCCCCTGCTGGATCTTAATTACCAGGAGGACAGCCAAGCTGATGTCGACCTGAACATTGTCAAAACAGCTCAGGATTTGTATATCGAAATTCAAGGCACAGCCGAAAACCAGGCTTTCAGCACCGCTTCCCTGAACCAGTTAATCGCGCTGGCTGATAAAGGCATTCGCGAGATCATCTCCTTGCAGGAAGAGGTTCTGGGGGCTCTGTAATAATGATCCTCACATCGAAAGACGCAGCCGCAAAGGCGCTTTCTCGATGAGGGGTCGGCCTTATTTTTGCACCGATCGGTAAATCAGATAACCACCGATGATCAGCAAGGTCAGCGGTCCAAGGAACCTCAGCAAGCTCGCTGCCCTCAATGAAGTTAAAACACCCAGCAGCAACAAAGCACCCGCCGGAAACAAGGCCCACTGAAGCCTGCCCGAGGGTTTGGGTAGAAAATAGACCAGTCCAAAAGTAAGGGCCAATCCAATGAAGAATAAACCGCCCTCATAAGCGGTTTCGCCTGGCAGCAAGCTCGACACGGCCATAGTTAACAAAACCCCACCTGGAATCAGCGCCCACCACTGCTGGTGATTAGAAAGATAGATCACGATAAATGGCAATCCGATAGAGGCAAACATAATGGCGCCGCTGATGTCATGATCAATAATTCCCGGATACCGATCTATAAAGGTATTGATGGCCAAACCTATCAGAACAAACCCCGGGATAAGTGACCACCAGGCGCTGGTATTGGTGATGAAGATCAACAGAAATATCATGCCAATCCCAGCCATCAGCGGGCCTACGACCATTTCCCAATCGATGGTGATTATTTCCAAGTTTGATAAGAGCAAAACAACCCCTGCGGACAATAAAATTACTCCACCTGTTAATGACAATAAAAATCGACTCTTTAGCTTTTGCATTTGCTGGGCTCCAATTCTATTAGCAGATAACTTAATTATATAAGAAAACCGCACCATTGATGCTATTCACAGGGATTGAGAAACATCCATTCGCCCTATAATCTGTAATATAATAAGGGCGAATGGAACATCAACACAACCAATAGCCAAAAGGAGTATTCAAATGCAGGATCTGGTAAGAGATTGGATGATTGATCTGGTCGTTTATATTGACCCAGACAGTACTGTTTTAGAAGCGCTGTCGATCATGCGGCGCAGGTATTTATACAGCCTCATTGTTAAAATCAGCGATGAAGAAAAACAATACGGAATCATCACCTCCACAGATATTTGCGACAAAATCGTCGCTCGGCAGCAAAACCCCGCCAAAACCAAGATTCGGGACATCATGACGACGCCCTTGAAAAGTGTGAGCCCCGATCTAACTATCTATGAATGCGCCCGAGTCATGAGCGACTATCAGGTTCACCATCTTCCAGTGGTTGATGAGGATGGGTCCATCATCGGAATGATCTCGGGTCCAGATTTTCTCGTTGTCGCTGAAGCCCTCGGTCATGGAGATGGTGACCGCCAACTCCGGTAAATAAAGGGGCTTAAATTATCCAATAAAAAACTGTGTACCCGGGCTTTGCCTGGGCTGTTTGCACCTTGCCAATGGTAATACATGCTATAATTTATCCGAAGGATCCAATGGGTGAACTTTCGCTGAAGTACCGAAGATATTTGCTGGTAACCTTGATCCTTTCAGGAGGGATCCTGTTTGGCTTAGCGTTGCAAGGATGTCAAATTCAAGATGAGATGCCGGTCATTGAAAGCAGTACAAACTGGCCTGTTGAAGTTGAGGCACGCTTGACAACATCCGGGACGCCAAATAGCCAGGCATGGGATCAACCGGAGCAGGAAACGATTACCTCGAGCTCCGATCAGGGCGCTCAGTCACTTTGGTCTACGTTTCTGTCGCCCAGCATTGACCCTGCCACACCGATTCCACCGCCGATTGAAAGGCTGGAATTCGAGGATAGTATCCTAGTGTGGGTACTATTAGGGTCAGATACCGAACCGCCTTTTCTCGGTCAAACAGAAGCCATCCACTTGGTTTTTATCAATCCCAGGTTTTCAAAAGCCAGCCTGGTTTCTATACCAGGTGATTTGTACGTTTACATTCCCGGTTTCACCATGCAACGCCTCAATACCGCCTACGCAATCGGCGGCATTGAAACCTTGCGCATAACGCTGGCTTATAATTTTGGCGTGATCCCCAGCCGCTTTGTGCTGGCCCACCCGGGTGATTTTCAATGGTTGGTGGATGATATTAACGGGGTCGAAGTAACTGTATTTCAGCCCATGCCAGAAGCCTGTGCTGGAATTCGAACAGGCGTTATCCAGATGGACGGCGCCATGGCCCTGTGCTATGCCTCTTACCAAGATGGGATGGACGAAATCAACCGCATGCAAAGGCAGCAACAACTCTTACGGTTAATCTTCCAAAAGTTTGCCCGGGACGGTAACCTCGCCAAACTGCCGGTTTTATTTGCCAGTTACGAGGGTTGGGTCAGGACTGATTTTTCACTGCCGGAATTGATGGGGTATGTCCCGCTTGCACTGCGCCTGGCTGACCCCGATCGGATCGGTTATTTTCTGATCGGGTGGGACCAGATCTCCCTTTGGGAGTTGCCTGGCCATAGCCAGGCAATGGTCTTTTTACCCGATCAAGAAGCGATTCAAGCTGTGCTACAAAGCGCACTGGACTTAATCATGAGTCCCAGTCCATTGACCAACCAGGTGCAAACCCTCGAGGCCCAGTTAACCGCAGCTTACCAGGCAACAGCAACCGCTTTGGGTCAGGCAACGCCTACCCCCTCCATCACGCCCACGCCAGCAGCTTATTTTGAGGTCACCGAAACCTGGGAAACGCCAACACCAACAACAGCACCGCCCGGATATCCATAAACAGGGTTGAAAATGTTCAAACATCGTCTCGAACACACAGGAAAGTTTTCTTTCACGATCATTATGATCATGTGTGTTTTACTGGGTTTGATCTTTTTTCGCAATCAACATGCTGATGCATACAGCCTGGGTTCAAAGTCTCCCGACCGGGTGGCTTTACTGACGGTGTCGTATACCACCTATGAATGGTGGCTGCTGGCCTGGAACAATTCCCAGGTGATCTGCCAGATATTTGTCGAACATGAAGGCTGGCCTAATTCAGATGAGGTGGAATATTACTGCGGTGAAGAGATTACCAAAGATTGGCTGGCAACCAGCGCCTGTACCTTTTCTGAAGAACTTACTCAAGCCGAACAATGCCCGGGACTGTATTTACATTTGATCAGCGCCACCCCTGGTGAAAGGGAGATTGAGATCACCCTCTTATCGCCAGAGGTTTTCATCGATATTACAGATTGTGACCCTCAGCCGCCTGAAAACCGTTGCGAGACCCAGCCGAGATTGCATCTGATGGCAGTGGAACCGCTTCCCAATGAACATATCATCAGCGTCCAGGGCAAGATCGGCAGCGACTCTTTTAGCTGCCGGGGAAGTGAATGCACTGTCCCCCTGCCTGCCACGGGCAACAATGGCGTTCAGGTCAGTTTCTGGGCAGATTCCAGCTTTGGGGATTCCACAGAACTCTTTACCGCACAAATCCGTATGGTTCCCTGGGGAGACTTTACCGCGCCAGAAGGTACTACAAATGACACGCCTTACTGGTATATAGATATTCTCAGCAGCCAGTATTTACGTAAGCTTGGCTCCTCCTGCTCACAAATTTGGTCCGCTTTTTCACCTGTTGGCGGCCCGCCCTTGTGGTTATCTTCTCCAAATCACCCTGATGGGCTCATCTCAAGCGAACCCTATTATTTTCTGGCCGGGTCCCTCATTCGTCAGGGGATTGTCGACGCCAGCGAATGCCCAGGTAGGGGATTGCAACCGTCCGGAGTTGCCAATCAATGCGGATTAGACTTAGCAAGGCCCGAGATCAACGACTGGCAAAACCAGTTTAACGCTGAAATTGTACGCGTCTCAGAAGAGACCGGCATTCCAGGCCAATTAATGAAGAATATCTT
Organism: Chloroflexota bacterium; assembly: GCA_012522475.1. Classification (GTDB taxonomy): domain Bacteria; phylum Chloroflexota; class Anaerolineae; order Anaerolineales; family Anaerolineaceae; genus Brevifilum. Next base: position 12,766 of record JAAYKH010000024.1, on the reverse strand, counting down.
CAGACGAGAAAGTCAATTTTGGCCAGGGTTTGCCGCCAGCTATACAGAAGCCGGTTTGGGGCACCTGAGCGATCTGGGGGCAGATAGTGTTCTGCTCTGGAACCCGAGCTTTTTTAGCCAATTTTGTCCATTGGTATTGGATACCACAGTGTGCCAACGGGGCTTTGGCAACCTGGACCTCAGCGAACAGGAAATGTTGCGCGGCGCCCTGGTTCAGAAGGTCAATGCAGCCTGCCCCGAATGCCCGATGGGCATTAACCTGCAGCAGGCCAATTTCAGCATCAGCATCTTTGCCCGCAGTCTGCTAGCAAATTGCGAGCAGGTTGGCCAGATCATATACAACACCACGCACCGCACAGCCGGCGAGGTAAGCTCCTATGAAGACCTGTGGCGCTTCACACTCATCAACTATAACGGTGGCCCGGGCTGCCTGTCCAAGGCCATTGAACAAACTTATAATAGCGGGCACCCCTTAATCTGGGACACCGTTATCCAGCACCTTGAGCCAGGTATTTGTCAGATCAGCATCGACTATGTTAATGATGTTGCCTTCATGCCAAACCTCCCTACACCGACCCCCACACCGCTTGTACAGCCTTTCATCGTTCAGCCTACCCCGGGGGCGACCCTGGAAGACAATCCGACACCTGATTTCATCTCGCCCACGCCCACACCATTTATTGATGCAAGCTACCCATCCGTGCCGACAGATACATATTATTACCCTTATCCTTAAAACACATTCTGTATCCCCAAAAATTCAACTTAACCATAGAACTCCCAGCGTCTTCATGTTACGAAGGATGATCGTATTTTAAACAAAATAATGGATGTTTATCTTAAAACCTATTAACACGCCTAGCCAATCAAAATATCTGGTTGCATGGGGGTAATTGACAGTTTGCTATTTTCGGTCTGGCTGCAAAATATTTTTTCTACACCGCGCGTAGGATAAAACCTTTTCAGGTTATATTAATCTTGTTCCGCAGGCTGTACACCATAGGTGGTGAATTTTTCCAGCACGTCTTGCATCTCATCCTGATTGAGCAAAACCGGTGATCCCACCGATTTGGTCATCAGGTACAGCTTGGCGACATATTCAACCATTTCTGCCGTGTTAAATGCCTTATCCAAGTTCACCCCAACCGCCACCAGGCCGTGATTGGCCAGCAAGACAGCGTTATTCTCACCGATTGTTTGACAAATACCATCAGAGAGGGCTTGCGTGCCGAAAGTGGCATAAGGCGCCAGCGGTACATGTAAACCAGCTGATCCAATCAAATAATGCACAGCCGGCAGTTCCCAACGCAAACAAGCCACAGCCGTTGCGCAGTCAGAATGGGTATGAACCACGGCCATAATCTCCTCCCGCTGCTTGAGCAGAGCCAGGTGAAACCCGATTTCGGATGAAGGCAAGTAGTGCCCCTCCACGCGATGGCCTTCCATATCCACCACAACCACATCTTCGGGCACCATCGTTTCGTAGGGCACGCCTGAAGGTGTGATCGCCAAGAGGTTTTTATCTGCATTGGCCAGGCTGATGTTGCCACCAGTGCCTTTAACCAGTCCGGTGCTGAGCATTTTTTTTGCATATTCCGTAACAGCGTGTCGTTCATCAAAAAGAAGCATTCCTTTTTCCTCCATCTTTTTCAAATTATGAGCTCACCCGATTATACATGTAATTTTCTAACCTGAATACACTGTCAAAGCCAAACAAAAATGTCTTCATTTAAACTTTATAGTTGGTTCCTTTTCCCGTCTGATGACGGTGTTTACAAAAATAACAATTACAATCGAAAGGCCACCCGCAACAAGGAACCCAATCATCAAATAGGGGAAAAACACCTCCCATGGAATATAAAAACCCTGGTAAGGTTCCAGTACATAATTAGCACTTAGGTAAGCGGTTGATCCATCTTGTAAGACCTCATCCAACGGAATCGACCAGGTGCTGACCCCCGCCCCTTTTTGAAGTCCATTTGTAGAGGTAATCTGAGGGGTCGCGAAATTGACAGTAAAAACTGCTCGGGATAAATCCATCAGGTTAACCCCCGGAATTGCGAAGGAAGAATTTTGCATATCAAAGTTCTGGATAAACCGGAACTCTCCCTCTTGCTCAAGAAAAGTGATATCTAAAGGCCCGATGCGCCTCCGCTGACCAAACAACGCGCTGAAATCAGCCACCGCAAGCTCGACAGACTCCCAATTGAACCCATCCTTCGTAAAGCGGTTAATTTGCATTGAGGTTAGATTTTCATCGTTAGAAATTCCAATAAACAGGTTTTCAATCTCAAAGCCCTCGGGGATTGCCTCTTGAAAGGCCTCGTAATCATCAGTTTTTATCCCCAGGGTAAAGCGCATAGTGCCTGAACCATCCTCAAGCACCTGAATGTCCTGGATGATCGAGAAACATCCGCTCAGCAGCCCAATATTGAGGATTACAATGAGAATTAGTAAAAAGCGGTTCTTTTTTATGCGCATGGTTTCAAGCGTTTCACCTGGCCTGTTAATCTATAAAAATTATAGTGTATCTCTAAAATAAGGCAATCCTGAGCAGCTCAACGCCTTTCAAAACAGAGGCGGCTGGGGATTCCTTGATTTTTTACGCCTTCCTTGGCATAATTAGCCTGGCTAAATCATTGACCGACAATCGGTATCATCTGAACTAGAGTTTTCTTGAAAGGAATAACCACTACATGTCAAAAAAACCGAACACTCCCTATACCCCTACCAAACTTAATCGTCGTCATCCTGTCCCATCGGACCTTGAAATCGCCCAGGAGGCTGTACTTAAGCCAATTACTCAAGTAGCTGAAGAATTGGGACTCTTGCCCGATGAATACGACCTTTATGGAAAACATACGGCTAAAGTGCATCTATCGGTTTTAGAGCGGTTAGCAGATGTACCCGATGGAAAATACGTTGATGTAACTGCCATCACACCCACCCCCCTGGGCGAAGGAAAGTCGACCACCATGGTTGGCCTAAGCCAGGCTTTGGGTGCACACCTGGGTAAGCGTGTGCTGACAGCTATCCGACAACCCAGCCAGGGGCCCACTTTTGGCATCAAGGGCGGCGCTGCTGGTGGTGGCTATAGCCAGGTTGTCCCCATGGAGAATTTCAACCTGCACCTGACGGGCGATATCCACGCCATCACAGCCGCCAACAACCTGATTGCAGCCGCGATTGAAACCCGTATGTTCCACGAAACCTACCAGAGCGATGAAGCCCTCTTTGACCGCTTATGCCCCCAAAATAAGCAGGGCAAACGCAACTTTGGCATCAACATGCTGCGTCGGTTGAAGAATTTAGGCATTGATAAGACGAATCCGGATGATTTGACTGAGGAAGAACGACGAAAATTTGCCCGGTTGAATGTCAACCGCGAGACCCTCACCTGGCGGCGGGCAACTGACACCAACGACCGCATTTTGCGGGGAATCACCGTTGGTCAGGGCCCAGCTGAAAAAGGTTTTAACCTTGAAACCGGATTCTACATAACCGTGGCCAGTGAATTAATGGCCGTTCTGGCACTTGCCACCAGCTTGAAAGACATGCGCGAACGCATTGGGCGGATTGTTCTGGCGTTAGATATGAATGGTAACCCGGTTACCGTCGATGACGTCGGTGTAGGTGGCGCCGCTACCGTTTTGATGAAAGATACCCTCATGCCCAACCTGATGCAAACCCTGGAAGGCACCCCGGCGTTTGTGCATGCGGGCCCCTTTGCCAATATCGCCCATGGCAACAGCTCTATAATGGCGGATATGATCGGACTGAAGCTGGCTGATTACGTGGTTACCGAGTCGGGCTTTGGCTCGGACATGGGCATGGAAAAATTCTTCGACATCAAATGTCGCTACTCGGGTAATATCCCCGATGTGGTTGTGCTGGTTGCCACGATCCGAGCGCTGAAGATGCACGGCGGTGGCCCCAAGGTGGTGGCCGGTGCGCCGCTGGCGCCAGAATATGTCGACGAGAACCTGGAACTGCTGGAAGCCGGTTTAGAAAACTTGATGGCCCATATTGACATTGCCAACCAATACGGTGTCTCTGTGGTGGTGGCCATCAATCGTTTTTATACTGACACCGATGCCGAACTGGAATTGGTGAAAAAGGCCTGTCTTGCGACTGGCAAAGTCTATGACGCTGTGGTAACCAATCATTGGGAAGAGGGCGGCGCAGGGTCGATCGAGCTTGGAAAAGCCGTTATCGCGGCCGCCGAGCAGGAAACTGAATTCAAATTCCTCTACCCGCTGGATATCCCCATCAAAGAGAAAATTGAAATCATCGCCAAAAAAGTCTATGGCGCCGATGGGGTCGATTATTCGCCTGAAGCGGAAAAGCAAATTGAAGAATACACCCGCCTGGGCTTTGACAAAATCCCGATCTGTATGGCTAAAACCCACTTGAGCTTAAGCCACGACCCAGCGTTGAAAGGCCGCCCCAAGAACTATCGCATCCCGATTCGCTCGGTGAACGCGTCCGTTGGCGCCGGATTCCTCTACCCGTTGCTGGGCACCATGAGCACCATGCCCGGCCTGCCCACCCGGCCTGCTTACTACGATATCGATATCGACTTTGAAACCGGCCGAATTGTTGGCCTGATGTAAACCACCTGCTCGAGTATTTCAAACTCCCCTGACGTTAATATCAGGGGAGTTTTTAAATTTCTGGCGCTCGAGGGCTGGGAAAAGACCAATCTGCCCATAAAAAAGCAAACAGGGTAAAATTATGCCGGCAGTTGAAATTTCCATTATTTCTGTGCCTGAAACTTACAAGCATGTAAAGCATCACCACAACACAGATTGAATTTATGAAGAACTTGGCATTAAACGAACAATATCTGGTGGATAAAGACGGTCGCCGGGTTGCCGTGGTATTAAGCATCGAAGCCTACCAGGCGATGATCAAGCGTCTGGAAGAGCTTGAGGCATTTCAGTCTGCGCGTGAAGAAATTAACATCGTTGATCAACTGCTGGCTGAGGCTAAACAGGGGGAAGCTGAAGAAAACCTGCCAACCTTCCGCCGCCGCCAGGGCCCCGGCGGTATGATCGTGATCTGAGCCCTGTCCTACACCCTGAGGCGCCGGCGTTTTCCGCAATGGTTTTTGTTTCATAATTAAAGGTGCCCCTAAAAAGGGTTCTACCTTTGATTGTTTTTACCCCCGAAGTTTTGTTACACGATCATTGTGGAATGCACCCCAGGGGCAGCAAAGTAATCGCAAGTTTAATTAATGATAAAAAGTGAGTGGTGGCTGCCCGGCAACGATTCCCCCTGTCCTTCCTGAGAGCAAAGGATGCTTGTTCAAGCGCTGGCTGTCTTTGTGAGATTTACCCAATACAGTTTTAAAACCTGCTTATCCTACTGGACAATCACTTTATCCACCAGGGTTTGCGCCCGCTCAAAATAAAACTCGCTCACCCCTTCGGTCTCTACCGAGGCACTGCCTGCTGCCACGCCCCAGCGAGCCACATCGGCCAGATTCATATTACACATCTGGGCATAAATCATCCCGGCCATGAGAGCGTCGCCAGCGCCGGCCGCGTTGCGCACCTGCACTCGCGGCGAAGACGCGAAGACCATCTCCGACCGTGTGGCCAAAAGCAAACCTGCGGCGCCCAGTGCCAGTGCAAAATAAGGAATACCCATGCGCAAGAAATACAAAGCGGCACGCTTGGCATCTTCCTGGTTCTCAATCGGAAAACCGACGATTTGCGCAGCTTCACTGGCATTGGGCTTAACAAGGTAAGGCACCGCCAGGCAGCCATTGCGCAAGGCTTCACCCTGAGCGTCAAGATATACCCGAGCACCACGACGCTTAAGCAAATTGATCAACTCCGCATACAGGGTATCCGGAACATCGGGCGGCAGACTGCCCGAAAGCACCCACACATCGCCCTTTTTGGCCCGTCCCGACACCTTGAAATGCATCTGCTCAATATCCTCATTCGAAATGAGCGGCCCTGGTTCGTTGACCTTGACGTGCCATTCGCCCGCTTGTTCAATAATCATCGTGTTAATGCGAGTATCCTGATCTACCCAGACAAAATCGGTCTGAATCCCCAGTTTCTGGAGGCCATCCGCCAGCATCTTGCCCGTTTCGCCGCCAACCCAGCCCATGGCAATGGATTCAATGCCCAAAGTCCGTAATGCACGCGAAATATTGAAACCTTTTCCACCCCAATCCTGGCGCACTTTATTGCTACGCAAAACGGTATTAAACCGAATTTCATCAATCGTCAAAAGACGGTCAATGCTCGGGTTGGGTGTCAATGTGTAAATCATCATAGGTTCAAACCAATCTCCCTGATGGCGGAGCTATCTTGAGCAACCCTGGCTAAGGGCGTTCAACGACACCCTGACAGGGTGCCTTCAAAACGTTAACTTTAAAAGATCAACCAGGACTCCTTCATGCCTGACTGAAATCAGGCAGCCAATCACCATGAGCTTCAATCATTGCATCGACCAGGGCATAAATTTGTTCAATATCCAGCTCGGCCGCGGTGTGCGGATCAAGAAGAGCGGCATGATAGATATGTTCACGCTTACCTGTCAGGGCTGCTTCCACCGTCAGGCTTTGCACGTTGATATTGGTCTGGATCAGGGCAGCCAGCTGAGGCGGCAATGCGCCAATTTTCGTCGGTTGGATGCCATTCTTATCCACCAGGCAGGGCACCTCCACACAGCATTCAGATGGTAAATTATCAATCAGCCCATGGTTCATCACATTTCCGTAGATCACCTGCGGTTGCCCGGTCTCCAACGCATGGATGAGATAGGCACCGTATTCCATTGAACGCTGACCCGTATCGGCACCGGTTAGAAAATCGTGGACGTATTTAATTTCCATCTCCTGTGCGCCTGCCGCAATCAGGTTTTGCAGCAGGGCTTCCTGGTCTATGGCGGCAGTCGGATCTTCAAGCAATTGTTGTGCCACCTCCCAACCGGCAATTTGCACTTCGCAACGCCGGATGTACTCGTCCAGCGGGATATGATAGTTTCTAATCAGGTCGGGCCGATCGCGTTTGATAAACCATGGGACGTATTCGGCAAAATGCTCGCTGGATTCCGTCACAAAATAGCCCAGCCGCCGGAAGATCTCGAAGCGCACCCGGTCCGTATCCGGTATACGGCCCTCCTCTATTACCTGCCGCAACTGTGGGTAAAGGCTCTGCCCATCTTGTTCTAAGCGCAGGTAAAAAGCCAAATGATTGATGCCGGCTACTAAATAATTAATTTCTTCCACAGGTACACCCAGTACCCCTGCCAGATGGGCTGTGGTGGCCTGTACTGAATGGCACAGCCCCACTGTACGGATACGCGTAGCCCGCAGAATTGCCCAGGTAACCATCGCCATCGGGTTGACATAATTTAACAGGGTCACATCCGGGCAGAGTTCTTCCATATCCCTGCACATCTCCAGATAAACCGGGATGGTTCGCAAAGCGCGCATGATCCCACCGATTCCCAGTGTATCCGCGATGGTTTGACGCAGCCCAAATTGTTTTGGAACCTCAAAATCGGTCACCGTACAGGGTTGATACCCCCCCACCTGGAACATACCAATCGCATAATCCGCACCGTCCAGCGCGGCCTTACGGTCCAGGTGCATCTCAATATTCGGTGCAACACCCATCGCCATCGCCGCACCGATCCCAACTTTATAAGATGTTTCAAGGCGGCTGGCATCGATATCATGTAAGGCAATGGTCGCTTCTGCCAGCTCGGGAAAAGTAAGAATATCAGTTAACAGGTCTTTAGCGAACACTGTACTGCCGGCACCTAAAAGTGTAATTTTTGGCATGCGGGAACTCCTTTTCTAAACCAGTCCGATTCGACAAAAGCCTCGCTGCGGTTAAATCAGAAACGCATTCGTTTAATCTTGTCCAACCGAGAGAACTTACTCTATTGTATAATAAGATTGTCTAACGAGGCAAGCAAAATCAACAACCGGGAATCTTAATCAGAGGAATTAACCCTATGGATGGCAATACGCCTGAAGCAAAGCTGAACAAATCAGATCAACCATCCCCCAACTGGGCCTGGACAACCAAGCTGGTGGTCGGGTTGGCCTTGGTCGCCATTTTTCTTTTGCTGATTGTCCGCTTTCAAACCTTCCTGGGCCCATTGATCACAGCCATCCTGATTGCCTATCTGATCAACCCCCTGGCAAACTTTGCCACAAAAAAACTAAAGCTCCCCTGGCGAATCTCGGTTACCGTGATCTATCTGCTGCTGGTGCTGGTCATTCTGGGTTTGATGACCTGGGGTGGGTTTGCTCTGGTTGAACAGGTTCAGAACCTGATCAGCTTTATCGAGAGCAATATCCACCTTTTGCCCGATCTGGTGGCAGAGGTCACCGAACGCACCTACGAAATTGGCCCCTTCAAATTCTCGCCCACCGGCATCAACTGGGACGACCTCACCAATGAGCTCGTGAGCGCCATCCAGCCAGCTATTGGACGTCTCGGCACATTAGTAGGGTCAGTTGCAGCTGGCGCCCTGGGCATTATCACTGGGACGATTCTGGTTGTGCTGATCTCCTACTTTTTGCTGGCCGAATCGCCGGGTTTTTCCGGCCAGGAATTTAACCCCCGTCAGACTAGTTACACCCAGGACTTACAGAGAATCAACACGGAATTGAATCGCATCTGGAGTGCGTTCATTCGCAGCGAGCTCTTAGTTGTGCTGATCTCTTACGTCTTGTATACCATTTCGCTCGGCGTCATGGGCGTTCAATTTTTTGTCGGACTGGCGGCCATCGCTGCTTTTGGCCAATTAATTCCTTATGTGGGCGCGTGGGTCACGTGGATTTCTTTCGGCTTAGTGGCGCTGTTTCAAACCAATACCCCTTTCGGCCTTCCCGCAGGCATTTATACCATCATCGTGCTGGCGGTATCTATGGTGATCAATGGCATCATCGACAATATCATTCGCACCAAGGTGATGTCATCGGGGTTGAAAGTCCATCCGGCACTGGTGTTAATCAGCGCGATCATCAGCGTGCAGTTGTTCGGCTTTATTGGCATTGTGATCGCCGCCCCAATAGTGGCCAGCTTCAAGCTGTTTCTCATCTACGCCATTAAAAAACTTAACGACCAAAACCCTTTTGAAGGCCTTGAAGTCCAGGAGACCGTTGAAAAATCTAAATGGGCTTTGTGGTTGGAAAGTTTCTGGCAAAAACTCAAAACCTGGATCATCAACCTGTGGAGAAGACTATGGAAAAGACCAGTACAAAAGGCACAGCGGGTCGAATCAACACAGCCTGACACCGTCGCGGAGGAAGGTCGCGATTGAAACAGCAATTTACTTTAAAACAAAATCACCCGTAAAGCCTAATTGTGATATAAATAAAAGCAAATTACATTCATGCATAAGCAAGGAGAAAATAAGATGGACGATTCCTTAGGACCCACCACCACCACAATCGCTGAAACCGATAGTTACCTCGCCTGGAAAGCTGAAGAGCCCGATGGCGAAACTAGCTACCATCTGGAATTAAATAACGTCACGTTGCACTTCTTCAAAGAAGAGTGGCAAGAATTTTTAGACCTGATGGACCTGGTCCTGGACGAAGAGCTTTAATCAGAGCAGTTTAACCAAAACGCCACGTTAAGACGCTTTTTCATAAAAATAAATAGGTATTTTAAGCCCTGCCGGGTTTAAAGTACGAATCAATTAAAAAATCCGCGTGCGGTCTGATGGGACCGCATGCTGGTTTTAAAGCCAGTATGCCATCCAGATTAATGTTCTAAATTCTTTAAAACCCACACGGGCAAGCTGTTCTGCGCACCGGTCCCGCGGATAATCAATCGAAAGTGGATGTCTCTGAGGCAATTGCCGCAACACTTGCGATAAGCAAACGGGGAGGACTTCAGCCTCGTTTTCTATTGGAAACGCCAGCCAGAGATTGTTGGCGTAAGTATTTGAACGCTGCCAAGTGATAACCCCCTGAAATTTGCCGTCAACTTTGACGGACCAATGCTTGATAGGCGTGCCTTCCAGAATGTTTGAGGTTAATTGTAATAAGTCCGTAGAGAACCGCTCAATTTTAAGCGGTAAATTCCAGTGCAGGTTTGCGGGGTACGCCGCGTCTAACCAGGCCCGTTGGGCAGCCCAGTCCCGCTTGAGCCAGCGCCCCGCCAGGCAGTGCGTTGTCGGTGACTTTGGCAGGGAGTTTCGCTCATCAGGCCGCATTCGCCAGGTGGTACGGATAGCCTGTTCGGTAAAACCAAATGAGCGGTAAAGCTGGATAGCCGGTGGGTTATCGTCCCGCACCTGCAGCCAGACCTCTCTTTCATTACGCTGGTGCAAGGCTTTTAAAGCATGTTGGGTCAATTTGTTGGCAATCCCGCGGCGGCGATGCTGAGGGTGAACGGCGACATTGGCTAGCAGGTTAATGCGGCGCCCGTCTTTCATCATGGGCACCAGGCTCAGGTTGCCAATCACCTGCCCATTTTCCTCCCAAACAAAACCAGGGCTCCTCCCAGGGTATTGACTGGACAAACCAGCCAGGCGATCAAACATGCGGATTTCTCGGGCTGTTTTTCGCATCTCCCGGACATAGGATTGCCCGTCCGGATCAGCGTGGGTCGGAAAACACAATTCAATGAGATCGGCGACCGGGTCAAGATCGCGCGTCAAATCAAATTGACGGATTGGGTCAGAAGAATACTGGGTTGGAAGCCTGGACTCAAGCATAAAGGAATTTTACCCCAGGCAAAAAAGGCAGAAACAAAAATCCTGCTTTTAGCAGGATTTGGTTTTTCAAAAATAAATGCTGTGTTGCTTAGACGTCGTCTGGTTCCGCATGATGACGGCGATAACGATAAACAATTCGTCCACGTGTTAGATCGTAGGGTGAGATCTCCAACCGAACCCGATCGCCCAGTAGAATCCGGATATAGTGTCGGCGCATCTTTCCTGAAAGATAAGCCAGCACTTTCGAACCATTCTCCAATTCAACTCTAAACTGGGTACCGGGCAAGGCTTCAGTTACCGTACCCTCAACCGTTAATTTATCGTCATCTTTGGCCATAAAACCTCCTTCAACAAACCCTTGGCAATCGCTAGTCGTGCCGTATGGAGCGTCGGATTGCCTTCTTCTTCTCCATCCGTCGAAGTTCACTCTTTGAAATGAACCAGCGCTTTCGGCGGATGGTACTTAAAACGCCGCTTTTGACAACCTGCTTCCGAAAACGACGGAGCAATTGTTCTTGTGATTCATTTTGTCGTAAAACCACACGGGCCAAAACCCTCACCTCCCTTCCAAAGGTGATCTTCAAACCAGAACACGGGCCAGGTGAAATGACTCTCACCTTTTACCCAACCTGGTCTCCAGAAAGACTGTGCGTACACTCAATTTTGACGCACCGCGTTTCATTATACTTTAAATCTGAAAGAATTGTACGTTCAATCAGCATTTTGTCGCAATTGTACCGGAAAGACAGGCTTTCCCAGAGATTTAAATAGAAAAGTCCTTTGGCAATGACTTACTCTCCCAGGGGGTCGCCCCCCAAGTACCATCAGCGCTGGCAAGCTTAACGACCGGGTTCGGGATGTTGCCGGGTGTACCCTCGCCGCTCAAATCACCAAAGGACAAATTCAAAATGTTAAAAATACCAATAAATAGTTATGACAGCCAAATTGAGGCGAAAAAGCAGCGAGTTCTCCACATCACGTGGTGAAGCCCTCGATCATTAGTACAGTTTAGCTGAGCGCATTGCTACGCTTACACATACTGCCTATCAAGCAGGTGGTCTTCCTGCGATCTTACTCCATTTACTGGATAAGGGATCTCATCTTGGAGCGAGTTTCCCGCTTAGATGCTTTCAGCGGTTATCTCTGCCAGACGTAGCTACCCAGCGATGCCGTTGGCACGACAACTGGCACACTAGAGGTCTGTCCACTCCGGTCCTCTCGTACTAGGAGCAGCTCTCCTCAAATCCCTTACGCCCACAGTGGATAGAGACCGACCTGTCTCACGACGGTCTGAACCCAGCTCGCGTACCGCTTTAACGGGCGAACAGCCCGACCCTTGGGACCTGATACAGCCCCAGGATGCGATGAGCCGACATCGAGGTGCCGAGCCAGGTCGTCGATATGGACTCTTGGACCTGACTAGCCTGTTATCCCCGGGGTAACTTTTATCCGATGAGCCACGCCCTTTCCACACAGAAGCGTGGGATCACTAAGCCCGACTTTCGTCTCTGCTCGACGCGTTGGTCTTACAGTCAAGCTCCCTTGTGCCTTTACACTCAACGGCTGGTTTCCATTCAGCCTGAGGGAACCTTTGGGCGCCTCCGTTACCTTTTAGGAGGCGACCGCCCCAGCCAAACTGCCCACCAGACACTGTCCCCTCGCCGGATAACGGTCGAGGGTTAGGGTCTAAACATTACCAGGGTGGTATTTCACTGATGGCTCCACCAAGGCTAGCGCCCTGGCTTCATAGCCTCCCACCTATGCTCCACAAGTAATATCCAAACTCAATATCAAGCTGCAGTAAAGTTCCACGGGGTCTTTTTGTCCTACTGCGGGGAGGCCGCATCTTTACGGCCATTTCAATTTCGCCGGGTCCTTCGTTGAGACACTGCTCAAGTTGTTACACCATTCGTGCGGGTCGGAACTTACCCGACAAGGAATTTCGCTACCTTAGGACCGTTATAGTTACGGCCGCCGTTCACCGGGGCTTCAGTTCAAAGCTTCGCTTGCGCTAACCTCTCCCTTTAACCTTCCGGCACTGGGCAGGTGTCAGCCCCTATAC
>JAAYKH010000003.1 GCA_012522475.1 Chloroflexota bacterium | reverse complement strand
TTTGATCCGGGTTATGTAAAACGTTATTTATTATGGTTTCATGTGCGTTTGTTTTTATGGGGAGATGAACGTCAAATGCAACCGGTGGATGGCTTTGAAACATGAAAGAAATTGTTTTCCAAGAGCAGGCTATGACAAAACCCCTTGTCTCTATTATTACCCCTTCTTATAACCAAGCGCGTTATCTGGAGGATACCTTGCGGTCCGTTTTATGCCAGGATTATCCCCACATTGAATACCTGGTGATTGATGGCGGATCGACCGATGGCAGCCAGGCGATTATTCAGCGTTATGCACACCGGTTGACTTACTGGGTTTCTGAGAAAGATCAGGGCCAGGCTGATGCCATCAATAAGGGCTTTGGGCGGGCTAAAGGTGAGATCGTGGCCTGGATCAATTCGGATGATTTTTATTACCGTTGCGATGTGGTCAGCCAGGCAGTGGCGGTTTTACAATCAGAGCCGCAATTAGGTATGGTGTATGGAAATGGTGTGATGGTGGATGCCGAGGGTCGTTTATTGGATTGGCACCCTTACCGTCAATATACCGTGGACGACCTGCTGGCCTTTAACGTCCTTCTGCAGCCGGCCGTGTTCATGCGCCGAGCTGCGTTGCAACAGGCAGGCTACTTGCGACCTGAATCGCATCTGATTTTAGACCACGAGCTATGGGTACGGATTGCTGTGAATTATCCTGTTCGGCATGTGGATGCTTACTGGGCTGTTGAACGCACCCACGTAGATGCCAAGACGATCGCCCTTTCCGCCCAGTTTGTTGACGAAGCGTTTAACTTTGTGGATGGACTAAGGGCAGAACCGCAATTTGAGAATGTGTTGCAAACGCAAGATAAAAAAATCCAAGCTGGACTGCACGTCTTTGCTGCGCGCCGGTTGATTGACGCAGGGATGTTCAAAAAGGCATTAGCACATTTTAACCAAGCCTGGAAAATCAATACAAAGGTTGTTTTAAAAGTCTGGTATAAATGGATCCAAGCTCTGGGTGGAGCCATCGGCTTAGGCAAACTATTTCTTCTGTATCGTGAAATTCGCCGAAAACTTTTGCATCAACGCAAACGGTTGATCGTTAGTGATGGCGATATTGCCTGGAATAACTGAAAGAGATTAAAATTTATGGCCTCTGGCAGGATTGCGAAATTACACAAAAAACTAGCTAATTATTCACTGGACATTGCCATTCCAGTTTATTTTTTCAGTTTGCTGCTGGAACTGGCACATTTCTTTCCGACCTTGGGTTCGATTAATGTCTGGGATGAGGCTTCTTATGTACGCGCGGGCTGGCAGTTGCTAACTGAAGGTATCTGGCCTGCTTTGGTTGCCTCACCTTTAATGAGTTTGTTATACGCACTAACTGCTCTTCCGGTAAAAAATTCACCGGACTATTTTGTTCAAAGTATAGCAATTGGGCGGATATTCTTATTTACATTGATATATTTTTGTGTTTACTTCCTTGCTCGTGAGCTAAAACCCTATGCAAATCCCTGGGTAATGCTTGCCATGGTTGTGATTATCCCAGTTGCCACGACTATGTTCCTATTTCCCAGTGACATTCTGTTTGCCGGGCTCTCGGGATTAGCTTTCTGGCAAATGCTAGCTTATTACAATCATCGGAAACGCAACCATTTGTGGTGGGCTTCAGGGTTGATGGGCCTTGGTATGTTAGCACGTGCTGAAGGCTTATTACTAATTGGCGTGATGTTGATTGTGGTGTTGCTGATCAACCTGCGCAATAAAGACTGGTATAAGCATATCATCTCGGTGCTGGTACCTTTTACGGTTTTGGTGGGTGGGTATATCCTTGTTTTTGGCTTGGTTACTGGGAACTTTGAGACAGGGCTATCTGGCCGGACCTTCAATAATTTTGAAAGCGGTCATGAAGTTATATATTCAAAAAGCACGCCTTTTATACCGACAATTAGCGCGCGGCTTGAATCTCGTAAATATTTTGGCACTCCAGAAGAGAATAATAACTCCGTTTTTCGGGCAATCCTTAGAAACCCAAACATGTATCTAAAGCGCCTTAAAGCAGCGGGGCCAAGTTTCTTCCGTAATAGCATCAAGGCTTACGGGAATAAATTCCTTTTGATTTTTATTTGGCTTTCGTTGCGTGGCTTGATTAAGTTAATTCATGACAAGCATTATCCTTTAGCTTTGATGGGAATCTTGTGGTTTGTTCCGTTGGGGGTGGGTTGGTTGAATACGTTCTTCCGCGAAGGATATTTCTTAATGCCCTTTTTCGTGCTTTTTGCCTTGATGAGCATCGGATTGCAAGCTATTCTCGAAAATTTCGATTCAAAAGATGAAAGAATAGGCTTGGTTGCCGGCAGTATTTTCTTAATAATTGTTAGCCTTGCGGTAAGGAATACTTCTATGCTTTACCGGGGTATATTATTTATATTTGGTTTAGTGCTGATCTACAAACTCAGGCTCCGCATTCCCCAAAAAGATCAATGGCGTGGGGTCGCTTTGTGGTTTTTATTAGCAATAATATTAATCATTCGTGGAGGGTATCAACCTCCAGCATTACCAAGGTACGGGGAAACGGATTTAGAGCAGTCAGTTTATTTTTTGCAGGAACATTTACCTTTAAATAGTAAAGTTCTGGCAGGTGCACCCGCTAATATCTGGGCGGCCCGAATGTCTTATTCTGGAATTAATTCTTATGATATCCCCGAATTTATCGACTCGGAACATTTTTTAGACTGGGTACAAGTACAACACATCAAAGCAATCTATGTGGATGAACAATTCCCCAGCGCTTTTTTCCCACTTGTGAAAGATTTAGACAGCTCTGGGTTGTCGCCAGTGTTTTCTTCGTCCGATGGAGAAATCCAAGTTTACTTTGTCGATGTGAACCTGGATTGAAACAAAAAAAGCAGGTAAGATGTCGGATTTTATCCGGCTAAATTCGGATTGCAATTTACTTGGTTTACTGAATGAGTATAATGACAAAAACTTCCTAACGCGGATGCAAAAATATAATCAATTTAAAAATAATAAAAAGAATGAATAAATTGTGTTAGGAAAATGTAGTAGCTTGAATTTGTAATCAAATCCTGGAAAGTACAAATGATTACTATCAGCTTCTACTGGCGCCAGCGATTGCCATGGGTTTATTCGCTTACTGTCCTACTGGGGATGGAAACAAACCTCGTACTGGCAATCAGAAGGAGATTGCTATTTGCAAGAATTATTGGGTCAACAGGGTAATAGAGAGCAATTATCGGTTGAAGCGCTTCAGGGCGAAGTCTGGTATTCTTCATTGGGCAACCCGATTGATTGAATTTATTTTCCCAAAGTATAATAAAAAAGGTTTTGCCTCACCGGTCAGATAACCTGACTTAAATGCAATAACGGATCATGCGCTTATGAAACCTCTTGTCAGTATTATCACACCCTCGTTTAACCAGGCTCCGTTTCTGCGACGGACGATAGAATCCGTCCTGAATCAGAATTATCCCAAAATGGAGTACATTTTGATGGATGGCGGTTCAACTGATGATAGCCTGGCGATTATCCAAGATTATTCAGACCGCGTGGCTTATTGGGAATCAAACCCTGATCGGGGTCAGACCGATGCGATTAACAAGGGCTTTGATCGTGCCGCCGGGAAATACCTGGCCTGGCTGAATTCCGATGATGTTTATCAACCGGGCGCGATTAAAGAGGCTGTGGAATTTCTGGAAAGTCATCCAAGTGTAGGCATGGTCTATGGCGAGTGTTCGTTTATTGATGCCGATGACCGAAAAATCGGACGGTTTCCAGCTGCGCAGACGGATTACCACCGTTTGCGGCGGGGTTATGTCCATATCCCGCAACAGGCTTCGTTTTTCAGAGCCGACCTGTGGCGTAAGGTTGGTCCGCTGGATCCGAGTTTTTATTTTGCCATGGATTATGATTTGTGGGTGCGCCTGGCCAGGGAAGCGCCGTTGACTTACTTGCCTGGGCGACTTTGGGCCAGTTTTCGACTGCATGGCGAGGCCAAGACCATTGCTGCTGATGACCGTTGCTGGCCAGAGATGCTGCGCGTGCATTATCGTGAGGGCGGGCACGCCCTGGCGCCGATTGTCCTCAAGTATCAGTTGCGCAAAATAGCCGCGCCGCTGATCAACTGGCGCAGGCAACGTATGTTTAGCCAGCGAGCAAACGACTCGGATGAATAATCATTGTTTTCCTCTATGCGTTAAATGATTGAGTTTCTAAAAACAACTGTTGGAGGTATATGTTAATGAACATGAAAGATAATCAATTGTTAAACCAGGCCAAAGAAGGTTTTTTTAAAGATTTGTATCAAAATATCCACCTGATCATCCGGTTAATGGGCGATTCTCGGGTGAATTTTCTTTTGAAAGCCTTGCCCGTTGGGGCTTTAATTTATTTAGTGGTTCCGTTTGATCTGATGCCGATCAACCCGTTGGATGATGCACTGGTAATTTGGGCGGGTTTGGCGCTATTTTTAGAATTGTGTCCGGATGATGTGGTGGCAGAACACCGAAGAGTACTGCAAGGTGATGTCGAAGGCGAAGAGACGCCCCGTTCGATAATTGATGGGGATTATAAAGATATACAATAAATGCTGGCTGCTTGAAAAGCCTATTAAAATGATTGATGTCTTGTGGAGTGGTTACAAACTGGACATAGAAGCAGCTTTAAGGTTTGCTAAGGATGTGCTATAATTTGCTTATAGATTGTGGTATCTTTTTTACCGCGTTTGGAGGTTAAACCATGTCTTCTCGAGAATGGAAAGTACTGAAAGCTGCCTATTGTGAACGCGCCGGGGAAGAAGTTTTTCTTGAAGCTGAGATTGTTTATCCTGCGACCTTTTTACCGGAGCAAGCACCGCGCATCTTGGCGCATCGTTGTTCGCGCGGCTTGATCTGTAACAGTTTTTCCAAGCCGGGTTGTTGCTGGTCGGGTACTAATCCCAATTACGATCCCTTTAAAGAACCTTAATTCACCAATCCACCCGATTAAATTTCGGCTCTGTATGCAAAAACGCCCATCAGGGCGTTTTTTGATTGAGTTAAACCACGGCAAATAAATATGCGCAATTGCTAGCCGATTACCCCCAATTCCCGGCCGACCTTGGCAAAAGCTTCCAGCGCCTGTTCAAGGTCACCTTTAGAGTGCGTGGCAGAAATCATCACCCGGATGCGTGCCAATCCGACAGGCACGGTTGGAAACCCAAGCGCCATTGCGAAGACGTTTTCTGTGTATAGGCGGCGGCTGAATTCTCGCGCCAGGGTGACCTCGCCCAGCATCACCGGAGTGATAGGCGTCATGGTCAAACCTGTGTCAAAACCGAGGGATAACATTTCGGCTTTGAAGAAGGCTGCGTTTGCCCATAGTTTGTCCACCAGTTCGGTGGATTCTTCGAGAATGTCAATTGCTGCCAGGGTGGCAGCGACATCGGGGACGGTCACTGCGGAGGAGAATAGGAACGGGCGACCTCGCTGCCTGAGCCACTCAATAATGCGAGCATTACCCGCCACCACCCCACCGACGACACCAAAGGCTTTAGAAAAAGTGCCCTCCTCTACATCCACCCGACCGTGCAGTTTAAAATGGTCCACAATCCCGCGGCCGCCTTCACCCAGAACACCCTCACCGTGGGCATCATCAACCATTAGCATCAGATCGTAGGTTTCAGCGATCTCGGTAATTTTATCCAGGGGTGGATAGTCGCCGTCCATTGAGAAGACGCCATCGGTGATAATTAATCCGCGTCGGTAATGGCCTTCTTCTTCTCGGACGGTCTTTCCAAGAGCCTGTGGATCGGCATGTTTGTAACGAGGGATGGTGGCGCCGGATAGACGGCAGCCATCAATAATGGAGGCATGGTTGAGCTCGTCGGAAAAGACTATGTCGCCCTTACCGACCAGGGCAGGAATAGCAGCAGTGTTTGCTGTAAAGCCCGATTGGAAGGTGATGGCGTCTTCCACGCGTTTGAAGGCTGCGATGCGTTGTTCTAATTGCAGGTGCAGATCCATGGTGCCGGCAATTGTGCGTACGGCGCCCGGGCCCAGACCATACTGCTGCATCGCTTCTTGTGCTGCGGCAATCGCCCTCGGGTGATTGGCCAAACCCAGGTAGTTATTTGAGCAAAAATTTAATACGCGTTTTCCATCGACAACCAGCCAGGCACCCTGCGGTGAGCTGAGCGTACGAATTTTATTGTACAAACCAACTTCCTGTAGGTTCTGTAATTCTTCATCGATCCAATTAAGTTTTTTGGACATAATTTCCTCGTGGTTTTTGTTGAGTGTTCTAAATTAATTATACAATAGCTATTTGATGATTAAGGTTTGGAAAACAGGAATTTGGAACTGGACGATGATGTGACAATTACCAAATAATTTTAAAAAATCGAATAGCCGGCTCCTTGTTTTAAATCCACGAAACTTTTTAATTAAGGTATTATAAAGCAGCAATATAACACTATGAATAATGGATGAAAACACCATGACCGATGAAATTTCCCCTGAGTTGTTTGAAAAACTGGTCGACCTGGCAGCACTTGGCGTTGACCCTAATGAAGCGGCATACTTGCGCTTGGAGCTCAATAAACAATTACAGGCAATCCGGATATTAGAATCCGTTGATATAGACGTGGTCCATGCAGAACCTGAGGTGACACAGTTAATTGAAACCCGCCTGCCCTGCAGAGCGGATGTTTGGGAACCCTTTGAAAATCCGGAGGAGATCCTGGATCAGGCACCTCAGGTAGAAGACGGATATTTAATTGTGCCTGATATCACACATACGGAATTGGACTAAAACCATGGCGCTAATTGATCTACCTGCGATTGAAATTGCTAAAAAAATAAGACAGGGCGACCTATCTGCGATGGATGTGCTGGATGCTACCCTGACACGGGTTGCTGAGGTGGATGGGCGACCGGGCACGCTGGATTATGATGAGATTACAAAAGATGATGAAACCAAAGTGCACGCCTTTATCACTCTCACCGCTGAGCGGGCGCGGCAGCAAGCTGAACGAGTGGACGCCATGATCGACGCAGGTGAAGATACTGGCCCGCTGGCAGGTGTGCCGATCACAATTAAAGACCTGTTCTGTGTGAAGGGTGTTCGCACCACTGCGGCTTCACGCATTTTATCTGGTTTCACTGCGCCTTATAGCGCCACCATCGTTGAACGCTTGGAAGATGCCGGTGCGGTGATCCTTGGAAAAGTAAACCTGGATGAATTTGCTTATGGCTCTTCGACTGAATCCTCGGCGTTTGGGCCCACGACTCGTAACCCCTGGGATCTGGAACGGGTACCCGGCGGTTCTTCTGGCGGTTCTGCTGCTGCGGTTGCTTCGGGGCAGGGGTGTCTTTCACTGGGGACGGATACAGGCGGTTCGATTCGCCAACCGGCAGCTTTTTGTGGCGTGGTTGGCGTTAAACCGACTTATGGGCGGGTCTCTCGTTACGGGACGATTGCCTTTGCCTCTTCGCTGGATTGCCCAGGACCCCTGGCGCGTAACGTGAGCGATGCTGCCCTGATGCTCTCGGTGATGGCAGGCCCAGACCCTCGGGATAGCACCGCTGCTGCACGACCTGTACCGGACTACCTGGAAGGTATTGACAGGGGTGTGAAGGGCATGCGCATCGGACTTTCACCCGATTATATGCATATTGCCTTTCCTGACTTTGCGACCGGGGAGATTATTACGGAAGATCTGGCAGGCGAGATTCGGGACGCTGCCCTGCGCGCCGCTGATGTGTTGGCGGCTGCAGGTGCCGAGATCGTTGAAAATATCCCTTTGCCCAACAGCGTCTTCGGCATCCCGGCTTATTTTGTGATCAGCCGGGTTGAGGCCTCTTCCAACCTGCATCGCTTTGATGGGGTTAAATACGGCTATCGCTCCCGGTCTGATTATCAGGGCCTGCATGAGATGTACCGAAAGACACGGGCAGAAGGATTCGGGTTGGAACCCAAGCTACGCATTTTAATGGGGATGTATATGAGTGCTGGGCAGCTCAATAAGCAGTATTACCAGCGCGCGCTTGGTATACGCAGAATGATACGGGCAGATTTTCAAGCAGTTTTTGACCCTGCTGGCGCCTATCGCCTGGATGCCCTGTTGACGCCAACAACACCCACCCCGGCCTTTAAAATGGGGGATATCTTCGGCGATTCGACCCTGATGCAATATGCTGATCAGCTGACTGTTTCCGCCAACCATGCCGGCGTGCCGGCGATTTCAATCCCGAGCGGCCTTTCAGCGCAGGGCTTGCCAATGGGCGTGCAATTGATTGGGCCAGATTATGCCGAGGCAACCTTGTTCCGGGTGGGCTATGCCTATGAACAGGCTACTGCTCACGACGATTGGCGGCGCGTAAAACCGCAAATCCTGGGGGAGGCAGACTGATGACCAAGATAAACACTCGGCAGAGCAATGAGGATGGTCTTATGGCTGAATTTGAAGCCGTTATTGGGCTTGAAACCCATATTCAATTGAACACGGTCACCAAGATCTTTTGCAGCTGTAAGGCGGATTCCTGGGAAGACCCTCCGAATATGAACATCTGCCCGGTGTGTGCAGGTTTGCCGGGCGTTTTGCCTGTGCTGAATGAAGCCGCGGTGAGTAAAGGCGCCCGTTTAGCGGCAGCCATGCACGCCGAGATCAGGCTGATCTCTTATTTTGACCGCAAGAATTATTTCTACCCCGACCTGCCTAAAGGATTTCAGATCTCACAGTTCGACCAAGCCCTGGGGGATGGCGGTTACCTGGACGTGCCAATGCCCGAGGGCTACGTCCGCCGAGTGAATATCACCAAATTGCACCTTGAAGAAGATGCAGGTAAGACTAAGTACGATGGTGGTCGGCGGTATGTGGACTTTAACCGTTGCGGCGTTCCCCTGGTGGAAATGGTTACCGAACCTGATCTGCGTTCGGCTGACGAAGCGGCACAATATTTGATACGGTTGCGGCAGCTCTTGCGCTGGCTGGGTGTTTCAGAGGCTGATATGGAAAAGGGACATTTGCGCTGTGATGCGAATGTTTCGATCAGGCCGGTTGGCAGCTCGCATCTGAATACCAAGACAGAAATTAAGAATGTCAACTCTATTGAGGCGGTGCGGGCGGCGGTCAATATGGAGATTGAACGTCAGTGCGTGTTGGTACAGGCAGGCGACCGGGTGGAATCGTGGACTTTGGATTGGGATGACGATCGGCAGCGCTTGAACAAAATGCGTTTTAAAGAGACGGAAGCGGACTATCGGTACTTCAGAGAGCCTGATTTACCGCCCCTGCTACTCACCGAAGCCTGGCGGGATGCCGTGATTCAAGACTTACCAGAACTGCCCCTGGAGCGACGTGCTCGTTTTATGGCTGATTTTCAACTTCCGGAATATGATGCCGATATCCTTACAGCAGACCGACCCATCTCGGAATATTTTGAATCTACCCTGACGGCTTATGATGGTGACCCTAAGGTTGTTTCCAATTGGATCATGAACGAAGTCTTGCGGATGCAAAATGATTTGGGTCTCAGCGCAGACGCGTTGACGCTGACACCCGAGCATTTAGCCGAAGTGATTAAACTGGTCGATGCGGGCACCGTCAACGCAGCGACAGGTAAAGGACTGCTGATAAAGGTGCAGGAAAGTGGCAAAACGCCCGAGGCTATCGTTGCAGCTGAAGGGTTGGCCCAGGTGAGTGATGACAGTGCTTTGTGGGCGGTGATAGCGGATTTAATGGACGTTCATTCCGAAGAAGTGGCGAATTATCGAGACGGCAAAGAAAGCTTGTTTGGCTGGTTTATGGGCCAGGTGATGCGTCAGACGCGCGGCCAGGCGGACCCTGTTAAAACACGTGCATTGCTAGAGCAGGCATTAAAAGGCGAGTAACGCGCACCGGCTTATTGACCAAACAGGATGATTAACGTAAAATACTAAGGCCTTGCGGGCGTCGCCAAGTGGTAAGGCATCAGCCTTCCAAGCTGACATTCGTGGGTTCGAGTCCCATCGCCCGCTTAATCAAAGATGCTTCTGTTGCATAAAAACGGAAGCATTTTTTGTACCATACGGTATAAAAACCAAGCTTTCTATTAGCGATGATTAACTAAAAAGCTTTCCGTGAAATTAAAAGTGCCTTGTTATGGCAAAGCCTGGCCGGTTTAGAAAAGACGGTGTAAACACGCTCAAAGAGAATGCTTGTTAAAGATACTACCGCTCGAAAAAGAGATGGTTTTAGAAACCCACCCTCACTACATGCTTTCCAGAACCACCCTGCCATGATCATCTAAAAAGCACAGGCTTGCCTGGGCGTCTATGCCCAACAGTTGTTTGACGGCATGCCGATAGCGCTGCACCTGGGGCGCGTACCTGGACAGTAATTCTGCTTTGTCACCCGGTTTCAGGATGGTATCGGTCTTAAACTCGACGATTTTCCAGCCCTCATCATCCTGGTAAACCAGGTCAATTATTCCATTCTCAGCTTTCCTGCCCACCTGCAAGGTGTAAGGAACCTCGTGCAGGCGCTCAGTGCTGGCGTTGATTTGACCCCAGATAGGATGTGTCTGCAGGCGTTCAAGCAGAACGATCGCCTGTTGGATGAGTTCGGATCGTTGATCTTCCTGAACGAGCCCGGCACGCAACGCTGCTGTGTCCAACATCTGCTCGAAACCTGTTTCCCCCGGAAAGCGCCAGCGTTCAAGCGCTTTATGTACCATTATCCCCAGGATTTTCCCGATATGTGCGCTATCTTGGTTGATACTCCACCAACTTGATGGATCGATCTGCTCCTCACCTTCATCGCTTGCTGATTCCAGATCACTAACCTGGATGGGATGATACAACGGCCAGAGTTTGCTGACCTCCAACTTTTCACCGACCTCAACGGGGAGAAAGATTTCAGGCGTCGGGTGGGCATCACTCAAGCACCACACTCGCAGGGGTTGGTTGGATGATGTGCGGAATTCAGAGGGCTCAACATCGGCAAGATGCAAGTCCTCGCTCATCAACTCGAGACCCTCGACAAGCATATTTCCCCACGCGCGAAAGCTTAGCTTTCCTTCCTCGTTTTGGGTGGCATGAGCGCTGATGATCAATTTGTCCTCAGCGCGTGTCAGGGCAACGTACAATAACCGCAACTGCTCCATTGCATTCTGGTCTTTATCAATATGCTTAGACAGGTTGTAAAGCATGGGCGGAGGATCAAGTTTGAACGCCACGCCCAGTTCCTTGAACAGGTACGCTAGTTCGCCGGGCGATCTGGTCTCCCGGCTGGCGGCTGCCAGTATGACCACTTTGAACTCCAGGCCTTTGGCTTTGTGGATGGTCATCAATTGTACAGCCCCCTGGGCTTCAGCAGAGGCCTCACCTTCGCGGGCACCCGCGTCATTGAGAGTTTCGATCATGTCCAGGTAATTGCGCACACGCAGTTCTTCGCTGGCCAGAGCGTCGGCTAGAAGTTTATCCAGGTTGCGCCACAGGCGACCCCCGGTTGTACTGGCGCCATGTTGATTGTCCTTCACATCCGTTGCAGCCAGGATGGCGCGGTATTGGGTTGCGTTGACGATTTTGGGAAGCAGTTCTGCCACGGGGATGCGGGCGACCAGGGGCAGGAGCTGAGAAACAATTTCATAGGCCCTGTGGGCTCGTTTACAATCCTGGGTATTCAAAACAGAGAGATCCGCCTGCAAAGCTTCCCAGTAGGGCAGTCCGGATTGACGCAGCAGGAACAACGCGCTGTCGCTCAATCCGAAGGCCGGAGAACGCAGCAAACCGGCAAAAGCAAGATCGTCCAGCGGGTCTGCCAGCGCCCTCAGGATGTTGATCAGGTCGCGAATTTCCGGGCGATCATAAAACCCCCGACCTGCTACCGTCACGAAGGGGATACCCGCCTCTTCCAGTGCCGTTTCATAATCTGCGTAACCCGTTGAGGCGCGAAATAGCAGTGCGACCTCATCCCAGGTTTGAACCTGTCCTTCTTCTTTAAGCTGCAGCAACCGTAACGCCAGCGCCTGGGCGGCCTTTGGTCGGGCGGTTTCAGCGTTTTCTGCTGTGCCGATTACCAGCTCGATGTGGGGCGGCTGAGTGTGCCCGGGTGGTTCCTTGCGGAAGGCTTCCATTTTTGAATAGGGGACGAAATAATCCCGCGCCGGGTCGGGCTGGGTACCGATCACCGGGGAGAGCAGGTCGTCGATGGCCTGCAGCAGCGGTTGATGTGTCCGGTAAGTCAGCGGCAGATCGATGACCTGACCGTTCTCTGCTCTGATGCGATCCTGCACGTGTTTAAAAACGGTCACATCTGCCTGGCGGAAGCGGTAAATCGACTGGCGCATATCGCCGACGATGAACAAGCGCCCCAGGGGGCCAGCCAGGGCTTCGATGATACCTTGCTGGCGGCGGTTGGTATCCTGGAATTCATCCACCAGGATGGCGTCCAGTTCGTCCTGCCAGTGTTGACGGATAGCAGCATGATTGTGTAAAAGCTGTAGTGCGCCCTGCTCCAGGTCGTCGAAATCGAGAGCCTGGCGGACTTGCAACAGGTTTTGGTAGTTCTGACACAAAGTTACATAGGCGTCCCGCAGCAGCAGCCGTAATTCGCTAAATAAGGTTTCTATTTCTGGGTCTGGAACCTGATCGCCAGCCTCTTTTCCACCTGTGATTGGGTTTATTAGCAGGTCGAAGTTGGTCTGTAAATTCCGGATTATCTCCTTCGTATAACCGTTTTTTCCAATGTTCAATTTCATGTATGAACGCCGGGCCTGGTAAAGTGCTGCCGCACAGCCAAACAGGTCGCTGCGGTCCATGGCGCGTTCTGCTTCACCCCACAAGTTCAGCAGATTCTGAACCATACCCGCCAATTTTTCATTTGCGTCGCTGATTAACTCATCCAGAGACATCCCCCGCAGGGCGGAAATAGCATCTTTGATGATCGGATTGTGCATGCCTCCATGCAGCATTTCGGTGATCAGTGCAAGGTGATCCACCTGCTGATTAAAGGCTTCATTGGCTTCCAAACGGCGGTTAAGGAGGTCTTTCAGCATTGCCCGTAAATCAAACAGGAAAATATTATTTAATAAGGGTGCATAGGATTTTTCATCCACCAGTGCTTTGAGAGTATCCTCTACCGCTTGAAGGCGTAAGGCGGCTGCCAGGCTTTCATCGACGGTCTCAAAGCGGGGATCAATGCCTGCTTCGGCGGGATGGGCGCGCAGGATCTCGGTGCACAGGCTGTGGATGGTGCTGATGCGTGCAGCGTCCATTTGTGCAGAGAGCGCCAGCCATTTCTGGCGTTCTTCTTCAGTCGTAGCATCTTGCTGCAGCTCGTACAGAGTCTCACGCACCCGGGAACGCATCTCGCGTGCCGCTTTGATGCTGAAGGTAATCGCTGCAATCCGACGAGGCGGAATTCCTTCAGCTAAAAGCGAGGTATAACGCGCGACCAGAGTCTTTGTTTTACCGCTGCCCGCGCCGGCTGTAACGACCACATCCCGCCCACGATCGGTAGCAGCCAGGTATTGCTGTGGGTTGAGGGTATCCAGTATTTTTTTAATGTGAGGATCGGTCATCATACCTCTTTCTCTAAAAGCGAGGCTGGTAACGCCAGCACCATTGGACAGCCGGGCAATAGCTTGGGCAGCCATCCCTGGGTGCGATGGGAGGGAATTGTCCTGAACGAACACCCTCCAGGATGCGCCTGATATGGTTGAGGGTGGTCATGTAGGCACCTTGTGGCCCTTTTAGCTCATCGTTTTTAAATTTCGATAACTTAAAGTAACTTGGCTTTGCAGCGCGGATTTGCCAGTAAAAACCTTCTTCAACCGTGCCCAAACGCAGGGCTTGCTGGGCTGCCAGGGCATAGATCGGCATTTGCAGGCGTTGCCCGCTGATCAGGTCTTTGTTGGACAGGTTTGATCCGCCTGTTTTGTAATCAATGATCCGGAGACCCCCAAGCTCATTCCTGTCCACCCGGTCGATCAACCCGCGCAGACGAACTTCTTCGGTTTCAAGGTCGAGGACCAGGTCGGGAGTATTGCTGATACCAAACTTCTCTTCAAAGCGGATCGGTGTCCAGCCCAGGCTTTCTGTATAGAGAGCTTCAATTGTCTTGCGCAGCATGCCGATAAACTGGTCTTTTTCAACCTCCCACAGCGGCGACGGGCGAAAGCCTTCTTTATGCGGGGCTTGTGCAAAGACGCTGGCGGCATGGTCCTCCAGGATGGCCAACAGGGCGTCAAGGTCGGTGATGTCTTCTGCTGCCCGATACACCTTTTCTAAAACCTCGTGCAGGATACTGCCGACCTGGGCCGCGTCCAAACCCAACTCGGGCGGTTCTTTCGGTTCAAGCTTCAGCAGATTTTGAATAAAAAATTGATGCGGACAGGTGGCGTAGGTCTCAAAACGCGAGGCGCTCCAGGTGTGATCAGGTGAATAGGTTGCTTTAAAGGTTGTTGCCAGAGCGCTGAGATCACCTTCGTATTGACTTTGTGGTACTTTCATCCGTCGGGCATTGAGGATTGTTCTGGCAAGGGCGAGTTCCTTCCAACTGGAAACCAGCTCGTCATCGTCCTTGTAATGCAGGTTCTGTTGCTGTACCGCCCAAAACAGCAGCTCCTGGGGCGAGGCAGCTTCTGCTTGAGGGCGGACCCTGTTCGGACTGATCTTCTGCACGGCCTCTTTTTCGAATAAACTGACTGCAGAGAGCCAGTAAGGAGAGGCTTCCCAACGCTCACCATGTTCAGTTAGGTACGGACGGGTGAACAATAAGTAACGGTCGGCGCGGGCAAAAGCCTGGTAGAAAATATTGACCTGCTCGCGCCCCAACTGCGGGTCCAAACCCAGATCAACCCGGGTGTGCTCATCCAGGAAGGGATCGGGGTGCTCTACGACTGGGAACAACCCTTCGGAGAAGCCCAGCAGCGCTACCGCCTTAAAGCGAGAGGCTGCGGCATGTTGGATTCCGCTGATAAATACGGCATTTCGACGCGCTTCGCGGGGTTCATCCAGGCGTGCTCCCTGAACTGCGCCCACCAGGACGGATAAAAAGTATTCGTAATTAACCGGGTACCCACCGAGCACCTGTTCACTCAGGATGAGGGATCTCATGGTTTCGCCCAGGGTTTGCCAGGCTTCCAGGTCACGCTCACCAGAGAGTAGATTGTAAAATTGTAGGTGCGCCAGGGTGGATTCCAGCCAGGCGACCCATTCAGTTTGGGTGCGGGGCGTTTCGATTTCATCAAAAACCTGCCAAAAGCGAACAAACTGCTGGCGCAAAGCCGTAAGATCGACGTCGCGCAGCGGGTTGCTTACCTGGCGTTCATCATCCAGGGGTTCCCCGGCATCACGGCGAGTTGCTGAAAGCATCTCCCAGGCCTCCGTCCATTGCCCCTGCCCGGCAACGATGCGCGCCATCTGGCTGACTAATTCCAAATGGTCAATATCCTTCTCGTCCAGTCCAAAATCAAAATAGGGCGAGCGCAGGGTGTTGATCACAGCCCGGGTCGTGAAGTCCTCAGGGGGCATTTCCAGCAAATTAAGCAACGATTGCACCGCTGGTGATTTCATAAGGCTGTCCGGGTGAGAGAAGTATATTTTGACCCCGAACTCATCAGCGGCGGCTCGCAGGTGGGGTCGGTAGGTTTCCAGGTGGCTGACGAACAGGGCACAGTCTGAGAGCGGAACCCCATGGCGCTTGTGCAGGCGCTTGACCCAGCGCAGCGCTTCACGAGCTTCCTCGCCCTGGTTTTGAGTTTCCAGAAAGAATGGGCTGGAGGCCTGTATTTTGGGGTATTCACCGGGTTCCAAGATGTGCTGTTCAAGATGTTTGCTTTCAGGCGGAAGGTGGGGTGTGGCGGACAGCTCACTCACCATGGGTGAGAGTTCGTTGAGCAGGGTTTGGATTACCGCCCGGGTTCGGCGGTCGACTGCGCGAGATGAGCCCTGCACGCCAGGTAGTGTGATCAGCACCTCGCCCACCTGGGATGCGAGCTGTTTGAGAAACGCCAGCCGAGCGCCAGCAAAGGCGGTGAACCCATCCACGATCAGCAAACGGATATGGCTTGCTCCTTGTGGATCGCCTTCCAGGGCAGCGATGGTTTCCCAAATTTGCCCGTCACGATCGATCCAGCCGATGGCCTCCAGCTGGGCAATGAAACGCGCATACAAGCGGGCGAGTTCCTGCTTGGCAGGCGGTGAAATATGGGTGTAAGCAAGGAATCGCTCCGGGGAGATGTAAGCGCTGCGCAACTCGGAGAAAACATCTTGCAAGGCACCAATGAAACCTGGCTTATTTCTGATGGCAGTGTAATGATCTAATTCATCAGCGGCGTAGGCGCCCTCCACGATCTGATTGACCAGGCGGTGCTCCAAGGCGGCAGTGATCACTGGGGTGAACAAGCCCTGCCGTTCCAACAGGTCAACGTATAGCGCCCGGAAGGTGCCCACGTTAACGCTCACCCCACCGCCGATGCGGCTTAAACGCTGACGAAAATAGGCCGCGTTTTGCGCGTCCGGTACGAGTACCCAAACAGGCGCCAGGGGTTCGGTTTCATGGAGAGATTGAATGCGCTGCAGGCAGGCCTGGGTTTTGCCGGCTGCGGCAGGTGCCAGGATCAATTTAATGGACAATTTCGGACTCCTTGATTTGGCAAATAGTTATGATCAATCGTGTTTATTGTGACAATTCAAATGGCGGATAACAAACTTCAAACTTCAATTTATCCTGTTTTTAAAAAACTGTGTGTGATCATCGATAGCAAAACGCATCAGCTCCTGAGCCATTGACGTCAGGGCGCATCATACGACATTGTTAACCAGATATGGCTATTTAAAAGTTTACCAAACTTCTGTGTACACAGTGTGTGCCAGGAAAAACTATTTCATTTTCAGGTTTGATTTACCTCCACCATCGTTTCTAAAGGATTAACTTATCGAAGTAACTCCCCCACTAAAATTTGGATTTGATGGTTAAAAAAACAATGAAGCCCCGATTCTCATTGTCAATGAGAGGCATACTTTTACTTGAAAACTTGTACTAAGCCCGCCTGGTGGGAAGATGTGGTTGAGCCGATTGAGTAAAAATGTCATCGGGCGCCAATCACCGGAACCTGGCTGAAAGTTAAACAACCAGAATTTTTATTTCACTTGACAAGTTAGCCACAATGAGTAAAATAATAATGATTCTAAAATAATAACGATTCTAAAATAAGAATGATTCTAAAAAATGCTTTCAAAAGAATTATCCACCACTGCCAATTTGCTGACCCGGAAAGGGATTCGCCCTTCCTACCAACGCATTAGAATTATGGCTTACCTCAACCAGTCTGAAAGGCACCCCACGGTGGAGGATATCTTTGCCGCCCTCTCGCTTGAAATCCCCTCTCTTTCAAAAGCGACCGTTTACAACACCCTGCATACATTGATTGAGGCCGGTTTGGTGCGAGTTTTGAACATTGAACACGACGCGCAACGTTATGATCCAATCCTGGAAAACCATGGACATTTTCGCTGTGAACGCTGCGGACAAATTTTCAATTTTGATATCGATATGGGTCAGATTAATACTGCTGGTTTGCAGGGCTTTCAGATTGAAAAAAAAGATGTGTACTTCTCAGGGTTGTGCCCTGAGTGTCAAAAAAACAATTAAAAGTTGAGAAAAGGAGTAGTAATGAGCGACAAAAAGAAATTAACCACCGCTGCAGGGGCCCCGGTCCCTGAAAACGACAATGCCATGACAGCTGGCCCGCGTGGGCCCATGTTGTTACAGGATGTATGGTACCTGGAAAAGCTGGCCCACTTTGACCGAGAGGTGATTCCGGAACGGCGGATGCATGCTAAAGGTTCTGGTGCCTTTGGCACATTTACGGTCACTCATGACATCACCAAATATACCCAGGCGAAGCTTTTTTCTGAAATTGGCAAGCAAACCGAGGTGTTTGTGCGCTTTTCTACCGTTGCTGGCGAGCGCGGCGCGGCTGATGCTGAGCGTGATATCCGTGGTTTTGCCACGAAATTTTATACTGAAGAGGGTAATTGGGACCTGGTAGGCAACAACACACCGGTCTTCTTCCTGCGCGACCCGCACAAATTTCCGGACCTCAATCGAGCTGTCAAGCGCGACCCACAGACCAATTTGCGTTCAGCGAAAAATAACTGGGATTTTTGGACCAGCCTGCCAGAAGCGCTGCACCAGGTGACGATCACCATGAGCGATCGCGGCATCCCCTACTCTTACCGCCACATGAACGGTTATGGCAGTCATACCTACAGCATGATCAATGCCGAAAATGAGCGCGTGTGGGTGAAGTTTCACCTGAAAACTCAGCAGGGCATCAAAAACATGACCGATGCAGAAGCTGAAACCCTTATCGCCAGCGACCGTGAGAGCCATCAGCGCGACCTGTTTGACAGCATCGCCAGGGGCGACTACCCTCGTTGGACGATGCAAATCCAGGTGATGACTGAGGAGCAGGCCCGGCAGATGCCCTACAACCCCTTTGATCTGACCAAGGTCTGGTACAAGGATGAATTTCCGTTGATCGAGGTAGGTGTGCTGGAATTAAACCGTAATCCTGAGAATTACTTCCAGGATGTTGAGCAAGCCGCCTTTAACCCGGCTGCGATCGTACGCGGTATTGGCTTCTCGCCTGACAAGATGCTGCAAGGACGCCTGTTTTCCTACGGGGATGCTCAACGCTATCGCCTGGGCGTCAATCATCACCAAATCCCGGTCAACAGCCCCAAACGTGCCGATGCGCACCCCTCACATCGCGATGGACAGCTGCGCGTAGACGGCAATGCTGGTGCCACCCTGGGCTATACGCCCAACAGTTATGGTGAATGGGAAGCACAACCTGAATTCAGGGAACCGCCTTTAGCACTTTCTGGCGCAGCCTATAATTGGGATTTCCGCGAAGACGACTCGGATTATTATACACAGCCCGGTAAACTGTTCCACCTGATGAGCAAAGAACAGCAACAGGTGCTATTTGAGAACACTGCCCGCAACATGGGTGATGCGCCTGAATTTATCAAGATCAGGCATATTCAGAACTGCCTGAAAGCCGACCCGGCCTACGCCGAGGGCGTTGCTGCTGCCCTGGGAATAACTATGGACAAAGTGAAATAGGGCATTTACACAGCGTTTAAGGAGATTGAGACACCCCCGGAAAGCGGGGGTGTCTTTTTTCTTATAAAATTGATTGTTTGAAGGCCGAAAGTCGGCAGAGGTCATGCTTTTCGTGTGAAAAGATTTGAACTGGGTGATAATTATGTTACGCGTGGTGATGCAGCATTCTCGTGAGCATTGGAGGTTATTGCATGTGTCAGGAATGTGCCACACAGAGAATGTTCCAGGTGTCGCCGGTGATGATTTCGTCTTCAGAGTAACCTGCAAACCATTTGAGGGGTGTGAAACCCGTTTTGGATAGAAAATACGCTATCTCCTGAATTTGATAATAGCGGTTGATGTGCTGCTCGGTATAAGTTTGGCAGGTGCCATTTGCCCTGACTTCATACAGCGTGTAATTCACCTTATACAGCTGGCGTTGGTAATCCAGTTCTGCCTCGGATAATTTCAGGTATGTCTCTGCACCATTTTGTAAGCGGGAGAGCCGAATCGGGTCGAGGTGTTTAATCATAGCAGGTGCGTTCCAGAACTCGAAAATGAACAATCCACTGGGTGTAAGGTGGGCGTGGATACGGGCCAGGAGGGATTCAAAATCGGCATTTTCAGTTATGTAGCAAATTGAATCAAACAGGCAGATGACCGCGTCGAATGGACGCGCTGGTTGATCTAGCAAGAGCATGTCCTGGGCGAAAAAGCTAACCCTTGAACCGATGGATGCCGCCTTGATTTTGGCTTTATTGATCATGTCCGGTGAAAGATCGATGGCGACGATCTGGTGCCCCTTTTTTTCCAGGTGAAAGCTGTGTGTTCCGGTGCCGCATCCCAGCTCGAGGATCTTGTGGGCGGTTTTTTTGCTAAAGTTCAAAAGTTGAGCCTGCACAAAATCTGCTTCCTGGGTATAGGTTTTATGGGCATAAAACAGGTCATAAATCTCAGAAAATTTTCCGGTATAGTTAGGTTTTTGAGCTGGTTTGGGCATCTGGCTGTTCCTATTCGTTCTGCTGTTGACAGGGGTGTGATCTGGTGGAGATAAGCATACCTTTCAGGCGTGAACCCTGTCAAGGTGGCTGTACTAGCAGGAAACGATCAATAATGAACCTACGGAATTTTGAGTGTGCAGGCTTTTAAGCTCGTGATAAAATTAAGCATAGTAAAGTAAAGCATAGTTGTAGATTTAGTTTTGCTGACGGATCTAGAATTTGCAGGTTATTGAAATCATGAAAACACTTTCGATTATTGTGCCAGTTTATTACAATGAGGGATCGCTGCCCTTTTTATTTGAAGCGTTGCAAACATTAGAACGTAACTTGCTAAAAAGAGAGGTGGCGCTGGAACTGATCTTTGTCGATGACGGTTCGGGTGATGATTCTTTTGTTGAACTCTTGAAAATCAAACACGCTCGGCCGGCCACCAAACTGATCAAATTGTCTCGGAATTTTGGCAATATCCGCGCTGAGAAGACCGGCTATCGGTATGTGACGGGTGATTGTTTTTGCGCGCTCTCGGCTGATTTGCAAGACCCCCCTGAATTAATCGAAACGATGGTCGATTACTGGTTGGCGGGCAATAAATTTGTAATCTGCACACGTGAAGCCCGCGTAGACCCGCCCTTGACGACCCTCTTTGCCAATTTGTTTTATAAATTGGTGCGAAGTTTAGTAATCAAAGATTACCCCAAAGGGGGCTTCGACTTAGCCTTGATGGATAAGACAATGCTGCCCTATATGCTGGCCAGTGGGAAGAACATCAATACCGCACTGTTTGCCTATTCCTTAGGATTTGAACCCGTGAAGATCAGTTACAAACGCCAGAAACGCAAGCATGGGAAATCGCGCTGGACTTTCGCTAAGAAATTCAACTATTTTATCGATTCAATTTTAGGTTTTTCTGTCATCCCGCTGCATTTCATCTCCTGGGTTGGGATTTTCCTGGCGGTTGTT
The DNA here is from genome assembly GCA_012522475.1 of Chloroflexota bacterium. Taxonomy (GTDB): domain Bacteria; phylum Chloroflexota; class Anaerolineae; order Anaerolineales; family Anaerolineaceae; genus Brevifilum. Next base: position 15,878 of record JAAYKH010000003.1, on the reverse strand, counting down.
AGCTTTCTTTATGGACTGTACGTGGTGCTGCATGTACTCATTCAGGGCAGAGAGGTACCGGGTTTCGCGTCTTTATTCGCTCTGACTGCTTTTCTTTCCGGGCTGACTCTGACCATGTTGGGTATTATCGGGCAGTATATCTGGCGCATCTTTGACGAGGTTAATGGCGCACCGGAATCTGTGGTGGAAATTGAACTGCTGGATTGATGAGAAATTCACAGTTCAGAAAATCAGGAGCGATTTTCTAAAACGATTATAATTGCATGGTTATGACCGGTACATTCTTTTGCTTTTGGTTGCGTTGAAGGAATTAAAAATGAACGCTGATGACAATCTTTGTAAAATAATAGACCTCCCAAAATTTTCCGATGAGCGCGGCTCGCTATCCTTTGTCGAAAATTTAGAACATATTCCCTTTGAAATTAAACGGGTTTTTTATCTCTACGATGTTCCAGGAGGGGCGACCCGGGCGGGGCATGCACTTAAGACCTGTCAGCAATTCCTGATCGCGATTTCGGGCAGTTTTGAAGTAAGCGTTGATGATGGAACCAACCGCTGTGAATACACGCTGAACCGGGCTTACCAGGGCTTGCTCATTCCGCCGGTATTTTGGCGCGAACTGAGGAACTTTTCAAGTGGTTCGGTGTGCCTGGTACTGGCCTCTGAGCCTTTTGCTGAAAATGATTATTTTAACGATTATGAGGATTTTCTATCCGCAGTACGGGAAGGATCAGCATGAAACACGTTCCTTACCTCGATTTGCGAAAGATCAACGCCGAGATTCAGAGCGAACTTGAACTGGCATTTTCGCAGGTGCTCGCATCTGGCTGGTATATTTTGGGTGAGGCGTTAAAAACCTTTGAAGCGGAATTTGCGGATTATGTGGGTGTGAAGCATTGTGTGGGTGTGGGTAATGGACTCGAGGCTCTGCACCTGATTTTGCGGGCTTATGAGATCGGGCCAGGTGATGAAGTGATCGTACCTTCCAATACCTATATTGCCACCTGGTTGGCTGTTACCTATGCCGGTGCGCAGCCCATTCCCGTTGAACCAGACCCACGTACGTATAACCTTGACCCGACCCGAATTGCCGCGGCCATCACGGAGCAGACCCGTGCGATCCTACCGGTGCATCTGTACGGACAACCTGCGGAGATGGATGCCATCATGGCAATTGCGGAACAATATAACCTGGTTGTGGTTGAAGATGCCGCCCAGGCGCATGGATCGCGCTATCGGGGTCGTATGTGCGGCGCTTTAGGGCACGCTGCCGGATTCAGCTTTTATCCGGGGAAAAACTTGGGCGCTCTGGGTGATGCGGGTGCGGTAACCACCAATGATGACCATCTGGCAGAGGCTGTCCGCTCTTTACGCAATTATGGTTCAAAAAGAAAATATGAAAACGAAAGGAAAGGGTTTAACTCTCGCCTGGATGAAGTCTTGGCAGCTTTGCTGAGCGTCAAACTACCTTACCTTGAAGACTGGAATCGCCGCCGCCAGGTGATTGCTGACGTGTACACCCGAGCTTTTTCACGGATACCCGAGTTGACTGTGCCCTATGTTCCTGACTCGTCTACCCATGTGTGGCATATCTACCCGCTGCGCTGTGCCCATCGGGATGCACTGCAGGCCTATCTGGCGGGTGAAGGGGTTGAAACCCTGATCCACTACCCGATTCCACCTCACCTTTCCAAAGCCTATGCAGATTTGAACTTTACTCGCGGCGCCTTCCCCCTGGCCGAGGAAATTTCCCAAACCGAGTTGAGTCTGCCCATCAGCCCGGTGCTGAGCCTAGCTGAGGCTGAACGGGTGACGCAGGCTGTGACCGCTTTTTTTGGTGATGGTGCCGGGAAATAAGACGGCGTAAAGAATGGCTGTAGTCAGGCAATTAATTCAAAACGTATGGCAAAAGCACAAAGATGTGCTCTTATGGGCATTGGGCGGCGGGGTCAACACCGTGCTAACTTACGGGTTGTACCTGGCCTTCAACCTGGTTTTGGCCTATTCGATTGCTTACCCCGCATCTTCTCTCATTGGGATTGTCCTGGCGTATTTTTACAATTCATTGGTGGTGTTCAATAGCCCCCTGTCTTATAAAAAGTTTGCCCTGTTTCCCCTGGTGTATCTGGTGCAGTATTTATTGAGCCTTGGTTTGCTGGCCGCTTTTGTGCAGTTTTTAAAAATGAGCGAGACTTGGGCGCCGCTCGCTGTTTTGATTATCGTCACGCCGCTTACTTACCTGCTCAGCAAACTGATCTTAAAAGGAAAAGTCACCCCGTAGGGAATACCCCCCATTAATCTCATTAATTGGCAACCAATTATTGGATTGAGTTGCGTTTTTATTGTAGAAAGAACGCTCAATCAATGCCCCAGCGCAGGTTTGTCACCTCGTGCAATGATAGTGGGACTGCGGGGACATCTTCTACACTTAACCAAAGAAGTTGTCCTTTTGGGGCTGCATCTGTTTCCCGTGCGGTGACAATCAACACCCCGCTCCCATCGGGTGACCACAGCGCGGATTCAATCTGGTAGCTATCGTTACGCAGCTTTTTGCGCTCATAGCCATCAGGCCGCAGGCTGATCAGGCTGAAACCTACAGGCGGTTCAACGGGTTCGTTCGATGAGCCCATAAACACCAACAGGCGCCCTTCTGCGTTCACGAAAGGATGTGCATAGAAAAAATACCTGCGGGCAGGTTCGAATTCAGCGATCATCCGGCATTGGGCGGTCTCTGGCTTACAGCGCAGCAAAGAACGATCTGAGCCAAAAAGTGCTTTGGCTATGAACAGGTCGCTCGCATCGGGGTTCCATGCAAAGGTACTGCCCTTCCGGGAACTCATATTTGGATACAAGTATTCGCCCAACTCCAGCAAACTCTGCCAACGTTGGTGTTCACCTTCGAGGGGATACTGATATTGACTGACGATGAGGAACCGGCCATTCGGCGACCACGAAAGCACGCCATCAAACAGGACAGGCTCACTCACCGTAGTTAACTGCTGCCAGACCATCTCGGCCTGGCCGGTTTCCAAATTGTAAATTTGTAAACCGTTCTCAATGAAGGCGATTTTTTGCCCGTCGGGTGACCAGCAGGGCGTATACAAGGCGTTGTTGATATGATCAGGATTGTTCAGGCTGCCTACCTCATTGTTGACAAATGGCAGTGTCGGCCCTGCTCTCAGCACCTGCCGGTCGTGGCCCTCTGCCTGGCATGTGATCAGGCTGTTGTCGCTGACATATGCTAGTGTGCTATTTGAAGAAAGGTCAAAAGAAATGACAGGGGCGCTTTCATGAGTGATTTGTCGGGTGGTTTGTATGTCTGGATCAAGCCGCCAAATTTGGCCGTTCTGCAGGTAATACAGCGGCGCGGGTAATTTAAAAAATTCTGACGTTGGTGAGGGTGTGTTCATTTCAGGAGTGGGTTCACTTTCTTCTCGTGTTAATTTTGAGGTGAAAACGCAGGCAGCCAGGAAAATCGTCGGCAAGCCGGCGAAGGTTAAAAGAACTTTTGAACGCTAAGGTTTTATCATAAGTGTTCATCTGGTTGGAGACACTGTTTTGTGAAAGTTGCTATGATTGGCTCCGATTATAGCAGGGTTTTTATGCCTAATAAAGCGCCTCACCTTTGAAAACTTCGGGCAGCCCCTGATGAATTATGGAAAAAGGATGATGGCGTTTGAGCGCGCAATGGCGTAAAGACTGTCAGATACCTTGATGATTTATTTTTATAGCCTTAGTCCACTGCCAAAACACGCAGCAGGATTTTTCGCCAGTGAGGATGTTGTCGGTGTTCTGCCAGATAGATGCCTTGCCAGGTGCCGAGGTTGAGCCGGCCGATATCAATCGGGATGGACAGGCTGGTTGTGGTGAGCATAGTGCGCTGGTGCGCGGGAGAATCATCCCGACCTTCGAGGGTGTGTGCATGCCAGCTTTCACCCTCCGGTGCGATGCGGTTTAAATAGGCTTCCAGATCACGTTGTGCAGTTGAATCGTAACACTCGTTGATGACCAGCGACGCGCTGGTGTGTGGAACAAACACATAAGCCATGCCTTCATGCACATCCCAATCCTGGATGCAGGCGTTGATTTCCGGGGTGATTTCAAACAAGCCGCGTCCCCGGGTATGGATGGTCAGATCGGTTTTGTAGAATTTCATGTATGGCGCCTGATTGTTTTATGTTATTGTACCGTTTTAATGTGATAAGCAGCAGCGCAGCGTGATGGTTTCTGAACATTTTTATGTTTACGCGATGTTGATATTTTCATTCCCCATCGATTGCGCTATAATTGAGTTGTCAACTTATTGGAATGATCATGGAGGAGCTCATGCGAAAATTTGGTAATTTTATTTTCGGCGCTTTTATTGGGGGATTGGTCGGCAGTATGGTGGCCTTACTGTTTGCACCCACAACCGGTGAACATGCTCGGGGTGAAATTCAAGGATATTTTAAACATCTTGTCGACGAAATCAACCATGCTGCGGATGAAAAACGGGCAGAACTGATTGCTCAGCTGGATGCGCTGCGCGCAGGTAAGTGATGGGAATTTTACTAAAAACCCGGCATTAAGATAATAACAGCATTAAAAAAACCTTCACAGAATTTTGTGCAGGCTTTTCTCGTTTGTAAAACCTTATGGATTGATATTGTATTCAACCATTTTTGGAGCATGCCAGAACTTTAAATTCAAGAAACAATTTTATCCAAAGAAAGTACGCTCGAAACGATTTGTTCAGAGCGGGCTATTGATATTTTTCAACAAGGCGTTTTACGTCTTCGGGCGACTGGCAATTTAACGCTTGCTCCGCAAGTTTCTTCGCGGTTTGCCTGTCCCACTTTCTGATGGTTGCTTTGGTAGAAGGGAGCAGGCTGGGCGTAACGCTGAATTCATCAAGGCCGAAACCCAGTAAGATTGGGATCGCAGTTTCATTTCCAGCCATTTCCCCGCACATACCAATCCAGATACCCGCTTCATGCCCTTCTTCAATCACCCGGTGAATTAATCGCAGCACGGCTGGATGGAGCTCCGAGCCAAGATGGGCTACAGCAGCATTGGTGCGGTCGACAGCCAAACTGTATTGAGTCAGGTCGTTGGTGCCAATTGAGAAGAAGTCGACCTCTTTGGCGAGCTGATCGGCGCATATAGCTGCTGAGGGGACTTCGACCATAATTCCAATTTTTGGATTCCGATTGAATTCCAGTTGATCTACTTCCAGTGAATCCATACATTCCTGGAGTTGAATCTTAGCCTGTCTGACCTCACCAAGGGAAGAGATCATTGGGAACATAATATGCAAATTGGTATTGAGGCTGGCACGCAGGATGGCTCGCAATTGCGGCCTGAAGAGGTCGGGGCGTTCAAAGCACAGGCGGATACCCCTGTTGCCTAAAAACGGGTTGCTTTCTACAGTTAGAGACAGGTGCGGCACGTCTTTGTCACCACCGATGTCGAGGGTTCGGACGATAATCGGCTCATCGTCAAAGATGTCAAAGATCTCATGGTAGGTTTTTACAAGAGTTTCCTCATCGGGAATGACCATGTGTTCCATGAAAGAAAACTCAGTTCTCAAAAGGCCAACGCCTTCCGCACCTTTCGCCAAGGCGTCTTTTGCATCCGCCAGGTTCCCAATATTGGCTACAACTTCGACATTGACGCCATCTTTAGTTGTCGCCGGCTGATGGGCGAGCGATAATTCCAACTGGCTTTGTTGGTTGAATTGTTCCTGTTTGCGATAATAAGACGCGAGCGTATCTTCATCCGGGTCGATAATTAATTGACCCTCGTTCCCATCGAGGATCAGCATTGTCTGGCGATCAAGGTCTTTCGGAAGTATTTTTGTGCCAACGAGGGCTGGAATCCCCAGGGCTTTGGAAATGATAGCAGTGTGTGAGGTAGAGCCACCCATCGCCGTACAAAACCCAAGAATTAGAGAGCGATCAAATTTGACTGTATCGGAGGGTGCTAAATCTTGTGCCAGGATGATGACGGGCTCCTTAAGGTTGACGACGTCAATGATATTACCCTTTAATGTTTGGATAACCCGATTGGCGACATCCCTGATATCGGCTGCCCGGGCACGGAAATACTCATCGTCAAGACTCTCCATCATTTTGGCTGCCGCTTCGGACGCTCGAAACACTGAAAACTCGGCACAAATATGATCACTTACGATGGTTCTTTCAACATCTTTAATGAGTTCGGGGTCTTTTAGAATCAATCGATGTGCATTGAATATCTCTGCGGTCTCCTCTCCCATGCTTTCAATGGCTTTGTCATACAGGGCTTTTAAAGCGTCATCGGCTTTTTCCATAGCAGCGTGGTAGCGTTCGACCTCTTTTTGCGAATCCGCAATCATTTTTCTTTCAGGTCTAGAATCGTCAACTGAATAGATAAAACCTGGCCCAATTGCCAAACCTTTCGAAGCAGGGATACCGTCAATAATTTCCATGCTTATTCCCTCCCAAGAGTAACCATGTGATTTGATCGTTCACAAAATAATCCGTCCGAAAAAATTACTTATTCCCCGAAATTCGTATCTATAAGATCTACCAGAGCTTCAACTGCCGCTTCTTCATCCGCACCGTCTGCGCTAATTGTAATTAATGAATCTTTCCCGACACCCAGGCTTAAAATACCCAGGATACTTTTTGCGTTGATTGTTTTCCCATCATACGAAACTGTTATATCCGCCTCGTATTTTGATGCAGTTTGAACAAAAAGGGCTGCTGGCCTGGCGTGCAGGCCTACTTCGTTTGCAATTTCAATATCGATATTCTTCATGGTTCCTCCTCAGCAATTAACTTTCGTGATGAAACAAAAATATGTTAAAAAATTAGTTTGTCAGGTTAAGATGTTTCCTTTGAATTTTTCACGGTGTTCGATAACCCAAACTATTTTACTATGGTTTTACCTTCGGGGCAGTCATTATCACCATAATTCGATTATTTAGGATGCGGTCACCTACTTCGCATTAAAACGCTCGAACAGTTTCTCAGCCAGTGCCGACATTTCCTCTTCGGTAGCTGTTGGTGAGGACATAATCAACGTAAGACTCACCGGCGAGGTTGGGCGAACGACCAAATTGGCATCAACGGGTTTACTATCGATGCTTGTTTTCGCCATACACAGCCAGGCAATTGGGCGTTTCTTCCAGATCTCAAAACCAACTTCTTCAAAGACGCTGTTGAAAGTCTCATAAACGTCATCGGCTGACTTTCCAGGAATTTTCTCTTCAATTGTAATTTTTGTCATATTTTCCATGACTGTCTGCTTCCTCATTCTTTTTGAGTGATATTAAATTTGTATTCATCTCAAAGTGTAATTTCTATTAAAAATTTGTGAACTCAATCGCGATAGCGATAAATACTTGTCAATTTGAGGATGGTTGAACGCCACCTTGTGAAAAAAAATTTTCAAGTTACTTAATTTAATAACTTGAAAATAATTTTAGGCGGAAAGATCAGAATGCCATTAATAGGAATTAGCTGGCATCTTCTAATTCTTTTTGAATCTCTTTTGCTTTAGCAATAATTTTTTCAACCAGCTCTTCTTCTCCAATACCGGTGATAAGGGGGACAGCGGTGAAAACAGGCTTATCAGTCTTAACGGTCACCTGGGCGTTACTCACAACCATGTCGTAACCACCAATCCGTCCGGCCAGTTCATTATTGCCTCCGCCATCAATGATGACCGGCACTTTTTCTTTTGCGAAATATTCACGGAGTTTGTATGCAGCGTGCATTGCCATAGCAACACCTGAACCGCAAATAACTCAAATCCTTACACTTCTTGCCATATTTTCCTCTCTTTGGTTTATTAAGATTTTTGTTTAAGAATTGTGCTGTTGGTATAGTCTGTTAATTATAATGTATTTTTGCCTGTCATTCAAACATTTAACAGGAACAAGCTCTTTTAAAACAAAATGGTTTATGCTGTGATATGGTCGATTACAATTTGTTTGGCTTCTTCCTTGCTTACCGAATTAATTAAATTTTTAATCGCCTCAGCGTCCTGAACGATGGAAATCACCTTGCGGAGAACCGGGATCACTTTTTCGGGGTCAGCAACGGCAAGCATCATAACGGCCGAGACCGGGACAATTTTGTCCGGTTCCGCCATCACATGAAAATCAACCGGCTCGTCAAGCGTGGCAATGCTCAACGCCGAGGTGATCACATGTTCAGAATCCGTATGTGGGATAGCAACCCCACCGCCAGGTGCTTGCAGCCCGGTCGGGTAAGCTTCTTCCCGGTCTAATACGGCCTGTGTGAATGTATCTTTCACATAACCTTTTGAAAATAAATGCTCTCCTAATTCCTTGATGATTTCCTGATAAGTTTTCGCCTCGCTTTTGATGAAGAAATTTTCTTCTTCAATCAGCATGATATCTAAAAAATTATCTTCTGTGTTTGTGCTCATGTTTTTCCTTAATTGTTGTGACATTTTTCCTTCATCGCGATGATATTTTCTTTGATGGCGTTGTTTTCAAACACCGCTCGACCCGAGACAACAGTGTTTGCACCTGCTGACCACACTTGATGAATGTTTTCACTGCTCACACCACCATCAACAACCCATTCTAAATGTTTGTATTTACTTTTGTTTTCCCGCATTTTTTCCAATACCGACGGCAAATAATCACCAGACCAATCTTCAGGTTCTGTGGTTAGCAAGACAACAAACGAGAGGTAGGGCAAACAAAAATGCAAATCTGGGATAGGGGTTGCCGGGTTGAATGCCAAGCCCGCTTGCATACCATGATCGCATATTTTCTTAAGCGTACGCCGGGGGTAGGGACAGGCTTCGTAATGGACTGACAAGCGATCCACGCCGTAGTCAGCCATAACTGGGATAATCCATTCCGGTTGAGCCATCATCAGGTGCACATCAAAGGGTAAATTGGTGAGGTGGCGCAAGTCTTTGATCATTTTGGCACCTAAATTCATGACCGGTACAAAGTAACCATCTTCAATATCGAAATGAATAAAATCTGCGCCGGCAATTTCAAGCTCTTTAATTACCGACCCAATGGTTAACAGAGGTGCAGAAACGATCGATGGGGCAATTTTTATCATTTTTAATGATCACAATCTTTCTTATTGGCTGTGTTCACCAAGATTTGTCGTTATTAAAACCACTTGTCGATTACGGACTTATGCGTTGAGCAATCAAGGCCAGCCCTGTATTTGGTCTTCAAAGACCGATCTCACTTGCGTGGGTTGATAATTTTAACCCTGAGCCCGATGAGGTTTGAGCATCGCTTTACCAGGCAGCCCAAGGGATCCTATAGTCATTAGAGAGATCGGTCGATGAAATGTCCTATATCTGTTTATTTTGTCAATGTCAGCTTAGTTCACAGGTTAACGAAAACCATTCTTAGCCGAAAAAGACTTCTGGTTACACACCGCGCTCTAAATTCAAAGAGCTATCAAAACGATCGACCATCTCAATCAGAGAGCGCATGCCTTGCTCGATATCTCTTTTGTCGCAAGTTTCCACGGGTGAATGAGAGTGGCGCATGGGAATGGAAAGATGTCCAAAAGCAACGCCGTAATTGCCAGTGGTAACCATGAACGCGTCTTCTGTGATCTCGCCAATGATAACCTGCCTTTGCAGCGGGAACCCCAGATCGAGAATGGTTTTTTCCATAAACCGACGGAAGTTCGGATGAGGGATCAGGCCAGCTAAAGTGCCGCGTCCGTGGAAGTTCATTTGAAGTACGGCAGGGCCGCCGCCCAGGCGGATATCGTAACGCAGGTTCAAGTCCGGCGTGTCGCACGCACTGGTAATTTCAAGGCAGATGGATGCGGTCGGTTGCAAGCGGGTAAACACCGGCATGATGCCGCGGATACTGAATTCCTCTTGTACTGACGCAACCAGGTACACGGTACCCTTAGGCTGGTTTTTCGTCAGGTGTTCACCCAGTGCCAGCAATAACAGTAATCCCACGCGGTTATCCATGGCTTTACAGGTGACCTGGTGCGCCCCGATTTCTTTAAAGTCTGGGAGGTAAGTAACACCACTGCCAATATTAATACCTGCATCCAGCACCTCTTGCTTGCTTTCCATGCCGATATTAATATACATCTTATCGGTGGTCGGAACGACCATTTTGACATCACTGGGCGTCAGGTGGTGGGCATGTGTGCCAATAAAGCCGGTGATAGGATCACCACCATCTGTGGGATGCACTTCCACAAACTGGCCGCGCAGGGTCTTCTCTGGCACGCCGCCGATCCGATCAAAACGCAGGAAACCGTCGTCTTCAATCTTAGTGACCATCAACCCGAGTTCGTCCATGTGAGCAAACACCAACAGGGTCGGCTCGCTCTCGTCTTTGCCCTTGAATGTAGCAGTTACATTTCCAAGGTAGTCTACGACGACATCATCTGTCATTTTTTTAAACCGTTTGACCATTTCTGTAACCAAACGGTCCTCCATTCCGCATAACGCGGGGATAGAAGTTAGGTGTTTAAGTTCCTCAACCCAATTTTTATTTAACATAATTACCATCCTTTAAATTCCAATATGCATTCTTCCGCCGTCGGCAACGATCACCTGTCCGGTTAGGAAGCTTGATAGTTCTGAGCAGAGAAAAAGGACAACGTTAGCAACATCTTCCGGATATCCAATTCGGCCTATGGGCATAATTTGCTCGTAATGTTTAATCATCTCTTCTTCACTGCTGTAGCGCGTCATAATCATGTCGCTCATTATTACCGCCGGCATGACCGCATTTACTAAAATACCCAACGAGGCATATGTTCGGGCTAAATACCGCGTGAGTGAGTAGGCACCGGCTTTCGTAGCCACATATTGAGGGATCCCGGTGCCGCCTGAATGAACACACGTGGAGGAGATATTGACAATTCGCCCGTTGCCCGTTGCTTGCATGGCGTCTTTAGCGTAGTTGGAACAGTTATATAAGCCTTTGACGTGAACTGCGTAGCTTTTGTCCCAATCGGCAACTACGCCAGCATTATTAACGAGGATATCAAGGCGGGAAAATTGATCAGTGGTTGATTTAATCAAATCTTCTGCGCCTTTTTCTTCTGAAATGTCTGCCTGGATGTAAAACGGACGTAGTCCTACCGTTTCGATCTCATCCAACACATCTTGCATGTTCTCTTCCGGGAGGATATCGTCAATTACAACCTGTGCCCCAGCTTGCGCAAGGATTTTTGCAGTTGCTTTACCGATTCCTTTTGCGGCACCGGTAACGATAGCGACTTTTTCGCTGAGGTCTATTGAATATGCCAAGTCTGGCTCCTTTACTAATTGTTAAAACAATATTTCGAATTGGTCAGCATTAATCAAACACGATCACATTTTTAAGGCCCTGTTCTCTTCCTGCGGTCCTTAAAATTGCATCTGAAAGATTCTCTAGTGGGTGACGATGGGTGATCAGAGCTTCACCATCAACAGCGCCATTGGATAATAAGTTGATCGCAATACGCGTATCTAGGTGGTCGGCAGAGTAACTTCCAGTGAGTGTCAGCTCGTCAAAGAATACCTTTGACGGGAACAATTCAATCCATTCATCCGGGTGAGGGGTTGCGAAGAATAATATCGTGCCGCCTTTGGCTGCTAATTGCATACCCATCCGCATCGCGCTCAGATCTTTGGCTGCGACAATCACTTTTTCAGCACCAGGCTTTGAAAAGACGCTGGCTACACGTTCGATTTCTTCACCGACATTTTGAAACGGTGTAAATACATGCGGTGCGCCAAACTCTTCTGCCTTTTGTTTGCGCCAATCAAGCATTTCATAAACAATCAGATCACGCACACCATAATAATGAAGCGCTTGGATAAACATTAATCCCATGGCGCCTGTTCCAATTAAGATTACACGATCGCCCGGTTCAATCTTTGCTTTACGGATGCCATGGATAACACATGCCAGGGGTTCCATTAATGTGCCCACCTCAAAACTGAGACTGTCTGGTAATAAATGGGTTTCCCTTTCAACATGTAAGGCTGAAGCAATAAAATATTCGGCGAAACCGCCTGGCTTAACATGCGTGGTTTTGAAGGTGTCACACATTGTAAAATTGCCTTTGAGGCAATGTTCACAAATTAAGCAGGGTACATGATGGTGAACAGCAACCCGATCGCCAACCTTAAAGCCGGTCACACCTTCACCTAGTTTGGCGATAATACCTGTAGGCTCGTGCCCTAAGGTAAGCGGCGCTCTTCCTGTAAGGTACCATTCCATTGTATCGGCCACACAAACACCGCAGGCTTTGGTTTGGACCAGGATTTCACCGGCTCCGGGTTCCGGGATAGCTTCATGTTCAATTTTTACAGTGTGGTTGTCATAATAATACGCAACCTTCATAGTGTTTTTTGAGTTCATTATCTTTGCCTTGTTTTCCTTATGGGATTTTGTTCGGACAGCTTGATTTAAAACAGTGACATAATAAAAACAATAATACCAATCATAAAAAAAAGGTCAAATGGACATGCCAACTGACATGTCCATTTGACGATCTAATAAAATTTTAGCCACCGGTGAACAAGCGGGCGACCTGGTAAACGACCCAGGCAACCCAGTTACCAGCAGATAACCCGGTGATATCAACTGCACCAGCCGGGATTTCGTAACCAACTTCGACAGCCATTTGTGTCAATGCAGGGCCGAAGGAGGTCAGCACGTACATCACAACGCTCATGATGAACAGACCGGAGATGATCGAGCGGAACAGGTTTCCTTTGGTCATGAAAGGAACAAAGGCTACGAAATAGAACAGGGAAGCCAGGTCACCGAAAGGCAGCACCTTGTTGCCAGGCAGGATGAAAGCCAGGCCAAGGACAAGCGGGATCAAGATGATCGCGGCTGAAACGGTGACGGGATGGCCGACCAGAACAGCGGAGTCCAAACCGATGTAGATTTCTCGGTCTGCGAAGCGCTTGCTCATGAATTCGCGAGCTGACTGTGAAAGTGGTGTCAGAGCTTCCATGAAGAAGCCAATGATCTTCGGGATGAGGATCATTGCGGTACCAATGGTGACACCCAGGGTGATCAGAGCAACAGGATCGCGCCAGAGACCACCAACTGCGCCGACAACGATACCAAGAATGGTACCCAGGATCAGCGGTTCACCGAAGACGCCCAATTTCTCCTGAATGGCGCCTTGATCCCATTTAATATCTTTGATGCCGGGGATCCGATCAAGGACCCAGTTGACCACAAAGATAATGGGATAGCTGGTAACAGCCCAACCATGGGGAATGCTGATACCGGGCAGTTCGTAGAATTCCTGCACTCGCTCAGCAGTGTGATCCGCAACTTTCAAAGCGTAAACAGTGTGGACGACAACACCGATGATGGCCCATAAAAAGCTACCGGTCACGAGATAGAGCACAGAAGCTGTAAAAGCCTGGTTCCAGTAATTCCAGATATCCACGTCCAGAGTCTTGGTCCATTTGAATGCCAACATAATGAAGTTAACCAGCAGACCAACGGGAAGGACAACGGCGCTTGCTTTGGTTGCCCAGGAAATAGCACCAGCAACACCCCAACCCACATCGAGGATGGTCAGTTTTGTGCCAGTATCAGCAACCAGGTTATTAACGACGGGCACCATGTTATCAATCAACAGGGCGATAACCAGGTTCAGGGCAATAAAACCAGCACCAAAGGTCAAACCAGCGCGCAGAGCGGTGGCAAACTTCTGGCCGAAAATTAAGCCCAAAACAATAATGATCAGGGGCAGCAGAACGGGAATACCTAAACCCATCAAAAAGTCAGAAATGCTGCCTAAAATCTCAACAAAATTCACATTAACCTCCTAAATAAAATCAAATAAAAAACGGTAATTTTAGAAATAAACGCTTTTATTTATCCAATAAGGCCGTCCTTTCCTGGTTTTAGATAATGACACATTCCAAAGGATAGGATTGAATCATTTCTAAGACTTCCTCCGAAATGCCCTTATCGGTGATAAGGATATCGATATCTTTCAGATCACAAATTTTATAAAAACCCTTCTTTGAAAATTTAGATGAATCTGCTAAGAGTATCGTTTGGTCACTCGCTTTGATCATCGCTCTTTTGATGTTAACTTCCTGCATGTTAACGTTTGAAACAGTGCCATCTTGAAAGATGGCATCGGCGCCCAAAAATGTTTTATCAACGCGCATATTATGAATGACGGTTTCTGTAAGGCTGCCTTCTAAAGAATAAACAGATGCACGGACCATGCCGCCAGTACAGATTAGATTTATTTTGGGGTTTTCTGCCAATTTTATAGCGATCATTAAATCATTGGTTGTTACAGTAATACGAACTTTTGTTTTGAGTAAAAGTGCTAAAGCGTATATAGTAGAACCGGAATCAAGGATAAAAGTTTCACCATCGTTAATCAGGTCGATAGCATATTTAGCGATTCTATGTTTTTCCGCCACCATTTCATGTCGTTTAATATTATAGGGCATTTCAAGCATCACGCCAGGTTTATTCGAGATTGCCCCCCCATGTTTTCTGATGCAAAGGCCATCTTCATGTAAAGTGTCTAGGTCTCGGCGGATTGTGACCTGAGTGACACCAAATTTGTCTGCCAGGTCGGTTACCTGAACGAACTGGTTTTCATTGATTTTTCTGAGAATTAGTGCTCTGCGCTCTTCTGTAAGCATTACATTAACAGGTTTCGGAACAGGTTATGGTTTAATATAATATCGCAAGCTTCTATTGTCGATATTGTATTGTAAGAGGGGGGTTGTGTCAAGTTTTGTATGGGTTCAATGCATATGAGATAACACAAATACTTTCAGCCCCCACTGGCGTTGCCACACATACTTGGGCTTACGCTTGTATTGTTCTAATTCCTTGAATTCTTCGCTTTCTAACCAGCCTGTTAGCGGTACAGAATAACTCGTGAAAGCCTTAATACCTTGGCTGCTTGTCTTCCAGAAAGTCGTTGTTGTCTTATGGCTTGCCATGTTGTCATCATTTCTGGACGATACCCTGCTTGTTCACATAGCATGCGTGGTAGGTATCTTTGTCTCAGGTGCGTTTGAACTTATTCAAAGGCATTTAGGTGATATTGGGCTTATGTCGTCATAAGACATTTTTGAGGCAATCGACTTTCAAGCCTTTTCATACGTTAAACAAGCCAAGTACAAGGAGGATCAAAAAATATTTGCAAAAAGGATAGTAATTAGCTTTAGGAAGAATCTCTTTTGTTTTGTCTTTATCATCCAAATCACCCTTGGTCCAGGGCTTTGGCGGATATTATTCCTCTGTATGGAATGTCCCATTTGTCCATGAATACGCAACATCTTGGCAGTAACACTCCCCTTTAAATTTTTGACTTTTATGAGCTCTTGGCTTAAAATGAAGCTTTGCATCATGACATTATCATCAGAAATTTTTATACGCAAGGAAGGTCTCTTAAATGAAAGAATATAAAACCGAATCAATCCGTAATATTGCCCTGGCTTCTCATAGCAGCTCGGGAAAAACCATGCTGGTCGAAGCCCTGGTGAATTTCACCGGCGGGACCACGCGCATGGGTCAGGTTGAGGATGGTTCAACAATCTCCGACTTTGACGAGGAAGAAGTTCGACGTGGAATCTCGCTCTTTGCCGCTGTTGTGCCCGTTGAATACAATGGCGTCAAACTCAATTTACTCGATACCCCGGGTTATACCGATTTTATCGGTGAGGTTATCTCTGCCATGCGGGTGGCTGATGGTACGCTAATCCTCGCGGATTCTGTTGCTGGCCTTGAGGTGGGAACGGAAATGGCGCTGCAGTACAGCGAAGAGTTCAACATTCCCAGAATGGTTCTGATCAATAAGATGGAACGGGAGAATGCCAACTTTGAAAAGGCACTTCAATCTGTACAAGAGCACATTGAAACACGCCTGATCCCC